>JAGLEV010000052.1 GCA_023144895.1 Thiotrichaceae bacterium
AAGAAATGCTGCCGCTGTTGAGGCCACTGACTGCTTTCCTTTACAAGCATGAATTTCTTCACGTATTTGAGGGGTTGTCCGTGCTTGGCTGTGTATGTTCATATCATCTTTTCTCCTGTCATCAGGCTATGCATTAATTGACGTGCACGATGGAGTTTATCAAATTCTGGAAGATAATGATCATATGATTCTAAACAATTAACACCTAATTCAATCATTATATTAATAATTTATACCCTTAATGCCCCACCATACCAATAATAATTGTTTTGTGTAAAAATACATTAAGTCTTATATGTCAGGGCTTGACACTTATACAATATTTACTATTATTGCAATATGAATATAAAAATAATTAAAAACCAACTCAATTTTACCCTCTTATTATTCAATAATTATTCCCTGTATTCACCACAAAGCTCCTAAATAAATATAGAATAGATAAATTTAAGGAGATATTTATGCTATCTGTTATAAAACAATCGCAATGGCTACTTGTTGCCTTTATTGCACTTTTTGCTAGCTTAGCCTCTGGGCATGGTATGTCTGATACCGAAAAGCAAATTATTATGGCAGGGGGAAACCTACGCTATATATGGATTGGTGCGACCCACATGCTATCGGGCTATGATCATTTGGCCTTTGTGTTTGGTATTGTTTTTTTCTTAACAAAATTTAAAGACATCATTAAATACATCACTGCATTTACTATTGGGCACAGTATCACACTGATTATTGCCACTTTTAATACAATTCAGGTTAATTATTTTTTAATTGATGCGGTGATTGCTTTAAGTGTTTGTTATATTGCTTTTCATAATATTAATGGCTTTAAAAAATATCTAAAGATTAAAGCACCCAATATGCTGGCAATGATATTTAGCTTAGGGCTGATTCATGGTCTTGGGTTATCAACACGCTTACAACAACTACCACTAGACCCAGACCAACTATTAATAAATATTATTTCATTTAATGTGGGTATAGAATTGGGTCAAATTTTTGCTTTAACTCTAATGTTATTACTCATTGCCATCTTTCGAAAAAGCTACTTTTTTCCTACTTTTAGTAAAATATCAAACTATTTTTTGATTTTTACAGGTGCATTTCTTTTTCTTATGCAGATGCACGGCTATGAACACTCTACCAATACCGATGAATTGACAGTGACGACAGAACAGAAAATAAAGCAAAAAACACCGATTAAAACGACACATGACACCATTGATTAACAGGAGAATTTTATGCCCTACACAAAATTATTACTACTTGGATTTTTTACTTTTATAATAGCGAGCTGCTCTGATAATGATGCTCATACCCATAATTCTAATGATGGTGATCACAGTCATGCCACAGAAGACACGGTAAAGTCTGATGATAAAACGTTAGAAGCGACTGATAATACAGAAGTCACTAGCCCATCAGAAACAGAAGCAAAGGTTAACGTTGAACAGCAAGATCAGAAGCAAACTAACGAAAAGGATACGATTACCATCACTATTCCCGCCAAAGGTGATAAGGAATATAAATTATACCTTAACAAAGGTGCCAGTTTTGACTACACATGGAAAACAGATAAAGAAGAATTATTTTTTGATTTTCATGCTGAACCTGAAGGCGACACAACAGGTTATTTCAAGAGTTTTGAAAAAGACACTAAATCGAGTGTCAGTGGTTCGTTAACAACAGAATTTGCAGGAACACATGGCTGGTATTGGGAAAATAAAAGTACTTCCCCTGTTGTTATTACCTTAAGTGTCAGTGGTGAGTACCAACGTTTAGATAAGCCTGTCAGTCAGGAAGTCGCAGAGAAAAATGCAAAAAAGGCGATTAATTTATTAATTAAAGAAGGCAAAGTGGATAAGAGCTGGGCATCGATAAAAGTAAACACTGTTGATAAAAAAGTAGCAGATGATCGCTCTGAGTGGGTTATCACTTATATCAATAAAGCAATTCCTGACACAGAAAAACAAACACTTTATGTCTTTCTAACATTGAGCGGTCAATCCATTGCGGTAAATTATACAGGGAAATAAACCCTATAGAGATAATAAATCGGGTAAGAGTGGAGGTTTTTCTTCCGCTCTCCCCACACTAGCCCTCATGCGGTGGTTCACTCACTCCCTATCACATCAATATAAGCAATATTCTGGTAAATATCTTTACCGCAATTGATCTAATACTGACGTTGTATCAGGACGAACACCCCGCCAAATAAAGAATGATTCAGCCGCTTGTTCAACTAACATCCCCAAGCCATCGAGACATTGCCCTACCCCTAGATCTTTTGCCCAAGTAACAAAGGCTGTTTCTTGTCCTGCTGCATACATCATATCGTAGCAACATTTTGATCCTACAATATGTTTAGCATCAATTTTTGGCAACTTTCCTTCTAAACTGGTTGCTGTGCCATTAATAACAAGATCAAAACCTAGTGCTGGAATATCATCCAAACCAGAAGCAGATAATTCATTAATATTAAATAAAGAGACGAGTGCTTGTGCTTTTGAAACCGTACGATTCGCTATGACTATCTGTGCAACCTGCTGTTCTAATAATGGAGCAATCACTCCACGTACTGCACCACCAGCACCAATAATGAGTATTTTTTTATTTTTCAAGACAACATTATTTTTGAGCAAATCACGCACAATACCAATGCCATCAGTATTGGTTCCACAAATATACCCTTGCTCATTTTTATACAATGTGTTCACAGCACCTGCTTGTTTAGCATAGTCACTAAGTTCTTCACAAAGCGCATAAGCCTCAAGCTTAAACGGTACGGTAATATTTAAACCACAGGCTGAATTTTGTGAAAAAA
Organism: Thiotrichaceae bacterium; assembly: GCA_023144895.1. Lineage (GTDB taxonomy): Bacteria > Pseudomonadota > Gammaproteobacteria > Thiotrichales > Thiotrichaceae > HyVt-477. The sequence continues at coordinate 2,828 of JAGLEV010000052.1, forward strand.
ACTGGCGAATCGTTGCAGTGAAATCATCCATAGGAGATAACAACGTCGTGTATTCAATTTCCTGCTGTGTTTGTTTTGCAAATAAAGAATGAATCAAAGGTGATTTGCTATGAGCAATAGGATTACCCACAACAGCATACAAATCAGTCATCTCGTAGCCACTCCGCAACATCTTTAGCATAATACGTTAGAATTGCATCACCACCTGCTCGCTTCATTGATAATAGTGCTTCTAACACACAAGCCTTTTCATCAATCCAGCCATTAGAGCCTGCCGCCTTTAACATGGCATATTCGCCACTCACTTGATAAACAAAGGTCGGGACTTTAAAGTTTTCTTTTACTCGCCGAACAATATCAAGATAAGGTAGACCTGGCTTAACCATCACCATATCCGCACCTTCGCTCAAATCTAATGCAACTTCATGTAAGGCTTCATCAGTATTCGCTGGATCCATTTGATAGCTATACTTATTTGCACCACCCAGATTACTCGCTGAGCCAACTGCATCACGAAATGGGCCATAAAAACTAGAAGCATATTTAGCAGAATAAGCAAGAATGCGAGTATTCACATAATTCTCATTTTCTAAGGCTTCACGAATAGCACCAATACGCCCATCCATCATATCTGAGGGAGCGACAATATCAGCTCCCGCATCAGCATGAGACAAAGCTTGACGAACTAATACCTCTACGGTGCGATCATTGTCAATATAGCCTTCATCATTCATAAGACCATCTTGCCCATGACGGGTAAAAGGATCTAATGCCACATCAGTAATGACACCCATATGAGCGACCGCTTTCTTTACTGCACGTACCGCACGCTGTGCTAAACCCTCAGGATTATAAGCTTCTTCGGCATCATCAGATTTAGCATTAGCAGGCGTTACGGGGAAAATAGCAATCGCTGGAATACCTAATGCTGCTATTATTTTTACTTCTTCAACCAAAAGATCAATGCTTAAGCGTTCCACACCAGGCATAGATACAATTTTTTCTCGTTTATTTTCACCTTCGATAACAAAAACAGGGTAAATAAGATCATCGGTTGTTAGTTTATTTTCCTGCATTAAGCGCCGAGAAAAAACATCTTTACGCATACGCCGAGGTCGCGTTAATGGGTATTGTGACATGATATTCATAAAATGATTACTCTTCAGGGGCTAACATCGCCATAGTCGTATTAAGAAATAACCATGAATTTAATACTTTACAAAAAATATCAGCAGTTTTTTCAGCATCATAGCTTGCTGAATGTGCCTTTGAGCTATCCCATGAGATATTTGCCTTACTAGCAATACGTGCTAATACTGTTTGCCCATAGGCCATTGCACCTAATGTTACGGTATCAAAAGTACTAAAAGGATGGAAAGGATTGCGTTTAATGCCTGTGCGTTCTGCCGCAGTATTAAGAAATCCCAAGTCAAAATTGGCGTTATGCCCTACTAAAATGGCACGTGAACAATTATTTAGCTTCACTTCTTTACGCACCGTCTTAAAAAAATCAGCCATCGCTTTATGTTCATCAATGGCAATCTGTTGGCGAAAAGGACTATTCACATCAATACCATTAACCTCTAAAGATTTTGGATCTAGGTTAGAGCCTTCAAAAGGAGCAATATGCCATGTAAAAGTGCGATGGCGTGTTAATTCACCCTTCTCATCAATGCGCAAAATGACCGCTGCCACCTCAAGTAACGCATCTGTTTCCTTATTAAACCCACCCGTCTCCATATCGATAACAACGGGTAAAAAACCTCTGAACCGATCTTGAATCGGTACAATTTCTATTGAATCATTCATAGTATAAAGCTTACAGGATACCACTAAAAAAGGGTATCCTTATATGGGTGCTATATCCCCAACATTTGTCGCTTTAAACTCTGTTGTACTGGTTTCTTAGATAACCAAATACTAAATAAAGCTTTTTTAAATGCTAAAGAGCGAATAATAGTCACTCGCTTTTTATTACGCAAAACATGAATGCCATTTTCAGGAATATGAATCAGCTCATAAACATCACCTTCACTCACTCCCCCTTCAAATGTTGCCACTAAAGCATCAATATGCTCTTGAATTTCCATCATATTAACCCCTGATTTTTTCAAACCATTCACGGTGGCTTCTTCCATTTTCTTAGCCGTTATTAAAGATGATTTAATGTACAAACGAATTGCCATCGGTTGATCAGATTCAATAATAGCTTCACCATCAATGCTTTTTTCCATTAAATACAAGCTTCCAACATAAAGGCTAAGAAAAAATTCTTTACGCAAGCCTGCACCATTTAATAACAAGGTCTTATTACCGTATTTTAAACTATCAGGGCTTACTTTATTGGGTGCGTTTTGGGCATAACTACTGGGCATAATCAATACCCATAAAAAAATACTCACTATCATCTTTTTTATCATAGTACTCTCCTTTGGTGGCGAGGTATCTTGCAGACACAAAAATCCACAAAATAGCCTCATTAAAACCTTAGCTCTTGAGCTACTCACAATAAAATTATTACGAATAAAATGCTTAGTAGCTAACGACTTGAAACTCCATTTTATAGTGACACTTTCAATGGTTTGATGTGGTTGAGTGTATTATTATTAGATTTTTGTAATAGCGGTTCTTATACCTTATGGAATCGGTATAAATTGCTTGATTGGCTTTGCTGTCTCATGGAGAGAATAGGCAATACGCCCTGTTGATTGATTGAGCTTGTTAATGGATGATTCCATTTGCGCGGAGGATTGATTGAGTGACACAGAATCTTTTGATAAGTGCTGTATTTGTACTGAAATTTTTCCTAAATAAAGATCGATAGTCTTCGTTCGATCAGCAATTTGGCTGATACTATTACTCATATAAAGGATCTGTTCTACATCTCCCCCCATCTCAGTGATTGTCTCAGAGACATTTCCCACTGATTTTCTGAATATAACCACTTGCTTTTCCATTGTTTCCATGCTTTTTATGGAATGATTAATAGCTCCCGATAGCTGATAGAACGTATAGAAGGCAAACACCATAATAACAAAACCAAGCAAGGTGAATATATAGATAACACGATTGGTTCCTACAATATTTTTTTTAGTCGCACTCTCTTGGTCAAGAGTATAAGATCCAAGATCCTGCATATGAGTATAAAGCTGCTCTAACTGTGTTCTAGTAAGCTTCATTGACAATAACCTTTTGACAAAAATTTACTTTCATACAAAAGGTCTCTTAGTTAAAAAAATTAAATGGATTCATATCATTAAACCGCTGAATTGGCTTAGATGCTTGATGAACATCATCATCAATTCTACCCATGGTTTGGTTAAGATGTTGCATCGCATTAGAGACTCCCTGAAGATGTAAACTCATTTTACTGACATCACCAGTAACGCCTTCCATGCTAGAGGTCAATAATTTCATTTTTGGTAACATTTGATATAAATTCGTATCCATATCATCAACAGCTTTTTTCATATCAGGTAAATAACTCATTTGTGCTTGAAATTTCGTTAGCACAACATCAATTTTGTTCATATCCTTTTGTAAAAGCGCACCTTGAAAGGTTATTTTATCTAATTTATTACTCAGAGCGTTCACTTCTTTTGTTAGGATATAAGCAAGATAGGAAGTAAATAGTAATGATGTAACAATAGCAACCATAATGGATCGTATGAGCACTTTTACTCGTCGTGATACCGATCTTTGCACATGGCTTTGCCGAATAAAAGCTTGCTTTAGTAAGACAATAGATTCTTCAAACAACATTTCATCTGTCATTTTTTTATCTATTTCCATTGAATAACCCTTCTCAACTTTACGAGTGTCTGAAATACCTTAAAAGCCACAAATGCTCAAAGAGAAATTCACATCTTCACGTACTTGTCGCCCTCTTTCTGCCAAGTCATCAATACTAACAAAGCGTATAGAAAATCTTTGCTTGCCTGCACTTACCTCAGGGTAAAAAGAATAACTATGAGGAATATGGACACGTAATAGCTGGTGATGCTCCTTATGACTATCGCGCAAGGTTGCTTGATAAAAACCATCAGATGCAACACATTCTGTCTGTTGTCCACTTTCTCTAATGAGCTTCATCACTAGCTTAATCGCCTCTTGAGATTTACTAAAAGGCTCCACCCATTTAGTCAGTTGCTCACGACGTATATCGATAGATTGATTCGTCCATAGACTAAATACAGGAGCTTCAAAACAGTTCAATCCACCACTAATACTCAAGCGTTGCTTCACAAAGTTAAGAAAATTGTGATGTTTCATATACTGGCCAAATTGACCATGAAAATTATAAAGCTGATCACTTGTTTCTGCTAAAGCATCTAAAATATGTCTTGTATCTTCATTATTTTCTGTATTTGCTGTATCTCTTAGTGCCATTGTTTGATGATCAATCAGCTTTAAAATAGCACTCTTTATATCAATTCTGGATGACATATCATGCAAATCCAATAGTAACTCTAATGCAGATTGGCTACTTTGCTTGGAATCTTTTTCAATAAAATAATTAAAACGATCAAACATATGCTCAAGACGCATAAATAATCGAATTTTTTCATTAAGAGGTTGTTCGTATATAACCATTAAACCGTATCTTCCCTTGGTTCACTCTAGACAAGTTGAATTGACTACTAATTTATTAAGCGAGCTGATCAAGCATCAATCAGAAATACTTAAAATAAAGGTATATTATATACCTAACTCACCCATATGTTTTATCTAAACGTCAATTTTTACGTTAAGATAAAATATATTCTATCGGTTCTTAAATATGAAAGCACTAATTTCCTACAAACTGATGGTGCAGTAATTCAACTTGCTCCTGTAGGCTTTCGAGAGAACCTTGATTGACAATAACATAATTTGCATACTTTTTACGCACAGCAAGACTCATTTGCTGGCTAATAATAGCTTTCACTTGTGAGTAACTCTTAGCGTCTCGCTTCATAACACGTTCATATTGTTGGTTAATATTACAATCCACTACAACAATACTATCAAATAATGACTGATAAGATTTTTCAAATAACAAAGGAATATCAACAATAACATAAGGATCTTGTGAATCAACAGCATCCATCAGTGCTAAAATCCGAGCATTAATTGCAGGATGAGTTATCGCCTCTAGCTCTCGTAAATACTGAGAATTAGAAAAGACCTTCTCACCTAGTTTTTTTCGATCCAACTCGCCATTACTTAGCTGATAATCCATGCCAAAGTGCCTAATAACTTGTTTAAGAGTTGCCTGACCTACATTCATTAATGCTCTCGATTCCTTGTCTGCATCAATAGTACTCGCACCATAGTGCTGAAATAGCTTTAGAACCGTGCTTTTACCGCAGCCAATACCTCCCGTTAATCCTATTCGTAACATGAGCCCTTACACCTCACCCCACATTCTCACCAAATTAGCACGAATATTACTTAAACTATCACTCAAATCAGCTCTAGTAGCACCCGCATTCAAATCATCGTTACTTGATGACAGTTGATATAATAAGGCGCGCTGTTCTGCACTTTTAACGACACTTTGTGTCCAAATAACCGCCGCAACACGTTGTCCACTCGTGACCTCTCGCACTTGGTGCAAGCTACTTGAAGGGTAAACCACAGCATCACCAGCATCCAACTTCACTAACTGCTCACCAAAAGGTGTTTCTATATGTAATTCGCCCCCTTCATAAGCCTCCTGATCATTTAAGAAAATAGTCGTCGATATATCACTACGATATTGCTGACCTAACGGCCCCATCACAGGGTTATCAACATGCAAACCGTAGTTCATACCCTTGGTATATCGCACATAAAAAGGGGTTGCTACTCGTAATGGTAAGGCTATATCATTAAATTGTTTATTCTGCATTAAGCTATTCATAACCACGTTGTTAAGTTGGTTATGTAAGGGGCTATTTCGATCTAATTCAAGGTTGTTTTTTACTTCCTTTGCTTGCTGACCTGCTGATAATTTACCATCAACAAACTGTGCATCTTTCAATAGTTTATTAATAATTACAAGCTGTTGTGAATTAAGCACATCCTTAATAATATACAACATATTGACACCTCAGATTACTAGTTAGAATGAATAATATTCATTCTTATATTAAAGAATACAAAATATGACTATACTTGCTAGCCTATTTTTAGGAAAATCTTAACATGATATTAAAAATATTTGTTGATGAACATGAACAGGACATCAAGGTACCTGATCAAATAGTCACCGATGCTGAAGATTATTTTGCCATGCTAGATAAAGATATGGACAGTGGTTTTCAGATGAGCCGAACATGGGTTGAGAAACCTGATTTGACTCAGCGTTGCCAAATTGTTTCTGATCGTATTCTAACGGCATTAGAACAGGATAATAAAGAAACAGCGACATTAATGGCGGCTTATATTCTTTGTCGTGTACCCAATGCCTATGCTATGCACCTGAATTTAGAAGGCGATATGACGCTATATGATTTGGAAACACGTTAGCCTTTCGCTTAATCAGCCGATGTAGGTAGTATCTGTTCAACGTTAAAAACTAATATTGTGGTAACTGATAATCACTAGGCAAACCGAGAGACTCAGGGTAACCCACATGTACAAAATACAAACCCTGTGCAGCGGCGGTCATGCCTGCCTTGGTTCTATCCCTAAGTAATAAAATCTCCGCCATTTTAGCAATAGGCCACTTTCCCACTCCTACTTGCAATAATGAACCCACAATATTACGCACCATATGATGCAAAAAGGCATTAGCAACAATATCAACATAGATAAAGTCTTTATCTCGCGATACTTCAATGGAATGAAGGTTACGTCGTGCATGACCCGCTTGACAGGCTGATGCACGAAAGCTACTAAAGTCTTGCTCACCGACTAAGCATTGTGCTGCTGTGTGCATATCCTTCTCATTAAGTGGTTCAAAAATCCACGTTACTTTAGTCGCTAAAATAGCGCTACGTGCTTTACGATTATGAATAACATAGCGATAACGCCGATATCGTGCTGAGAAGCGAGCACTAAACTCCACATCACTAGCGACCTGCACCCAAAGTATGGAAATATCACTTGGTAGATAACGATTAGTCCCCATTTGCCAAGCGTCAAGTGTACGTTTTTCATCACTTTCAAAGTGAATGACCTGACCATAAGCATGCACTCCACTATCAGTACGCCCTGCACAAATCACTTCCACAGAATGATTCGCTACCTTAGAGATTGCTTCTTCTACTGTTTGTTGAACTGAAGGTCCTTCAGCCAAGCGTTGCCAGCCGTAATAAGCCGAACCATCATATTCAATACATGCGATATATTTCATAGATGGGATTATACCCACTTTCTCTTTATTTCATGCACAAAAAAAGCCAAGTTTTTACACTCGGCTTTTTAATCTTACTTCAAGCGACAAAGTTAAAACTAGCCAGTTTCTTGAAGCAAAGTCTCTGCTTGACGTTTTTGATCATCATTACCTTCGATCACCACTTCTTCCAATGTGTTTCTAGCTCCCTCAATATCACCCATATCTAAATAGGCTCGAGCCAAATCAAGCTTGGTACTAATATTTTCCTGACTATCATCAATATCCTCAGATAGATCAAGGAAAGAAAGTGCATCATCAATACTATCCTCTGCACTCACAGCATTATTAGTATTGTCAGTCACTGGTTGCTTTGATAGATCAAGGTTATTATTACTGAATAAATCACTTTCAGACTTCTCAAAGTTTAAGATATTTTTTGTATCATCAGCCTTTGTCTTTACATCCTTCAACGGGTCATCCATTCCCAAAGTCAAATCACCCAGATCAAACATTTCATCAACCTTTTTATCTGCAATCTTTGGTTTATTATCCAAAGTAGTCTCTAACTTACTATCCAAGTCAAAATCTAAATCATCATCAAGGTCAAGACTAAAGTCATCAGTATTTACTGTTTCACCTACCGCCTTAGGATCAAAAACCAATGTTTCATCAATATCAGCATCTAGACCATAGGGCTCAGTATCTTTTAACTCAGTACCAAAATCTTCTTGTTTTTCTGTGGAAAAAGCTTCCTTTGCCAATACCGTAGCAGCTCCAGCTCCAACGCCGCCACCTAAAGCGAGCATGGCAGCTTTTGCCGTTGAATGACCAAACATCTTTTCATCAGGAGCAAGCTTACTGCCCCATTGAGCAATACTTTCCCAGTATTTATCTTTATTCTCACCTTTGGCTTCAAGAAATTCTTGTGCCGTCGTAATAAATGCATCTTTATTGCCAGAAACTTTATAGGTTTCTAGTAATTTATGATGATAAGCCATTTTTTCAGGATTTGCTTTAATGGCTTTTCTTAGCTCATCTTCTGCCTGATCATATAAACCATAAACAATATAAACATCAGCCTCTTGAACAATATCATCATCATCTTGATTGTCTTGATTATCTTCACTTGCTAATAATTTATCAAAGCCTTCTTCTGATTCATCGCCAGCAGACAGATCACCAAAGTCATCATCGATCGATTGATCACTAGCAGTCACTGGATCACTATCAATTCCCTCATCGATATATTCATCCACTGGATCAACAGCATTTTCATCGAAATCATCATCAAAGAAATCATCATCCTGAAGTGCATTATTTTTAGATCGGCGCATTAACAACCAGCCCATTAGCAATGCGAGCAATGACCCACCACCAATGGCACCAACCAATGGTGATGATAATAAGCTTAAAATACCATCATCAGACTTTTCTTTAGCATCATTCCTAAACGGACTATCTTCAGCTTTCTCGACAGGCAATGCACTGGGTGCTTTTTCTTGAGCAGATGCAATATCATCGACAAGATTCCCTGTTTCCTCTGTGCGAATAATTTTGTTCTCTTTTTGGTCTGCAGCATTAGCCATTTGATTCACTAAATCTTTTGGCTTAGTGACTCTTGTTGCTCCTGAAAGCTGTGCCTCAAGCTTTGCTAGACGCTCATTTTTCAAGTTAATTAAGCGATCTTTCTTACGAATAATAGATTCTAACTTATTAACCCTTAAACCTAGTTCAGCGGCTTCACTACGACTACTTGCCAATGCTTCTCGGGCTAAAAGTACTTGCTGTTGTAACTCAACTCTCTCTCGAGAACCTGATGCAGTAGAGGATTTATCACCACCTTGACCTCCCGCAACCTTTAAATTTGCCTGATCATTAGCTGCTGGAGTATTCACCTTTGGAGCCTTCACTTCAGCAGGTCTCTGTGTCACTGTCGGTGTGGGTTCTGTTTTAGGTTGAGCCACCATGGTATTTTTTTGTGCAACCGTATTGTTCGCCAAACCTGAGCGTAGCTTTTTCCACTGTGACACATGCTGTGTTACTAGCTTTCTAGATTTTTTCTGTGATAGATTTCCTAAAATTTCCCGAGAAGGTCGAGAAAGTAGTACGCCCGCTTTTAAATTATTAACATTGCCATTAGTAAAAGCGTGAGGATTTGCTCGAAATAAAGCAACAATCATCTGGCTATTACTAACGCCACGATGTTTCATTTTTGATGCCACCTTAGACATCGTATCACCACGGCGAACGCGATATTTACTACGACTCGTACGACGAACTGCAGGTTTTTTCTTTGCTACAGCAGGTTTTGCTGTATTCACTTTAGCGACATTAGTTCTTGTGGGTGGTGTATTTTTATTTAAGATAGCTTTTCTTGCTACTGGCTCCTCTTTCAAAGCAGCCATCGCTTGTGATTCAAAACGAGATTGTTGCTCTCTCTGAATGCGTTGCTTCTCATTGAGAGTCGCTTGTTCACGTTGCCGTTGTTGGCGAAGAACATTCTGCTTTCGTTGTTGTTCTAACTGACGCTGTTGTTGCTGTTGTCTTTGGTTCTGTTCTTGCTGACGACGCTGTTCTGCTAGTCGTCTCTGGTTTTGTACGGGTGTTGCTGGACGCGGTTCTGCTCGAACACTAGCAGAATTATCAACGGTTTGATTGCCAGACTGCAATAAAACAGGAGGGTCAAGGAGTACCGTATACTCTTTAAGTAGCTGCCCTTGCGGCCAACTCACTTCTAATAAGAAGTTTAAAAAGGGTTCTGATATGGGTACACGTGAAGTCACCCGTATCACTGGCTTACCTCTAATGACGGTTGGAGTAAATTGCAAGCTACTCAAATACGCAGGGCGATCTATCCCTACACGTCTAAAGACATCAGCAGAGGCTAATCGTACTTTTAACTGCCTCGCTTGAGCTGCACTTGTTGAAAGCAAGTCAATGCTAGCCCTCAAAGGCTGATTAAGCTGAGAGCTTGAATGCAACTCACCTAAACCTAGTGCTGATAAGACGGTCGGAAACGATGCTATCATTAATAAGGTAGCTAAACTAAGTGCTATACGATTTTTCACAAACAGTCCCCTTTCTTATATTTAAGCCATGCAGAACAAGGGCGATCAAGATTTTATCGACCCAAACAAACATAAAAAGCATCAGCTTAAATTAGAAGTTATTATTATCCAATATGAGGTTGAATCACTCAAACTATATACTACAAGTGGATGATTAGCAAAAGATAACAAGCCCTGATATCGCTTCACTATAGTCGAGATTCATATAAATTATGCCCTATTAAATCAAGGTTCTGATGAATAGATACTGAATTATATATAAATGGTCATCATTCTTGTTACATTTATTGCTTTTAACAACAACTTAAAAACGCCCAATAACAATATGCCCCTGTAACAAAGCTCACTATAACAGCTTTTTAAAGAGAACCACTAGTCCTGACTAACAAGTGGTTCCCAAAAGACTTTTAAAATAATCTTTTATGATAAAAAATTTAACTTATTTAAAGGGATGCTACACTCTTTCCCCAAATAACAAATTAAAAGCCCACTGTCTTTTCATTCTCATTGATACCGCTTGATAACACCTCTAGATTTATCTTCTACAGCATCAGGATTTGTTTCAATAATATCAGCATCAATTCCTCTATTGCTCTCTAGGGTCTTGGTTCTTTTAGCAGGAGAATTACAATCACACTCACAAACAGTCCCCTTTTTTAGCTTACTCATGACATCAGGAGCCACTCCTTCCTTTACTTGTACAACGGGCACTGCCACTTTAGTGTTTTTAACAAGCTTTGGACACTTTAGTGGCTTTTCTACCTTGACTGTTAAAGGTTTATTACAATTAACACAAGCATCTTGCCAGCCTTTCCATGAACCAGAATATTCCTTAATCACCTTAACAACAGGCTTCTCCATATTTGCCTCATCACTCGCCTTCCATGCATATGAGGGTAAAATAATCCCCACAACCATGCCCATTAAAAATATTATTATTTTACTCATTTCAATCACCTTTTAAGTCCTGATGCTAAGTAAACACTCTCTATAACTACCCACAAATATTTTATTAACCTTCTCAGATACTGTTACAATAGGGCATCAAAAATATGAGTTTCATTAAGATGTCTACAAAAGAAAATACAACTCACTTCGGATATCAGGAAGTTCCCGTAGAAGATAAGAGTAATAAAGTCGCTGAAGTTTTTCATTCAGTAGCCGATAAATACGATGTAATGAACGACCTAATGTCAGCAGGTGTGCATCGCTTATGGAAAAAGCACACAATTCATCGTTCAGGAGCTAAGCTGGGTGATACCATCCTCGACCTTGCGGGTGGCACAGGGGATTTAGCGGCTAAATTTGCGCGTATTGTAGGGCGTGATGGTGAAGTTATTCTTTCTGATATTAATGCATCAATGCTCAATAATGGTAAGCAACGCCTAACCAATATGGGGATCGCGGGTAACATTGATTATGTCTTAGCAGATGCTCAAGACTTACCTTTCGAAGATAATTATTTCAACCTCGTGACGATGGCATTTGGTTTGCGTAATGTGACTGATAAGGATGCGGCTTTACGCTCTATTTTTCGCACCTTAAAACCTGGTGGAAAATTAATGGTCTTAGAGTTTTCCAAACCTGTTTTACCTGGTTTGGGCACAATTTACGACCAGTATTCATTCAAACTATTGCCACTGATGGGGAAGCTTATTGCCAACGATGCTGAAAGTTATCAGTATCTTGCTGAATCCATTCGTATGCACCCTGATCAAGAAACACTGAAAGGTATGATGGATACAGCAGGCTTTGAACGGACTTCCTATGAAAACTTAACAGGCGGTATTGTTGCACTACATATCGGCTATAAGCTTTAAATCATGCTACAACTTGCTCTCATTCTCTCTACGATTGAAGTGGCTATTAATCGTTATTTCAAATTAGATAAAAAAGCGTTAGTACGATTAAAAGATCTTGATAATAACGTCATTTGTTTGCATATCACTGGTTTGGATATTAGGCTCTATTTTTTACCTGATCAACATGGCATACAGGTACTTGGCGAATATGCTAGTGATCCTGATGTGACTATTCATGGCTCACCAATGGCATTAATTCGCTTAGGAGCTAGCAAAAATAAAAGTAAAACATTGCTTGATACCGATGCTTATATTGAGGGTGATATGGGTGTTGCCAATCACTTTACCAATATTCTAAAAAGTGTTGATCTTGATTGGCAAGAACATCTTTCACACTTAGTGGGTGATATTATTACCCATCAAACGGCTTCAGTTATTGATCAATCTAAAGGTTGGTTGGATGATACACATCATGCAATGATCAATAATGCGACTGAATATATGAGTGAAGAATCAAAAGTGCTAGTTACCGAAGCAGAACTCAGTCATTACCTTGACGATGTGGACACACTTCATGCTGATATGGATCGTATCGAAGCCCGTGTTAACCGCCTCAAACAATCACAAAAGAATCAGGATTAGTCAATGCGCCTTTCGAGTTTACGACGTTTGATTACGATTAACCGTGTGCTTATTAAACATGGTTTAGACGAAGTACTTCTACATATTCCCATCTTCCGTGCTTTACGTGTTTTTTATTATATTGCACCATGGAATTATAAGAAAAAGAATAATAAAGCACCTGTTGAAATTCGTATTCGCCTTGCACTAGAAGACCTTGGTCCTGTTTTTATCAAATTTGGGCAAATGCTCTCAACACGTAATGACTTGCTACCTCCACATATTAATAAAGAACTCAGCAAGCTACAGGATAAAGTTCCACCCTTCTCATCCAGCGAATCTGTTGCACTCATTGAAAAAGCTTTAGGTAAGCCTGTCAGTGAGATTTTTAAAACTTTTGAAGCAACGCCTCTTGCATCGGCTTCTATTGCACAAGTACACAGTGCCACACTGGATGATGGTAAAGAGGTAGTTGTTAAGGTCTTGCGCCCTAATATTCGCCCTATTATTCAACAAGATGTCGGCTTGCTCTTTTTAATCGCTAAATTAGCCCAGCGTTATTGGAAAGAAGCTCAACGTTTACGCCCTATTGATGTCGTTTCAGAATATGAAACCACCATTATTGATGAGCTGGATTTAATTCGAGAAGCGGCTAATGGCAGTCAATTAAGACGTAATTTTCAAGGCTCTAATGAGCTTTATATTCCTGAAATTTATTGGGATTATTGTCGTGATAATGTCTTGGTTATGGAGCGTGTTTATGGCATTCCTGTGGCTCAAATGGACACCCTAAGAGAGCAGAATGTTAATATGAAACGCTTGGGTGAATTAGGTGTTGAAGTCTTCTTTACCCAAGTGTTTAAGCATAACTTTTTTCATGCTGATATGCACCCTGGTAATATTTTTGTTGATGCAAAAAATCCACAAAAACCGCATTATATTGCCATAGATTTTGGTATTGTGGGCACACTCACACCTGATGATCAACGCTATCTTGCTGAAAACCTTCATGCCTTTTTTAATCGTGATTATAAGCGAGTGGCTGAATTACATGTTGAATCTGGCTGGGTGCCTTCTCATACTCGGGTTAATGATTTTGAATCCGCTATTCGTACAGTGTGTGAGCCAATCTTTAACCGCCCATTGAAAGAAATCTCCTTTGGTTTCTTCTTATTACGCTTATTCCAAACCGCACGACGTTTTGATATGGAAGTACAGCCACAACTGGTTTTATTACAAAAAACGTTATTGAATATTGAAGGCTTAGGTCGTCAGCTCTATCCTGATTTAGACTTATGGAATACTGCTAAGCCTTTCTTACAGCGCTGGATGGATGAACAAGTCGGTGTACGTTCATTGTTTAATGGTGTTAAAGATAATCTTCCCAAGTTTCTTGAACAAATGCCACAAATGCCGACAATGGTGAATGATGTCATTAAGCAAGTGCATGACCAAAATAAGCAAAAAGCCGATTTTTATCAGCGCCAAGATAAGCAATTAGAGCAATCTAAGCTCAATACTCAAAAGACGATTTTTGCTGTATTAGCTGGCTCTTGTTTGATTAGTGCTAGCTTGATGATTAGCCTTAATTCGACTGCTAGCACTTCGGTGTCAATAGCGAGCATTGGACTGGCTATTCTGAGTGGGATTTTTGGGCTGCGTGCTTATTTTAAGTAACCTAAAATTCCCCTCAAAATTACCCATCCATTCCGACACGTTGCTCTAATAAAAAAATTCATTTGATTTAAAATAAAAACACTATAATTTAGATACAACTCTCCCCTCGGTTGCTAGTGCTTGACGCTTTCCCCTTGGGGCGATAAAACCACCTTTTTAGGTGGTTTTATCAATTCTGGATACCCTGAAGACCATATTCAATGAAAACCTGTGTCTATATTGACGAATTCAACCAATGATAAATTGAAGTATAGCCTACCGATTTATTATTTTATCTAAAAAAACAGGTTTAGTTATCTTAAAATAGTATTCAAGTCCTGAGTATGTTCAGCAGCTTTACGACCTAAATCTGTTAAATAGCCACCATCATTCTGAGTAATTAAACCTTTATCATGCAAGCGTTTAGCCGCTGAAATAGTTTCAGTTTTTGCTTCATTGTGGATTTTAATACCATCTTGCTCATTCATTAAATTAAATTGCATGAGTAGATTAAGTTCGTCGGTAAGTTTTGTATTGAAAGGCATAAGTATTCCTTGTTTCCTTAATAATTAGGGCTAATCTATGGATCATTTTAACACCTATTTCATCCAATAGAGCGGATAAAAACATTTAATAGCACTGAATTTAATAAGCAAAAAAAAGGGATGCCAATAGCATCCCTTTTATTCATCTTATTTTAAATAAACACTATTAAAATTAAGAGATTTTTTGATCTAGCTCACCAGATACATACTTTTGAGACATTTCATCTAAAGAGTAAATCTTACCAATCTTGCTAGCATTACCCGCAGCATTAAATGCTTCATAACGTGCTTTACAAATATCTTTCATCGCGTTAGTTGCTTCTTTCAAGAATTTACGAGGATCGAAGTTTGATGGATTGTCTTGTAAATGTCTACGAACCGAACCTGTAGAAGCCATACGCAAGTCAGTATCAATATTAACTTTAGTTACACCGCTCTTAAGACCTTGTACAATTTCTTCAACAGGTACACCATAAGTCTGTCCCATATCTCCACCATAGTTATTGATGATTTTTAACCATTCTTGTGGAACAGAAGATGAACCATGCATAACAAGGTGAGTATTAGGAAGACGTGCATGAATTTCTGCAATACGATCAATACGCAAGATCTCACCTGTTGGTTCTTGAGTAAATTTGTAAGCACCATGTGATGTACCAATTGCAATAGCAAGTGCATCAACATTCGTTGCTTTAACAAAATCAGCCGCTTCTTCAACAGAAGTCAATAGCATATCAAGATCTAATTTACCTTCTGCTCCATGCCCATCTTCTTCACCCATTTCACCTGTTTCTAGTGAACCAAGACAACCTAATTCTCCTTCTACCGAAACACCACCAGCATGAGCTAACTTAACCACTTCTTTTGTTACAGCAACATTGTATTCAAATGAAGCAGGTGTTTTACAGTCAGCTTCTAATGAACCATCCATCATCACTGATGTGAAACCAGACTGGATAGAACGTAAACAAACCGCTGGCTCTGAGCCGTGATCCTGATGCATAACAACAGGAATATGTGGATACATTTCAGTAGCAGCAATGATTAGGTGACGTAAAAACGGCTCGCCTGCGTAACCACGTGCTCCAGCAGAACCCTGCATGATAACAGGAGAGTCAGCTTCATCAGCAGCCTGCATAATTGCGTGAACTTGCTCCATATTGTTTACATTAAATGCTGGCAATCCGTAGCCATTTTCTGCAGCATGATCCAGTAGCTGTCTCATTGAAATTAGGGCCATGAGGTCCTCCTAGGTAGGGTTTAAAATATTATCTGACATTGCTATCAATGCCAGACTAAAGAATAAAAATTTAATAAATTTCGTGATCACCAACACGAATCATCTTGAACATATTAGTACCGCCATTAATACCCATTAAATCACCTTTAGTAACAATCACCATGTCACCATTTTGAACAATTTTCTGATTTAATAATTGCTCTACAGCAATACGATTAGCCTGCATTGGGCTAGGTATTTTATGGGGTAAAAACACAGGATAAACACCACGATATAAATTAACATATCGACAAGTTTTTTCAGACGGCGTTAAAGCATAGATTGCAATTTCAGAACTAATACGCGACATCCATTTAGCCGTTGCACCTGATTCAGTTAATGCTGCAATAGCTTTAATATCATAATGATTAGCAACATACATTGCCGCCATTGCAATACTTTCATCGACCCGCTCAAAGCGTAAATCCATTCGATGATTTGAATTACGAGCAGCCGTAGTATGTTCTGCTTCCTCACAAATACTACTCATTGCTCGAATAACTTTAGCAGGATGGGCACCTGTTGCTGTTTCACCTGAAAGCATCACTGCATCCGTGCCATCCATGACAGCATTCGCTACATCAAAAACCTCAGCCCGTGTTGGGATGGGATTTTCAATCATACTTTCCATCATTTGAGTTGCGGTAATAACCACGGTATTAAGCTCACGAGAACGCTTAATCAGCATTTTCTGTGTTTCGGGTAAACGAGCATCCCCAATTTCAACACCTAAATCACCACGAGCAACCATAATGACATCAGAGACACGGATAATTTCATCCAGTGCAGGTTGTACAACTGCCTCAGCACGCTCAATTTTGGCAACTATTTTAGCCGCACCACCCGCTAATTTTAACAACTCACGGGTATATTCAATATCACCCGCCGAACGAGGAAAAGAAACGGCGAGAAAATCAACATCAATCTCAGCCGCTAGTTTAATATCAGCCTTATCTTTCTCCGTTAACGCTTCAGCAGATAATCCACCATTACGACGATTAATGCCTTTATTGTTGGATAGCTTACCACCCACTTCAACACGAGTAATAATACGTTGACCTTCAACGTATTCAACAACTAAAACTAAACGACCATCATCAAGTAATAACTCATCACCTGTAACAACTTCACTAGGTAGTGCTTTATAAGTAAGACCGACTGACTCTACCGTACCAGATTCTTTATCCAGTTCAGCATCCAATACAAAGCGATCACCTTTAACAATCTCTACTACGCCACCAATAAAACGATCAATACGAATCTTAGGGCCTTGAAGATCACCTAAGATACTGACGATTTTACCCGTTTTTATTGATGCATCACGGACTAGCTTTGCACGTGCTTTATGATCTTCTGGACTACCATGAGAAAAATTCATCCTCACTACATCGACACCAGCTAATAGCATCTCTTCAACAACTTTTGCTGATTCCGTTGCGGGGCCTAATGTTGCTACTATTTTTGTTCTTCTCATATTTGGATAAAACTATCTATTGTTTAAACGTAAAGGGCTTTATAAATAAAGCCCAATGTAAAATATATCATGTACTAAAACAATTAAGCTTTAGCGCGCTCTTCTAACATAGCAACAACAGGAAGCTTTTTGCCTTCTAGGAATTCAAGGAATGAACCACCACCTGTTGAAATA
Source organism: Thiotrichaceae bacterium (assembly GCA_023144895.1). Lineage (GTDB taxonomy): Bacteria > Pseudomonadota > Gammaproteobacteria > Thiotrichales > Thiotrichaceae > HyVt-477. The sequence goes on from JAGLEV010000052.1 coordinate 20,750, forward strand.
TAAGAAACTTTATCAGAAATATCGTACTTATCAACAGCGGCTAAAGTATCACCACCACCTGCAACAGAGAAACCATCGGATTCAGCAATTGCCATTGCAATTGCTTTAGTCCCTTCACCAAACTGATCAAACTCAAAGACGCCAACAGGACCATTCCATACGATAGTGCCTGCTTTTTTGATCACTTCACAAAGTGCCGCAACGGACTCAGGGCCAATATCGAAAATCATATCATCATCTGCAGTATCTGTGACTGACTTCGTTGTTGCTTCTGCTGTTTCTGAGAATTCTTTTCCACAAACAACATCAGTAGGTACTGGAATATCACCACCATTAGCAATCGCCGCCGCTTTTAGCTCTTTCGCTGTAGCAACAAGGTCTTTTTCATATAATGATTTACCAACATTGTGACCTTCTGCCGCAATAAAAGTATTCGCAATACCACCACCGACAATTAACTGATCAACCACGGTAGATAATGACTCAAGTACTGTTAACTTAGTTGAAACCTTAGAACCACCAACTAAAGCAACCATTGGGCGTGCTGGGTTATCCAGTGCTTTTCCTAGTGCTTCTAATTCACCTGATAGTAACGGCCCTGCTGCGGCTGTTGGAGCAAACTGACCTGCACCATGTGTTGAAGCCTGTGCACGATGTGCTGTACCAAAAGCATCCATGACATACACATCACATAATGAAGCGTATTGCTTAGAAAGTGTTTCATCATTGGCTTTTTCACCGCTATTGAAACGAACATTCTCTAATAAAACGACATCACCATTTGCTAGCTGAGGAGCGTTATCAAGATAATCAGCAATAAGGTTAACGTCTTTGCCTAATAAACCACTCATGTGATTAGCCACTGGCGCTAAAGAAAATTGCGCTTCTGGAGATCCTTCTGTTGGACGACCAAGATGTGACATCACCATGACTTGAGCACCAGCAGCAACTAATGCTTCAATAGAAGGCATAGAAGCACGAATACGCTTATCAGAAGTAACTTTTCCATCTTTAATCGGTACGTTTAAGTCTTGACGAATTAATACACGTTTTCCTGCAAGATCTAGATCAGTCATCTTAATGATGGACATAGTGGCTCCTTAAAATAAAATTTAAATCGATTAAATAAGTCATTCTAATAAATGCTTATTTAAGCAATCTAATCAAAGATAAAACAATCGATTGAGCTTAAAAAGTCCGACCAATTAGCTCAAATGTAGTTCAGACTTTAGCCTAATAAAGCACAGTGGCATTGATAAACTAAAGTCCAAACAACAAAAAGCAACCTGAATGATTCAAAATAGACTAAACCGTTCAGATTGCTCCTAGCAGATTCCAATTCAAAGTAGAAATGGGAGCTACTAGAAGAGTAAGCTGAGTCTATTTAAGCAACATGCTCAACGAGACGAAGCATGTTACATGTATAACCGTATTCATTGTCATACCATGAAACAACTTTAACAAATGTATCGTCAAGTGCAATACCAGCGCCCGCATCAAAGATAGATGAAGCAGAGATTCCACGGAAGTCAGATGATACAACTTTCTCATCAGTATACTGAAGAGTGCCTTTCATTTCGCCTTCTGAAGCTTCTTTGATTGCTGAACAAATTTCATCGTAAGATGCTGGCTTATCTAGCTCACACGTTAGGTCAACAACAGATACGTCAACGGAAGGAATACGGAAAGCCATTCCTGTTAATTTGCCGTTAAGTTCTGGAAGTACCACACCAACCGCTTTAGCAGCACCTGTTGAAGAAGGAATGATGTTCTCAAAGACAGAACGTCCACCACGCCAATCTTTCATTGAAGGACCATCAACTGTCTTCTGTGTTGCTGTAGAAGCATGAACTGTTGTCATAAGACCACGCTTAAGACCCCAATTATCATTGATAACTTTAGCAATAGGCGCTAAACAATTCGTTGTACAAGATGCCGCTGAAACAATCGACTGACCATCATATTCATTATGGTTAACACCATAAACGAACATTGGACCACCATCTTTACAAGGTGCTGATTGAACAACTTTCTTAGCACCCGCATCAATGTGAGCCTGACAGCTTTCTTGATCTAGGAAGAAGCCAGTACAATCAATAGCGATATCTACATTGATGTCGCCCCATTTAAGATCGGCAGGATTACGCTCAGCAGAAAGACGGATTTTCTTACCATCAACTACGAAATAATCACCATCAACTGCAACTTCACCGTCAAAACGACCGTGAGCAGTATCATATTTAAGCATGTAAGCAAGATATTCATTATCAAGAAGGTCATTGATTCCAACAACTTCTAGATTAGGGAAATCTTTTTTAATTGCACGAAAAACCATGCGCCCAATACGACCAAATCCATTAATTCCGACTTTTACAGTCATAATATTTATCTCCAAGGTTAAATAAAATAATGATAAAAGCGCCCTCTATAGAGGACACTTTGTATTTCCTTATGCGACTTCGTTAATCGCTTCGCTGACAGCCGCTGTTGTAATACCGAAGTACTCAAATAGCTCTGGTGCTGGTGCTGACTCACCGAAAGTTGTCATACCAATGACCTTTCCGTTCATGCCAACATACTTCCACCAACCGTCCATAATGGCTGCTTCAACCGCAACACGTGCAGTCACTGCCGCAGGCAATACAGACTCTTTGTAAGCATCGTCTTGCATTTCAAATACTTCAACAGAAGGCATTGAAACAACACGTACTTTTTTGTCTGATGCTTCAGCCGCTTCCATAGCAAGATGCACTTCAGAACCCGTTGCCATAACAATAACATCAGGTGTTCCATCAGTATCTTTAAGGATATATCCGCCCTTAGCCACATTAGCGATAGTTGCATCATCACGTGTTTGGAAAGGTAGGTTTTGACGAGAGAAGATTAATGTTGATGGACGCTTATCATTTTGAATCGCATCTTTCCATGCCACAACGGTTTCAATCGTGTCACAAGGTCTCCACACTGCCATATTAGGAATCATACGCAATGTTGGAATTTGCTCAACACACTGATGTGTTGGACCATCTTCACCAAGACCAATAGAGTCATGTGTGTAAACGAAGATAGTACGAATCTTCATTAACGCAGCCATACGTAAAGAATTACGTGCGTACTCAGAGAACATCAAGAAGGTCGCACCATAAGGCATCAAACCGCCATGCAATGTTACGCCGTTCATGATTGCTGACATACCAAACTCACGAACACCGTAAGAGATATAGTTGCCTGCAAAATTCATCGCCTTAGAACCATGATCGTCATTGATACGAACTGACTTATCGTTAAAGGTATTGTTTGATGGAGAAAGATCAGCAGAACCGCCTAAGAACTCAGGAAGCAATGGAGCAAAACCATTTAGAGCGCCTTTAGAGGCAACACGTGTTGCTGGAGACTCTGCTGCTTCGTTAGTTGCGGCAATAACTTTTTGTGCATTCGCTTCGAAATCTTCAGGAAGATCACCCGCCATACGACGTGTGAATTCTGCTGCTTTTTCTGGGAATGCTTTTGCATACGCTGCAAATTTTTCATTCCATGCAGATTCTGCTGTTTGACCTGCTTCTTTAGCATCCCAACCAGCATAAACATTTTCAGGAATTTCAAATGGTGCGTGATCCCAGCCCATGTTTTTACGCGCATCAGCAAGTGCTGTTGCACCTAGTGCTTCACCATGGATATTGTGCCCACCTTCTTTCTTATCACCAGCAACACCGATACCTTTACCAATCACTGTCTTACAACAAATTAATGAAGGCTTTTTAGATTTTTTAGCTTTTTTGATCGCTTTTTTGATCGCTTTAGCATTATGACCATCAATCGACTGAACCTGCCAGTTAGAGGCTTTAAAACGCTTAGGTGTGTCATCAACAAACCAGCCATCAACATTACCATCAATAGAGATATTGTTGTCATCATAGAAACAAATTAATTTGCCTAATCCGAAAGATCCTGCCAAAGAAATCGCTTCCTGAGAGATACCTTCCATTAAACAACCATCGCCTAAAAAGACATAGGTGTTGTGATCTACAATTTTGTGTCCATCTTCATTGAACTGAGCTGCCATGACTTTTTCAGCCAACGCAAAACCAACAGCATTAGTAACGCCTTGACCTAGTGGACCAGTCGTCGTCTCAATACCTGGAGCATAACCATACTCTGGATGACCAGGAGTTTTAGAGTGTAATTTACGGAACGATTTAAGGTCATCAATTGAAAGGTCGTAACCTGTCAAATGAAGCACTGAATAAGGTAACATTGAACCATGTCCATTTGACATGATAAAACGATCACGATCCGACCAATCAGGATTTGTTGGATTGTGCTTCATGAAATCGTTATAAAGAACTTCGGCTATATCAGCCATTCCCATAGGTGCGCCGGGATGTCCCGAGTTAGGAATTTGTACTGCATCCATTGTCAGTACGCGAATGGCATTAGCCAATTCAGTGCGATTGGGCATCGATAATTCTCCTGTTGTGTTTGATAACAGCTATACTAATATTTAAGATCATAAATTAAGATCTAAAAACCAGAACTGAAGTAATGTAAGACATCTATAGGTTCTTATCGACAGATGGTAGAAACAAGAAATACAGTAGATTTACTGTAACCTGATAATACTAATCAACAAATATTCAAAAAAAGCCCATAGATGTTTCACATTAAAACCTAGCTCCCTTGCATGTGCTTACCGCTCATATAGCACGGTGGTTCAGCTTATCTGAAATCTCCCCTATTGTGTAGGAGTTATTACAATACAACAACACCCATTTAGATATAGGTTTCGACAATAAGCTATTAAAAGTAATAGGAAGCTATTACTCAGACTGTTTTTTCGAGTAAAAAAATAATTTGACTATTTTGGTAAGCTCAAGCGATAACTAATATCCAAGTCTTTGCGATAAAGTAAAAGTGTTGGCTCAACAGACAAAACTTCATAATGATAGCGCGCTGTCTCTGCAATTAAAGTAAGATCACCCAAACTAGCCTCCTTACTTTGACGACCTTCAGTAATATGATTAGCAACCAATGATTGCCATGTTGCTAGACTAATATGCTCAAGCTGAGTTGGTGCTTTCACTTCAGTGAGTGAATGATTATCAGCGATTAGGCGGTGAGCTAACAACTGTGGTAAAGCCGAACCGATCACACCATAAACAATCTCATTCATTGTATGCACTTGCCCATCTTTTAATAAATAACGGTTCAAGCTTATTGGGTTGGTTTTGCCAAATTCGAGTAATTCACCATTAATAGTTAAACGCCCTTTCGGTTTATCCAAGCCAAAACTTGCCAAATCAGCACCCTTTTTAGGATAAGATGCAACAATAGGTTCCTGCATAATCGTTAGTAATAACTTGATTCTTTTGTGTTCTATGTTGGCTTTCGCTGGCTGGGTCAGTTGCCATTGATTATTAATTTTCTGCACGCGAAGGTCTGGCTTACCCTGATACTCAATGAGAATATCCTCTGCTTCATAGGCTGCCATTGAAAATAATGATGCGCCCATTGCGCTTGAGGGTTTAAATATCTGCTGTGGCTTATAAATGATAAAATAAACCAAAACCAACAATGCAATGAATAATAAAATATTCACAATAGTACGTTTTGACAAGCCCTTGGATACGGTTGTCACTAACGTACTCTCCTTATTCGCCAGATTAGAATTCCGATTAAAATCAAACTGAAAGGGAATATAATTAAGAAGAAAATAGCGGCACTGTACAAGACCGTGGGTTTAAAGTTTAACCGTGTATCAGCAGCAGTATACGTCTTAATATTGATCAACTGATCATCACCTACTAGCCAATTAAAAATAGCCAAAGACAAATCCATATTCGCCACATGCCCTACAAAGGCATTCAACATAAAATCACTATCGCCCACAACAACAATACGTTGCATTTTAGGCGTGTCACCACCAAAGGTTTTTAACTGACGTTGTATTGACATGCCTACGGTTAATGGCCCTCGCTTATCACCACTGTCGCTATTGAACGCAACACTATCCACTAATTCATCCACTTCAAGCCAAGAAGTCATACTACTTTGCAAGAATGACTCATATCGCCAACGACTATCACCCGATTCATCACGTTCAATCGAAGTTGCTAGCGGAAATAATGTGTGGGTCGTTATTTTGCCACTGATCGCTGAATGATTATAATCAATCACGGGAATAACCGCTGGATGTTGAATCCCTAAGACTTCACGTAGTGACACATTAGCATCAACAATTGTGCCTTCATCAATCACCAAACCGAGTTGTGCCTCTAAGGCATTCAGCCCTTGCAAGCCACCAGGCTCATGTAACCATAATAAATTACCCCCCTGCTCTACATACTGAGTAATAATATCTAACTCACCATCAGTATACGCTTGCTGTGGGGAAGCAATAACCAATAAACGCGTATCCTTAGGGATGCTCTGGGTACGAATAAGATTATGTGGTTGTAAACTAAAACCTCGTGACTGCAACACTCCACCAAGCTGAGACATACCCGAGGAATTATTGCTTAATGGCGAGCGTTCCTTATGCCCTTCAAGAAAAATCACCTTCTGTTGATGTTGTCGCGATAATCGCTGGAGTGTTGTGGCAATATTCGCCTCCGATAAGGATTTCAAAATAGCATGACGCTCACCAATACGCACACTGACTTGACCCTGCGCATCAACCCCATCTTCTTTCGCTTTTTTTATCTCTAGCTCAGGATTCACAAAGCGCAATACAATATCAGGTTTCATACGAATATATTTTTTAAATCGCTGCTTTATTTTATTATGTAATAGTGGTTCATCAGGTACATAGGCTGTAAATTTAATAGGTTGCTTGATCTGCGCTAACACCTGCTGACTTGTCTCGCTCAAGGTGTTGCGCTGTGCTGAAGTCCAATCAATTTCCCATATATTTTGCTTAGAGAGATAAGCAATAAGACCTAGTACAATACTAAATAATAGATAAAAAATGATATTCGATAAATGCGTTAATAAGGTTGTTTTTATTGTTTTAGTCATTGCTCACCCCAAGCGCTCATTATCAAGCTTGCGAATCGTTAATACTAAAAAACCGATGATAAACAAACAATAATAAATCAAATCAGCACTATCAAAGATACCTTTCAAAAATGAAAGAAAGTGCCCAAAATGAGATAAATAAACAAAAAGTTCACTACCTTCTGTTTGTGATTTCCCTGCGATATATAATACTAAGAGAAAAAACAGAAAACCAAAGCTCGCTAAGGCGGCAATAGTAGGCTGGGGACTGATAGCCGAAATAAATAGACCCGCTGCGGCAAAGGAACTCAGTAATAAAAATAAGCCTAAAGCGGCAATAAGGCTATGCCCAAAGTCTAAAGAAGTGCCTAGTGCCAAAGAGAGTGGCATCAGTGAAATCATACCCACCAGTATCAGAATAAAACCAATCAAAGCAAGAAACTTACCCAAAACGATATCTGTCGTACTCAAGGGTGAACTACGCAATAAAACAAAAGTTTTATTCGCACGCTCCTCAGCAATTGAACGCATCGTTAATAAGGGCATCACTGCGAGCAAGATCATACCCGCCCATAAATAAACGGCAACAACCAAGGTTTCTGTCACACCTGGAGCATTATCTAAACCTGCGGCTTTCGGCTGAATAGTATAAATAAACTCATCTACTAGTTTGAAAAAAATGAGTGCCAAAATAAATTGTATAATCCCTAGGATGCTCCACGCAAGTGGTGAACGAAAAAGGCGCTTTAGTTCTGTTGTCGCTATAGTTACCATCGCGGTCATCAATTTCCTCCTGAATCTTTATGGACAAGATTAAGAAAAATAGACTCTAAACTTTTTTTCAGTGGACTTATCTCAGCAACTTTCCAGCCTTTTTCTACTGAAGTCTGACAAAGCTGATCAATGAGTGCTTGTAAATCTGATTTTGCTGTAAGGATATAAGATTGATCATCTTGTGCAACATCCTCCACTTCAGTTAAAGCCCTGATATTATCCAATGAAACCTTATTAGCAAAGCTCACTATGACTTGTGATACATTGTTTTCAAGGGCTTGCAATGAATCCTTAAAGACCGTTGTACCTGCATCGATAATCTGTACCTTGTCACAAATCATTTTCACTTCAGGTAAACGATGGGTCGAGAGTATAACACTATGATCATCTCCCAATTCACGGATTAATATACGAATTTTCTTTATTTGTATAGGATCAAGACCAGAGGTTGGCTCATCTAAGATAATAACGGAAGGCTCATGCAAAATAGCTTGGGCGATGCCCACACGTTGCTTATAACCCTTTGATAGGTTAGCAATCAAACGCTTACGAACATCTTCTAAGTGACAACGTTGAATTGCTGTATCGATTTGGGCTTTGCGCTTATTTCGAGCAACGCCACGAAGCTTGGCACAATAAAGCAATGTCTCATAGACCGTCATGTCTTGATAAAGTGGAGGGTTTTCTGGCAAATAGCCAATATGTTGTTTTGCTTCCTTAGGGCTATCGAGCAAATCGATATCAGCAATCAAGATTTTTCCTTGCGTCGGTGCTAGATTCCCCGTCAACATTTGCATTGTTGTTGATTTCCCTGCACCATTAGGTCCTAGCAAACCAAGGACTTCACCTTGATGTAAGGTAATGGATAAGTCATTTACTACGGTGTTGGCACCGAAACGACGTTGCAGATTGGTCGCCTGAACTAAAACCTGTTGAGTCAAAACTCCCCCTACTCCTTTGATAAAAACCTAGTAACTAGCAAAGGCTCCGCCTTCCCCATACCAAGCTTGTTGGTCACAATTCCGTGGAATCACTTGCACGGCTGAGTTCTTATTTAAAGAACGACTCCATTGTAAAGCAGGAGTTGCGGCTCCTACAGGCTCATCATAATCAACCCAAAAAACCTGACGTTGAACCTTTTGACCACTAAATTTAGCATCATAACCAAGATAACGAATATATTCTGCTTTACGTTTAGCCTTATCTAAATTCTCAAAAAAACCAAAGGTTATCGTATTTTTATAAGGTCCTTCTTCAATAATACTATAGCCATTAACATTCTGTTTAACTAAGTCAACACTAATCTTTTTAGCCTGTTCTAATGAAGAGATATCAGCAATATAGACAAGATAGTTCTTTATTTTTTTACTACTAAGGCTACGAATAATCACATCCATACCATAGGTACGAATATTACCTGCAACTAATTGTGCTGCTTTTTCACTACTATACGGACCAACAGTATAACAGCTACTGACACCCGTTGCTTTATTTGCAGAATAGCCTCCACCTGGCGTTTCTGGCAAGACAACAAGTAAAGGAACGCCCTGCTCCATTTCAGGAATCTTATTCTGAGCATTCACAAAGAGATTACCCAGCAGTAGTATCACATTAAAAAACACCAATAAGACGATAAAATTTCTCATTTTTAGTTATTTACTCAAAGAAAAGTGCCGCAAGCCCTGTAGTACAAGGTGAGGCCTTAATATTGTTTGCGGATCTAAATAATCCAACAGAACGGTGCTATCCCCACCACAAATTATTCTTTTACATGGTGTCGAGCACTGAGCCTCCATCTGTGTTGCGATAGATTCAATCGCTGCCGACAAACCATTGATACAACCCCAGCTAACCCCATCCGCTGTATTGGTTGCTAATACCTGTTTTGAGTAACCACCCAACTGGTTTAACTCTTGTGTATTGTTCAGTAAAGATTTTAACCATAACCGAACCCCTGGCAGAATAATACCACCTAAGTGATTCCCATCAGCATCAACTAAATCGATGGTAATCGCAGTCCCACAGTCGATAACAATACAAGCCTGTGCAACAAATTCACTGACCGCTCCCTCTAATGCAACAAAACGATCAGATCCCAGCTGATTAGACTGCTCATAACCATTACTGATTAGTAAGGATTTAGTATTTGCCGTAATTAATCGTAAATCGATCTGCAAATCAACACAAAGCGATATAAGGTCATTATTAAAATCGTTTCCTAGCACATGAACTAAAAATAACCTTGATGGATGTTTTAGCTTCAAATGCTGACGTAGTGTCTTTATTGCATCTTGCCAGCCTTGATGATTCAGTGCGTATTGATTCAGCTCAGATCGCCAAGACCATTTAATACGACTATTACCCACATCGACTAACATTACCATCGAACACTCACTTCAGCGGCATTAACCGATAGGGTATCACCATTTTCTAGTAATAGTTGTAGCTCACCTTGCGCATTAATCCCTGTTGCTAAGCCTCTTAATATTTTCTCTTCTACTTGCCGATAAACGTTAACTTCCTTTCCTTTTAGCAAGTCCCAATGTTCCCAATGACTCAGTACATCATGATAACTTAACTGAGGAAATCTCAATAAATGCTTAAATAAACGCTGTATGATCATTGCAATAAATACATTTCTATCCACAGGTTCTGGTAATTCTAGAGCTAAACTAGTGGCATTCAAACTGGAATCAAAGGACTCTTGCCCCACATTGATACCAATACCAATGACTAGGCGTTGCCTATTATTCGTTGTTTCAATCAAGATACCCGCTAATTTACGACCCTTGACTAAAATATCATTGGGCCACTTTAGACCATGTGAGTTCAAACCAAAATCTGCCATTAAAGCACAAAGCTCTAATCCCACGGACAAACTAAGCAAAGGTAATTTATCCTGTATTTTTTCTAAGGTTGATTCACTAATACACCAACTCATAGAAAAATAGATATTACCCTTATCATCAGACTGCCAAAAACGACCACGACGACCTCGACCTGAACTCTGCTGCTCTGCAACACACACAGCACAACACTCATTACTATCCATTAGCCACTGATTTGTTGAGCCTATTTGGTTAAAAACCCATAGTTTGCCTAACTGTGATCGTATATGATCATCCAAACAGGAAAGTATGGTGTATTTATCTAGCATTAACATGAGTAAACTTTATCATGATTTGATAAGGTATTGACAAAAAGGTATAAAGAATGAGTACACAGAATACCAATGAAATAAAGAGAGTCAATCGACCTAAAGCATTATGGTTGATTGATTCTAGTATTTATATCTATCGAGCTTGGTATACAGGTGATGAATCTCAGCTTGATAATAAAGGTCATGCTATTCATGCCTATAAAGGCTTTGTTGCTTTTGTTGATGATTTGTTAACACATGAAAATCCTGAAAATATTGCCTTTGCATTTGACCAAGCTCAGACTCAATCCTATCGTCAAGAAATTTATCCTGATTATAAAAAAAATCGCAAAACAACACCTGATAACCTACGATACCAAATGACTTTATGTCAGCAATATATTGATAAGCTAGGGATTACTTATTCTTCAAGCAACCGTTATGAGGCGGATGATATTATTGCATCATGGGCAAACACAAGTACTGAAGTGGTGATTGTTACTGCTGATAAGGATCTCACGCAATTAATTTGTCCCTCTGATTTATGGTGTGATTATGGTAGAAACCACCTTAACTATCAGCAGATTCAAAAAAAGTTTGGTGTGAAACCTGAGCAGATTGCTGACCTTTTAGCATTAGCAGGTGATCCAGCGGATAATATTCCAGGAGTTCCCATGATTGGTATAGCAACAGCGGCTAAACTATTACGGCACTTTGGTAGCTTATCGACTTTATTGGATTCTATAGATAAAATTTCTAAGATGAAGTTTCGTGGCGCACACCTTGTGAAAAATGCGATTGAGAGACACCAAGAAGAAGTCATTATTTATCGTCAGCTAACAGGGCTAAAAACTAACTTCGCCTTAAAATCTATACAATAAAAAAGGCACCCGAAGATGCCTTTTTAAATAAACACCTTATTAACTAGCTGTGAATATTTTTACCGACTTTATGAATCATCTGCATTTGCATTTTTGCTACTTCTAATTCAATACGAACCGTTTCATAATTAATATCTTCAGGATCAACACCTTCCATAGCATCTTCAGCACGTTTTATAGCACTTTCAGCTGCTTCTTTATCAAGGTCTTTAGCACGAATTGCCGTATCTGCAAGGATAGTCACAACCTTAGGTTGTACTTCCATAATCCCACCAGATACAAACAATGAAGATTCAACACCATTTGCTATATAACGAAGTTCACCAGGCTTTAGAGTCGTAATTAGTTGAGCATGACGAGGAGTAATACCTAAATCCCCCATTTCACCCGCAACAAAAATTTCTTCCACCTCTCCGGAGAATAAGGACTCTTGAGTACTTACTACATCTAATCGCATTGTTTTAGCCATCAGTTGTCTCCTTGGCGATTAAGCCGCTTTTCCAGCCTTTTCAATAACTTCATCAAGACCACCTACCATGTAGAATGATTGCTCAGGAAGGTCATCATGTTCACCTTCTAAAATAGCTTGGAAGCCTGCTAATGTATCTTCAAGTGCAACATACTTACCCGGTGCGCCTGTGAAGACTTCAGCAACATGGAATGGTTGAGAAAGGAAGCGCTGGATACGACGTGCGCGTCCAACCACTTGCTTATCTTCATCCGATAATTCATCCATACCGAGAATGGCAATAATGTCTTGTAATTCTTTGTAACGCTGAAGAACACCTTGAACAGCACGAGCTGTATTATAATGACCATCACCAACAACGAGTGGATCTAGCTGGCGTGATGTTGAGTCCAAAGGATCAACCGCAGGATAAATACCTAGCTCGGCAATGTTACGAGATAATACTAATGTTGCATCTAAGTGAGCAAAAGTAGAAGCAGGCGATGGGTCAGTCAAGTCATCCGCAGGGACATAAACGGCTTGGAATGAAGTAATCGAACCTTGCTTTGTTGAAGTAATACGCTCTTGAAGTACACCCATTTCCTCAGCAAGTGTTGGCTGATAACCAACGGCTGATGGCATACGACCGAGTAGTGCAGAGACTTCTGTTCCCGCTAATGTGTAACGATAGATATTATCGATAAACATTAATACGTCACGACCTTCATCACGGAAGTACTCAGCCATTGTTAAACCCGTTAAGGCAACACGCAATCTGTTTCCTGGTGGTTCATTCATTTGACCATAAACGAGAGCTACTTTATCCAGTACTCCACCTTCTTCCATTTCGTAGTAGAAATCGTTACCCTCACGAGTACGCTCTCCTACACCAGCAAAGACAGATAAACCAGAGTGAGCTTTAGCGATATTATTAATTAATTCCATTAATGTCACGGTTTTACCAACACCCGCACCACCAAACAATCCCACTTTACCACCCTTGGCAATTGGCATGATAAGATCGATTACTTTGATACCTGTTTCAAGAATATCGGTGGTTGCTGATAGCTCCTCATAAGAAGGAGGATCACGGTGAATTGGCATTAATTTTTCTGCCTTAACTTCACCTGCATTATCAATAGGCTCACCTAATACATTCATGATGCGACCAAGTGTTGCTTGCCCGACAGGAACTCGGATAGGCTGACCTGTATCCTCAACCTTCATGCCACGCTTAAGACCTTCTGATACACCCATCGCGATCGTTCTAACAATACCATCACCAAGCTGAGCTTGAACTTCCAATGTTAGATTGTCATGATCGCCAACAATTAATGCGTCATATATGGTTGGAACTGAGTCACGAGGAAACTCTACGTCAACAACAGGTCCAATGACTTGTACAATACTTCCAGTACTCATGTGTAGTACTCTCCTAAAAAACTAAATTATTCTACTGCTGCCGCGCCCGAAACAATTTCGGAAATTTCTTGTGTTATCGCTGCTTGACGTGCCTTGTTATAAACCAATTTCAAACGATCAATCATGTCACCTGCATTATCGGTAGCACTTTTCATCGCAATCATTCTCGCTGACATTTCACAGGCAATATTCTCAACAACACCTTGATAGAGTAATGATTCAATATATCGTTGCATAAGAAGATCAATAACAACTTTTGAGTCAGGTTCGTAGAGATAGTCCCACTGATAATCTAAATCATCAGTTTGCTCAGACACAATCGGTACTAACTGTGTACCACGAGCTTTCTGGGTCATGTTATTTACAAATTCGTTTTCGAACATGGTAATGCGATCAATCTTTCCTTCAGCAAATGCGTCTAGCATTACTTTAATAGGACCGATTAAGTCAGTCATTTCAGGGCGATCACCTATTTGCACCTCCTGAGCAACAAGACCAAAACGCTTGTATGCATTCATCGCTTTGCCACCATAAACAGCGACATCGACTTCAACACCCTTCTCTTTCCATGATGCAATATCTATATTAACGCGTTTAAACAAGTTAACATTTAAGCCACCACATAAACCACGGTCAGTTGAGATAACAATGATGCCGACACGCTTAACTTCACGCTCTAAAGTATAAGGATGCTTATACTCTAGCTGACCATTAGCCATGTGACTAACAACCTGCCGCATTTTTGTCGCATAAGGGCGTGAGGCACGCATTTGATCAGCAGCCCGACGCATTTTAGATGCCGCTACCATTTCCATGGCTTTGGTTATCTTTTTGGTGCTTTGGATACTTTTGATCTGTGATCGTATTTCTTTAAGACCCACGGGATCTACCTCCTCCGATTACCAAGAATGATTTGTTTTGAAATCGTCCAAGGCGCTACGCATTTGCCCAGCGATATCGTCGTTATAATCACCTGTTTCATTAATATTATCTAACAACTCTGTACATGCTTCGCGAACATAGCTGAGCATTGCTGCTTCAAAATCATTAATTTTGTTAACAGGGATATCATCAAGATAGCCTTCATTAGCAGAAAATAGTGAGAATGCTAATTCAGCTGTCTTCAAGGGTGAATATTGACCTTGCTTCATTAGCTGAGTCACACGCTCACCACGCTCTAATTGAGCACGAGTCGATTCATCAAGATCGGATGCAAACTGCGAGAATGCAGCTAGCTCACGATACTGAGCTAAATCTAAACGAATACCACCACCCAGTTTCTTGATGATTGTCGTCTGTGCAGAACCACCCACTCGTGATACTGAAAGACCCGCATCAATCGCAGGGCGTGTCCCTGAGTTGAATAAATCTGTATCAAGAAAGATTTGACCATCAGTGATTGAAATAACGTTAGTCGGTACAAAAGCCGAAACATCACCTTCTTGAGTTTCAATGATAGGGTAAGCTGTCAAAGAACCTGTTTTTCCTTTGACTTTGCCTTTAGTCATTTTCTCAACAAACTCAACATTAACACGTGCAGCACGCTCTAATAAGCGAGAATGTAGGAAGAATACATCACCAGGATAAGCTTCACGACCAGGAGGACGACGTAATAATAGTGACACTTGGCGATAAGCCCATGCTTGCTTAGTCAGATCATCATAAATAATTAATGCATCTTCACCACGATCACGGAAATACTCACCCATTGCACAGCCTGCATAAGGTGCTAGGAATTGCATTGATGCAGGGTCAGAAGCATTGGCAGCAACAACAATGGTATATTCCATTGCGCCATGCTCTTCTAGCTTGTGTACGACACCCGCAACAGAAGAGGCTTTTTGACCAACAGCAACATAGATACAAGGAACGCCTTTGCCTTTTTGGTTGATAATTGCATCAATACCAACAGCTGTTTTACCTGTTTGACGATCACCAATAATCAATTCACGTTGACCACGCCCAACAGGAACCATTGCATCTAATGCTTTGATACCTGTTTCCATCGGTTGATTAACCGATTGACGCTCGATAACACCTGGAGCTTGACGTTCGATAGCAGCAAAGCCATCACTTTCAATCTCACCTTGACCATCAATTGGCTGACCCAAAGAATCAACAACGCGCCCCATTAAATTAGGGCCTACAGGCACTTCTAAGATACGACCAGTACACTTTGCTGTATCACCTTCTTTCAGGCTTTTAAAGTCACCAAGAACAACCGCACCGACAGAGTCACGCTCTAAGTTAAGTGCTAAACCAAAAGCACCATTGGAAAATTCAATCATTTCGCCTGACATTACATCGCCAAGCCCATGAATACGCACGATACCATCAGAGACAGAAACAATCGTACCTTCAGTACGTGCCTCTGCTTCAACTTTGAAGTTATCGATACGCTTCTTTATAATTTCACTAATTTCAGTTGGATTTAACTGCATTTAATCATCCTCTTATCCGACCAGAGCTTGCGTAATATTATGCATACGCCCCTGAATCGAACCATCTATAACTAAGTCACCTGCTCGAATAATAACACCGCCAAGAATTGATTTATCAATTGTTGTTTTGACCTTAATCTCCGCATCCAAGCGTTTTTTAAGTGCGGCACTGATCGATTGAATTTCTTCATCTTTCAGCTCCTGAGCAGAGGTAATCGTAACCTCAACAACGCCTTCAGCCTCATCCTTCATTACTTCAAATAAAGCAACAATTTCAGGAAGAGCTTCTAAGCGACCATATTCTGCTAACTGCTTCACAAGATTTTCAGCCTTGCTATCCAACTGACCATCAGCTAGCTCAATAACAATCTGAGCTACTTCTTGCTTGGTTAAGGAAGGATTATCAAGCACGGCATGAACACTATCATCACTAACAATCGCACCAAGAAAAGTAAGTGTCTCTGACCACTGAGCCAAAGCCTCTCCTTCACTAGCTAGTTCAAATACTGCCCTTGCATAGGGGCGAGCTGTAGTTATTAATTCAGACATCTAATAACTACCTAAATCTTTGAAACAAGATCATCTAACACGTCTTTATGTGTGCTAGCATCGATTTCTTTGCCTAGGATTTTCTCTGCCCCAGCAATGGCTAATTCGGATACCTGAGTGCGCAGGCCATCTTTAGCTCGATTAATTTCTTGTAGAAGTTCTGCATCAGCGGCTACTTTAATTTGCTCTGCTTCAGCGCTTGCCTTCTGCTTTGCTTCTTCAACAATCTGTGTTTCACGGGTTTTACCCTGAGAAACAATTTCAGCTGCTTCTGATTTTGCACGACTAATAAGTTTTGCGGCTTCTTCTTCGGCAGCAACAGCATCTGCTGCGCCTTTTTCTGAAGCGGCAAGTCCATCAGCAATACGTGCTTTACGAGCTTCCATGTTATCTAACACAGGCTCCCATAAATAACGCTTTACAAACAAAATTAGGATAGTAAATACAATCAACTGTCCAAATAAGGTTAGCGTAATATTCATAATGTCCTCCGAATGTTAATCAGATATAAAACAAACACTTCGGATTAACTAACCGCCGATTGCTGATTTTGCCGCAGTAAGGAATGGGTTAGCGAAAATAAACCACATTGAGATACCAAGTACGATCATAGGGAATGCTTCCATAAGACCACCAGTGAATAGCATCTGACCGGTAAGCTGAGCACGCATTTCAGGTTGTCTTGCGATACCTTCAATAAATTTCGAACAGATCATCCCCCAACCTAGTGCAGAACCTAGTCCAGCAGCCGCTAAGATAATACCAACGCCAATAGCCGTTGATGACATGATTTGAGATACCACTGAAGCATCCATAGTTAATCTCCTAAAGGAAAAAATAAAAAATAAAAAATAAAAACTAAACTTTCTAAGCCCGTTACAAGCTTATCAATATTTTCTTGTAGCGCACATGATTCAACGCTAAGCAATCTTAATGTTCGTCAGTTCCCTGACTCGCTAAACTTAGGTAAACAATCGTTAACAACATGAAGATAAAGGCTTGTAATGGAATAACCAGAAGATGGAATACTGACCATAAGAAGCCAAGTAATATTTCACCTGGTACAGCCCAACCAAACCCTAGTAATGCAATAAGTAAAAATAATAATTCACCCGCAAACATGTTACCAAAGAGTCGTAGACCAAGACTGACTGGCTTTGCAACTTCTTCAATCGCCGTCATTAAGATATTGACTGGCATGGCAAACTTGCCAAAAGGGTGGAATAAAAACATTTTAATATAGCCAACAAGACCTTTGTGCTTAATATTGTAAAAAATAATTAATCCAAAGACGAGTAATGCTAGTGCAAAAGTAGTATCCAAGTTAGTTGTGGGTACTGCTTTAAAGTAAATATGATGTGGGTCAGCACCAAAGAAGGTGCTTGCAATTCCTGACACTAAGCCTGGAAGTAAATCAACAGGGATAATATCCATCAAGTTCATCAAGAATACAATGGTAAATATGGTTAATGCTAATGGCCCTACTAGTCGATCTGCCTTAGGAAAGATGTCTGTCACTTGCTGGTTAACAAACTCTACAATCGTTTCTAGGAAGTTTTGTGCTCCACTAGGAGTATCTGCCGATAGATTTTTACCAACACGCCATGCAAAAAGACCGATAATAAAGGAAAGCACAATGGTAACAAAAAGAGTATCTAAAAATAAGATGTTAAAATCAAGAATACTTCCAGGATCAACATTAAATTTACCCGTACTTACATTGTAAGTCGCGTTATGTAAATGGTGATTTATATAACTACCTTGATCCGCAATTGCTGGTGCGTTAGTTTCGCTCACAAACAACCTACCTGTTTAAATAAATTAAAAATATTTGACACTAATGCTTATTATCTAAAGCACTACTGTTCGGAAACTCTTATTTCACTTGCATTGATCCAAAAACCAAGTATGCAACCTGTACTAAAGCAAAAACGCCAAGCATTGCATGTGGTATAAACTTAAAAACAGTTAAACCGAGTACAAACATAATGACAACAAAGAAGAATCGCTGGATAACACCGAGATAGAGTGTTAATACCCCTCCATCTGGATTCTCTTCTGCCATTGCGGCGGCATTTTCTAATCTTCTAGCCAGTAAGTAACTATTAGCAATAGCAACAGCGCCACCAAATAGCGATGCCCAAACTGCCCCCAAGGAATCTAAATATAAGTAGAATCCTAGTGTTCCCGCTAAAACTAATCCGATCTGTAATATAAGCAAGCTTCGCAAAATGTATCCTTAAGATCGAACGATAAAATTAAACACTTACAACATGCTTAAATAGTGACTGATTTCAGGGTTGTGAATTCTAACATTAACCCTTGCTCTGAACAAGCGAGCACGCGAATATTAGCAAACGCTAAATTTAAATCAAGCTATTTAATTGTTTAATCGTATTTACATTAACTAAGAAGATGTTTTACTGTGCAAAAATAACAACACACTCGAGGCATCTGCAAGCAAATCTAATAACTTAAAGGTAAGCATATTCAATCAATAAACCCTATCCAAGCAAAAATAATAGCTGCCCCACCCCTGCCAATTTTCTTTAGTTGCTAATTCTAACAGCAATGCAAAACACATGAATATAAAAAAATGTTGAAATTTATCACTGATAATTGCTACATGTAAATCAACCACATTCATGCTACATTCATCACAAGTTGCTTCTCCAAAAGGAAAATCTATGGATGTCTCCCATATACTCGATGAACTTAACGAAAACCAACGTGAAGCCGTTACTGCATCATCAAAATATGTTCTCGTTTTAGCGGGTGCTGGTAGTGGTAAAACACGTGTATTAGTACACCGTATTGCATGGCTTGTTGATGTTGAACAAGTTGCCAGTTATGGGATTATGGCGGTGACTTTTACCAATAAGGCAGCGGCAGAAATGCGTAGCCGTATTGAAGCGCTCTTAGGACGACCAGCAGGAGGAATGTGGGTGAGCACCTTCCACTCATTAGCCCACCGCATGTTACGTCGCTACTATGAAGAAGCTAAGCTTGATAAAAACTTTCAAATTATTGATTCTGATGATCAATTGCGCTTAGTCAAACGGATTATGAAAAGCCTTGAGCTAGACCCAAAGCAATGGCCCCCACGACAGGCAGTCTGGTTTATTAATGAACAAAAGGATGCAGGCTTACGCTCTCAACATATTGATGATTCTAATAACTACCAAACTCAAATACTCAATAAGGTTTATGCAGAATATGAGGTTATTTGCCAGCGCTCTGCTGTGGTTGACTTTGCTGAATTATTACTTCGATCTTTAGAGTTAATACGAGACAATCCATCAATACAAGATCACTACCAGCAACGCTTTAAATATATTTTAGTTGATGAATTTCAAGATACCAATGAATTACAATATGCTTGGTTACGCCTATTGACTGGCAAGCAGACTACACTCTTTGCTGTTGGTGATGATGATCAATCTATCTATGGTTGGCGTGGTGCAAAGATAGAAAACATTCAAGATTTTAGTCGTGACTTTCCAAACTCACAATTAGTTAAACTACAACAAAACTATCGCTCTACAGGCAATATCCTTAAAGCCGCTAACGCTCTCATTGAACAGAATCAGTCTCGCTTAGGCAAAGAGCTTTGGACAAAAGATGATGATGGTGAGTTGATTAAATTATTTACTGCCTTTAATGAAGTTGATGAGGCTGATTTTGTCATTTCTCATATTCAGAAATGGGTCAAGAATAAGGGTAAATATAGTGATGCTACCATTTTATATCGCTCAAATGCACAGTCTCGTGTTTTTGAATCAAACTGCATTGAACAAAACATTCCCTATCGGGTTTATGGCGGCTTACGATTTTATGAACGGGCAGAAATTAAAGATGCGCTTTGTTATATTCGGCTAACAGCAAATCCTAATGATGACTCTTCTCTAGAACGAGTCATCAACCACCCTCCTCGTGGTCTTGGACAGAAAACGGTATCAGTCATTCGTGAGTATGCCCGTGATAACGAAATATCAATGTGGCATGCTTGCCAACAGTTTATTAAAGGTAAAGTGTTAAATAATAGAGCAACAGGTTTACTTGCTCATTTTATTGCACTGATAGAAGCAATGGCAATAAGCAGAGAAGATCGCTTACAGGATCATTTTGCCAATGCTATTAAGCGATCTGGACTAAAAGCACATTACACTAAGAAGGAAGGCAGAGATAAAGGTCAGGGACGTAGTGAAAATCTTGATGAATTAGTTAATGCCGCGAGTGAATTTAATTATCAACCCGAAAGTGAACATCGAAATTTTAATGAATTAACGGCATTCCTTTCCACAACAGCGCTTGATGCAGGCAATACGAATAAAACCAATGATTGTGTGCAAATGATGAGCATACATTCTGCTAAGGGCTTAGAATTCCCTCTTGTGTTCATCACGGGCTTAGAACAAGGCTTATTCCCTCATCAAAATTCAATCGCTGAGGGGAATTTAGAAGAAGAGAGGCGCTTATGCTACGTTGCTATTACTCGTGCTTGTCAACAGCTCTGTATAAGCTATGCAGAACAACGGCAGTTATTTGGACAAACTAAACCCACCATCCCTTCAATCTTTCTTAATGAAATACCCAGTGAGCTTATTGATGATATGCGCGGACATCGTCAACGATGGAATGTTACCCCACCAGGAATGAAACAAAAAAGCCGTGTTGATACGAATGCAACGGTATTTGCCATTGGTCAACTAGTGACTCACAATAAATTTGGTGAGGGTGTTGTGATCAATACCGAAGGCTCTGGAAAATCTGCTCGTATCAATGTGAATTTTTATCAATCAGGCTATAAATGGCTAATTATTCATTATGCTAATTTAAGAGCACTATAAAAAACTTAAAATCCAGAATGAAAAAAGGCTCATGCAATAACATGAGCCTTTTTAGTATTAACAGCTAAATCAATCGATAACTGTCAATAAATCTTACATGATATCTAGCTTCTCAAGTACCTTGATAGTCAAGCCACCACGAGGAAGATCATTCTCAACCTGATATTTATTAACAGAGTTCAATGTGCCACGACCAATACTTCCATCAACAGGACCATTGTAGAATCCTGCTTCTTTTAGTGCTGATTGAATTTTCTTATTTAATTCTTTAGTCATGTTTGTCTTACAAAGCACTTGTCTCCACTCAAGACGCTCACTAGTAGTCTTCTTGCGCTTCTCAACAGTCTTTGTTGTTGCCGCAATTGAACTACGTGAAACTTCAGCAGCCGTTGCAAGCTTCTCTACTTTAATCGACTTAGACTTAGCTTCAACTTTAACTTCTTCAACACTTGCTGGCTCGTCTAATACTTTTTTCACAACAGTTTGAGTACGTGCAGCGATTTCTTTCAAACACACCTGATTACCTGTGTAAGTGCCTTCACCTTTATCGGTACTCACTGTCCATGAGAATTGTGCATCTTCAGTCTTGGTACGCACTTGAACATTAGTGAATTCAGCTTCAACTTCAACGGTTTCTTGTGTCGCATCGCTTACAAGCTTCTGTACACGGTGAGGCTTAGTGACTTCAGAAACTTCTGTTTCTTCAATTTGAGCCTTGCTCTTTAAGACACTTTTAACAAAGGTATCGTACTTAGCAGGAACTTGAACCAAACACATGATCTCGCCTGTTGAGTTATCGAGTCTCTCAACTAAGCCAGAACCTTTTTTCCATACCGCTTTAGCAGGCTCGATTTCAACTTTTTCTTCAACTCTTTCATAAATTGCATCGGTTAGCTTTTTAACGGTATGTGCTTCACGAGTAACGATACTCTCTTCAACAGATTCAAACTCAGCCTGTTTGATAACAATTTTTTCAGATTCTTCTTTAACCTTGATTTGCTTGTCTTTCATTTCAAACTTAGCAGGAGTGTAATACTCACGGAAACATTGACCAGGCTCAGCATCATCAATATCAATTCCACTCGTTTTAGCAGCCACTAGCTGTGTTGGACTCGTAGGAATACCACGACGACCTAAGGAGCTTACCCACTCAGTACGTGCTGCTTCAACTTCAATGACTTCTTTTTCATTTTTAAACTTAGCTGGAACAGCCTTAAGCACAGTAAAAGCTGGCTTAGTTTCGATTTCTTTTTCTGCTTTATCAAAAGCTGCTGGAATAATTTCTACAGTTTCTTTCTCAGGGTTAACAATAACTTCTTCCGAAAGTATTTCAAAAACGGCAGGAACAATAACTTTAGCGAAACATTGACCTGGCTTAGCATCAGGTAGAGTATTAGTTGCATCAACTGGCGAGCCTTCAGCATAAGATTGCATTGCCGTAGAGACTGCGATTGTTAATATTGCCACTGAGGCTAGACTTCTTTTCATATTCTTTATCCTAAATAACTTTCTATAGTTAGTTTTAAAAGGGTGGGAGTTTCTTCCTCTATCTGCCTAGACAGAGACGCTATGATGAAACTCCAATCATTTCCGACAATGAAATTCCCCGTTTTGATTTAATGGAGTGAGTTACTATTAGTTGCTATTAATTTTCTAGTGTAAAATAGTAATCTCTTTTTCTAAAGGTTCACCCGATGTAAGACGTAATAAGGGCTCTATAAGACACTCAACACTCTAACTCTATTAGAGTCTAACTTAGCCCAACGAGCATGGAGTTGATCTAAATAAGAAAAGTAACAATAACTAAAAACACAACATCAATAGTACAATTGAGTGGAGATTTCAATTTATATACTTTATTGGCAACTATTGAGGTTTGCCAATAAAATATTCATCGTATTTGTGTGATATTATAAATACTTATTTCTAGTTAACAAGCTTTGTCTGCAGATAGTATAAACATCAGACAGTTTTGCTAATGAAACCCCACCTAAATACTTTGTTTGATCGCTATTAAGCACAATGCCATCAAGCTAGGAGTCAACCCCAAAGCCACAACTAGCAAACCATTAACCGATAACAGTGCATTAAAGCTAATACTCATGCTAATCGACCGCTCATCAATAGGTTTATCAAAGTACATCAATTTAATCGCACGTAAGTAGTAAAATGCACCCACTACTGACATAAGTACTGCGATGACGGCTAACCATACAAATCCTGCACTAACGACAGCTTGTAATATGTAAAGCTTTGCAAAGAAGCCAACGAGAGGTGGCACACCTGCCATTGAGAATAAAAACAGCATCATCATAAAGGCATACCAAGGATGACGACGGCTTAAGCCCCGCAGATCATCCAGCTCTTCAGCATCACCATCTTCATGACTTAGAGCAATTAATATTGCAAATCCACCTAGCGCTGTGATTGCGTAAGTAATCGCATAATACATTGCCGCAGAATATCCACCTTCAGATGCACTAACAAAACCCAATAGAACAAAGCCCATGTGTGAAATCGTTGAATAAGCCAACATGCGCTTAAGGTTAGTTTGTGCAATCGCAGCAATATTACCAATCACCATCGACATAACAATTAAAGGTATTAGCATTTGCTGCCAACCCTCTGAGCCAAACTCCATCCCCCCCACTAAAAGACGCATTGTCATTGCAAAAACAGCAATTTTAGGCGCAGAAGCTAACATCATGGTAACAGGTGTTGGTGCTCCTTGATAAACATCAGGAACCCACATATGAAAAGGTGCTACACCAAACTTAAAGCCTAAGCCCACAATAATAAAGGTCAAAGCAAAGAGTAATGCCACACTACTCATAATCTTTTGATTAGCAACATACTCAGCAATACTACTAAGCTCAATAGAGCCACTAAGACCATAAAGTAATGACATGCCATATAACAGCATGCCTGAAGCAATGGCACCAAGAACAAAGTACTTCATTGCTGCCTCAGTACAGCGACCATTATCACGATTGAAGGCAACCAGTGCATACATTGATAATGACAGTAGTTCCAGCCCCATATACAACATAAGCAAGGTATTCGCTGAAATCATCACCATCATACCGAGTGTGGCAAATAAGCTAATACTATAAAACTCACCTTTGAATATTTTGCGATCAATCAAATAAGGCTTAGAGTAAACAAAGATAGCGGTAACAATCGATAATACTGCCATCTTCAAGACAACTGAAAGCGTGTCATGGACAAACATTCCGTTAAAAGCAAGTGCCTTCGCTTCTGTCCAGCTTTGGTATGTTAAAACCAGTGTGACACCAAGAGCTAATAAAGAAGCCCAATAACCTATAGAACGAAATTTATCTTTGAGAAAAACATCCAACAATAGAATAAAACAAGTTGCCGAAAGTAAGAATATCTCTGGAGTAGCAAGGCTAAATGACATTAGTTTGCTCCTGGTATTTTAGTTTGTACGGCCAATTCAACAACATGGGCGAGTGATACTTCCATAACATGTGTTAGTGGTTCTGGCCATAGACCCAGTAATAAGACGGCAAATGCCAGTACTGACAAAATAACAAATTCACGCTTATTTAAATCAATCAAGTTCGCTACTTGCTCATTAGCAACACCACCAAAGAGCACACGTTTAACTAGCCAAAGAGTATAAGCCGCACCAACGATCAATGTTGTTGCCGCTAGGAAGGCATACCAGAAGTTTGCCTTAAAGCTGGCGAGAATAATCCAAAACTCACCCACAAAGCCAGAGGTTCCTGGCAAGCCTGTATTTGCCATCGCAAAGAGGACAAAAAAGCCAGCAAAGATAGGCATAGTGTTTGCAACACCACCATAGGCTGAAATTTCACGAGTATGCATACGATCATATAGCACACCAATGGATAAGAACATCGCACCAGAAATAAAGCCATGCGATATCATTTGCACCATGCCACCTTGCATTGCAAGCATGGAGCCACTAGTACTCCCTGTATTTGCCTGTATTGCGTAAACAAGGAAGAAAGCCAGTGTGACAAAGCCCATGTGTGCAATGGATGAATAAGCGACTAGCTTTTTCATGTCTTTTTGCACGAGTGCAATAAAGCCAATATAGACCACAGCAGTTAGTGACATAAAGATCACTAGCCAAGTCAACTCACGTGCACCATCGGGAACAATCGGTAAGGCAAACCGTAAAAAGCCATAACCACCAATTTTCAACATGATTGCGGCAAGAACGACTGAACCCCCTGTTGGTGCCTCAACATGTGCATCAGGCAACCAAGTATGTACTGGCCACATCGGTACTTTCACACCAAAGGCAATTAAGAATGACAGGAAGATTAATATCTGTGGTGTCATTCCCATCTCAAGCTTAACTAAGTCGGCAATGGCAAAGCTACCACTCATGTTATACATGTATAACAGGCTAACCAGCATAAATACTGAGCCAAAGAAGGTGTATAGGAAGAATTTTACGGTTGCATAAACACGGTTCACGCCTCCCCAAATACCAATCACAATAAACATCGGTATCAGCATGGCTTCAAAGAAGACATAGAACAACATCGCATCTTGAGCAGCAAACACACCATTAATGATGCCTTCCATAATCAAGAATGCTGCCATATATTGTGCGGGACGTTTTTTAATCACCTCCCAAGCAGCCAAAACAATTAATATGGTAATAAAGGTATTCAGCAAAATCAATGGCATGGAAATGCCATCCACACCTAGCGAATAATTTATCTTAAATGCTTCTATCCACACATGATGCTCAACAAACTGCATCTCAAATGTGCTTGCATCAAAGCCAGTATAAAGTGGCAGACTTAATGCAAAGGTTATAAGAGTAAATACTAGTGCAGTAATCCGTGATAATTTATCACCTGCAACCAGAACAATGAGACCACCTAATATAGGTAACCAAATAAGAAGACTTAGCAATGACCATCCATCCAAAAGCATACTATTTATCCCGAAATCCCTAACACGTTCGTCTTGTAAATAACCCATGAAATTAAGCCTAGTAGCCCAATGATCATTGAGAATGCGTAGTGATACATAAACCCAGTTTGTAAATATCGTGACCAAGCTGAAAACTTTTTAACGATCCAAGCTGAGCCATTGACCATACAGCCATCAATCAAGCAACGATCACCTGCTGCCCATAACCCTTTACCTAAAGCAATAGCACCACCTGCAAAGACGCGTTGATTAAAGGCATCCAGATAATACTTATTGTCTAATAGGGTATGTAACCAACGGAAGTGCTTATAGAACCAGCTTGCAATCTCTGGTTTACGCATATAGATAAACCAAGCAGAACCCACTCCTGAAATAGCTAACCAGAATGGCAATGACATTAAGCCATGAGCAATAAATGCAAAGATACCGTGATAATGATCTTTCATCTCTGTCGCTAAAGAGCCTTCAGTACCAACACCTGCAATAACATTTTTAAAGAAGTCGCCCACAACCATTGGATACAATAAGTAACCTGAAATAACCGCAGGTATAGCCAGTGCAATAAGTGGCACTGTAACGACCCAAGGTGATTCATGAAGATGTTCACGAGTATGATCATCCATACGTTCTTTGCCGTGGAAGACGAGGAAGAACATACGGAAACTATAGAATGCTGTCACAAAGACACCGATTAACACCATCCAATAGGCAATTTGTGCGTGAGGGGTACTAGAAGCATGAACCGCTTCGATAATAAGATCTTTTGAGAAAAAGCCTGAGAAGCCAGGGAAACCAATCAAGGCTAAAGAACCGACTAAAGAAGTCCAATAGGTTATTGGCATATATTTCTTCAAGCCACCCATCTTGCGCATGTCTTGCTCATGATGCATGGCGATAATAACCGAACCTGCCGCCAAGAAGAGTAAGGCTTTAAAGAAGGCATGAGTCATTAAGTGGAAAACAGCTGCACCATAGGCTGAAGCACCTAATGCAACCGTCATGTAACCTAATTGTGACAACGTTGAATACGCAACGACCCGCTTAATATCATGCTGAATGATACCAATAAAGCCCATAAATAAGGCAGTTACTGCACCAACAAGCAACACAACGCTCAATGCGGTTGTACTTAACTCAAACAGTGGTGACATCCGTGCCACCATGAAGATACCTGCTGTTACCATTGTTGCAGCATGAATCAATGCCGATATTGGTGTAGGACCTTCCATTGAATCAGGCAACCAAACATGTAGTGGGACTTGAGCTGATTTACCCATTGCTCCCACAAAGAGCAATAAACAAGCAACCGTAATGACTGACCATTCTTCAGCACCAAAGATAGACATCGTTACGCCTTCGACTTCAGGTGCTTTTGCAAAGACTTCAGCATAGTCCATTGAGCCAAAGTACATTAATACCGTAGCAATACCCAATAAGAATCCAAAGTCACCGACACGGTTAACTAAGAATGCTTTCATATTGGCAAAAATCGCAGTCTCACGTGTTGACCAAAAACCAATGAGTAAATAAGAGACTAAACCAACCGCTTCCCAACCAAAGAATAACTGCATAAAGTTATTCGACATAACCAAAATCAGCATCGAAAAGGTAAAGAGTGAAATATAACTAAAGAAACGCTGATAACTATGGCGACCGACTAAACTACCTTTCGGCCAATTATCCTCATCATGCTCCATGTAACCAATGGTATAAATATGCACCATTAACGAGACAAAAGTGACAACGACCATCATCATGGCCGTTAGATTATCAATCAAGAAGCCAACATTAAATGCCAAGCCATCAATTGCCGCCCATGTATAGACATTACCATTAAAGGCGTTGCCATCAAATGCAATATGTTTTAGTACATAAAAAGACAGCAAACAAGCAATACCAACACCCAATATGGTGACAATATGTGCGCCTTTACGACCAATTTTACTACCAAATAAGCCCGCTATAATGGCACCCAATAAAGGTGCTAGAGGAATTGCTAAATAGATACTTTCCATTGCTTACCCCTTCATCTCGTCAATTTCTTGAACATTAATCGTGCCACGATTTCTAAACAACACCATAAGAATTGCCAAGCCAATAGCCGCTTCTGCTGCTGCTACGGTAAGTATAAAGAAGACAAATACCTGCCCTGCCATATCGCCTGAGAAATGAGAAAAGGCAATAAAGTTAATATTAACTGCCAATAACATCAATTCAATCGACATTAATATGATGATCATATTTTTACGATTAAGGAAGATACCTGCAATACTGATAGCAAATAATAAGGCACTCACAACTAAAAAGTCTGATAACTGAACCATCTTATGAACCCGCCCTCTTCTCTGCATCCATCTTAATAATCCTCAAACGATCAGAACTTTTTACTCTGACCTGTTCACCTGGTTTTTGTGATTTTGTATTGATTGGACGTTTACGATGCGCCAATACAATGGCAGCAACAATCGCTACTAATAAAATAACCGCTGCTATCTCAAAAGGATAAACATACTGGGTATACAATACTTCACCTAAAGCCTCCGTGTTGCTGTGATTTGCAGGTAGTGGAGCAGGAATTGGTTTATCAAATACCTTGGACATCATCACCAGTATCATCTCCGCCGCAATCACGACAGCAATGAGCAAGCCTATGGGTAAATAACGCATAAAACCTTCACGCAATAAATCCGTATTGATATCAAGCATCATGATAACAAAGAGGAACAGCACCATCACCGCTCCCACATAAACCAAGACAAGGACAACGCCAAGAAACTCTGCTTCCAGCATAATCCAAATAGCAGAACTACTAAAAAAAGCAGCAATAAGAAACAATGCGGCAAGCACAGGGTTGCGCACCGTCACGACACTCACAGCAGACATTATTAATGCCGTAGCAAATAAATAAAAGATGATCTGTTCAAATCCCATAAACGTAACGCTCTAACTCCATGAATACAATTTAGCGGTAAGGTGCATCAGCAACTCTATCAAGGGCAATGGATTCTTCATACTTATCACCAAAAGCCAATAGCTTTTCCTTTGTCATAATATTTTCACCCTGTTTTTCAAAATGATATTCAAAAATACGGGTTTCAACAATGGCATCTACTGGACAAGCTTCTTCGCAAAAACCACAATAAATGCACTTAAACATATCAATGTCATATTGTGTTGTACGACGAGAACCATCATCACGCTCTTCAAGCTCAATAGTAATTGCCAATGCAGGACAAGCTGCCTCACAAAGCTTACAAGCAATACAACGCTCTTCCCCATTCGGATAGCGGCGCAAAGCATGATGACCACGAAAGCGTGGTGATATTGGTGTTTTTTCCTCAGGGTACTGAATGGTAACTTTTGGACTAAACAACCGTCTTCCAGTAATACTTAAACCC
The DNA here is from genome assembly GCA_023144895.1 of Thiotrichaceae bacterium. Lineage (GTDB taxonomy): Bacteria > Pseudomonadota > Gammaproteobacteria > Thiotrichales > Thiotrichaceae > HyVt-477. The sequence continues at coordinate 50,586 of JAGLEV010000052.1, forward strand.
TTCAATAATTCAAATAGGGTGAATGACTTGATTAAGTGCCCAATATAACTCATGTTAAGCCTCCGCCATGACTTGCCTGCCACATCTTCCAACCAATATAGATACCTTCAGCAAAGATATAAACTAGTGTGACAGGAATTAATACTTTCCACCCCAAACGCATAATCTGATCATAACGATAACGTGGGAAAGTTGCTCTAAACCATAGGTACAAGAAGATAAAGAAAGCTGTTTTAAGTAATAACCAATGTACACCATGACCAAAGAGCACACCAACATAAGGCAAGTTAATCAGCCAGTCAACGCCTTCAAAGGGGGACAACCAACCACCACAGAATAAGATAGCCGCAATAACGGACACCATCAGCATATTGGCATATTCACCTAAGAAGAATAAGGCAAATGCCATGCCTGAATATTCAACATGGAAACCCGCAACAATCTCAGACTCACCTTCGGCAACATCAAAGGGGGCACGGTTTGTTTCAGCGACACCTGCAATAAAGAAAACAACCAATAAACCAAAAAGAGGCCAAGCAAACCACTGAGTAATTCCACCCGATTGAGCCTTAACAATCTCATTAAGATTCAAACTACCTGCAAACATTAAGACACCAACTAATGCAAAGCCCATCGCAATTTCATACGAAACCACTTGTGCACCAGCACGCATTGCACTCAATATTGCATATTTTGAATTGGATGCCCAGCCCGCAAGAATAATTCCAAAAACATCAAGAGAGGTAATTGCCAAGATAAATAATAAACCGACATTAATATCAGCAAGAATCATTGTATTGGAGAAAGGAATCACCGACCATGCAACAAAAGCAGGAGCTAAAGCAATAACGGGAGCTAATAAGAAAACAAAGCGGTTCGCTTGTGAAGGAACAATCACTTCCTTAAACATTAACTTAACCACATCGGCTATTGGCTGTAACCAACCCTTGGGTCCAACACGATTTGGCCCTAAGCGAACCTGCATATAACCAATCACTTTACGCTCAGCATAAGTGGTATAAGCAACCGCTAAAATGAGTGGTAAAAGAATCGCAACAATTTTTAACAGGATAATAATGAATGTCTGTAAAAACTCAGGAACACTGCCCCATATTGCTGTTAATGTATCCATTAATGTTCACCCTGAAGTTCAACTGCACCAAAGGCAGCGCCTAACATGGCTGATTTACTTGTCCCTACTAGCATTTGCACACAGCCGATAGGGACATCCTCATCTAAAACCAAGGTCATAATCGTTCGTGCATCACCTTGTTTAATAGTAATCGACTCTAATCCAGAAAAACCATGTTGCTTTATATCTTGAGGATTTAGAGCAATACTATTTCGCTGTTTTGTATATGTCTTTTGCAAAGCATTGGCACGTCGAACTAAAGCATCGGCACTGTAAGCATGAACCCGACTCACTCGCTGCATCTGAGTTATTTTCTCAGCGACTGCAAACTCACTATTTTCAATGCTATAAGTGTTATCTTTATTAATAGTGACGGTGTCATTAAACTCTGCCAACACATCACCACTACTCATATAGTCAAAACCATCAAGCTCTAGTTTATTACCCAGTACACGTAATATTCGCCAACCTGGCTTTGCATCTTTTGGTGCCGCAGAAACTCCTCGGAACGATTGTGGTCTACCCTCTCCACTAATAAAGGTTCCAGACATTTCGGCATAACAAGAAATAGGTAAGACAATATCCGCAATTTCTAATAATTTTTCACTCGCAAAAGCCGTAAAGGCAATCACCTTAGCATCACTCGCCGCCGCCAGTGCAAGCTGCGGGTCAGCGCAATCATAAGCAGGATCAACATCATAAAGAACAAGCGTTTTTAAACCCTTATTCATCATGTCAAAACTATTCAGCCCTTCACGTGCCGCCTTATCACCACCAGCAACCCGATGAGGTACAACCCCAGCCAACCAAGCACCAACAGTATTTGCAGATTCTGCAAGATAACCTAATTTTGCTTCAGTATTATTAGCAATACTCGCCACTAAAGCACGTATTGTGCCATAGCTTGGTTGTTGTACTGCTAAGTTGCCTAATAAGAGAGTCACCTTGTCGCCTTCTGCCAGCACATCAGCAATAGCATCAGTCACATCACTTGACGACTGTTCTATATTAGCTAACTCACTGGGTAAGCTACCTGTTTTAGCCAAAATCGCTGCTAATGACTTTAGTAAGTCTTGTGGATTTGCCACTATTTCATGATTAACAGGATAATTTAATTCTGTTTTCAACGGGTTGATAACAACGACTTTAGCCCCATTCAATACAGCACGTCGAATACGATGATTTGCCATGGGTTGCTCATGACGAACATCAGAACCGATTAAAACAATAACATCTTGCTGATCGAGTTCATTAAGTGATAAACCCAACCAAGGAAACTGTGGTGCATTTTCTTGATGACTAAAGTCTGTTTGTCTTAAACGATGATCAATATTACTAATACCTTTAGCTCGCATTAGCTTTTGTAATAAAAATAACTCTTCAGTTGTTGCACGATCTGAAGCCAGCACACCAATATCATTAGCATCAACGGTATTTAAGATAGAGGTGACTTCGTTTAATACTTCATCCCAATCACTATCAACCCACTCACCATCAACCTTGGTACGTGGTTGCTCTAAGCGATCATCAGCATATAAACCTTGATAGCTAAAGCGATCACGATCTGATAACCAACACTGATTAATCTCATCACATTCTAGTGGTACAGTACGAATCACTTTATTGCGGAAAGTATGAAGGAAAATATTAGAGCCAATAGAGTCATGTGAAGCAATCGATGGGGCTTGTGCTATTTCCCATGATCTTGCGGTATAACGTGATGGTTTTGCGGTTAATGCTCCAACAGGACAGAGATCAATAATATTTCCAGAAAGCTCTGACTCTAAGTGTTTGTCAATATAAGTACCAACAGATAAGCGCTCTCCACGACCCGTGCCACCCATTTCACGCATACCTGCAATTTCTTCACCAAAGCGAACACAGCGCATACACTGGATACAGCGTGTCATTTCAGTAGAAATCAATGGGCCAATATCTTTATCAACAACCACTCGCTTCAATTCTTTATAATTAGAAGCACTGCCACCATGAGCAACTGATAAATCTTGTAGCTCACATTCACCACCCTGATCACAAATAGGACAGTCCAAAGGGTGATTAATCAGCAAGAATTCCATCGTGTCTTTCTGTGCTGTTGATGCCAAGGTGGAGTGAGTAAAAACTTTCATCCCATTATTAACGGGTGTTGCACAAGCAGGCATTGGCTTAGGTGCTTTCTCAACTTCAACTAAACACATACGGCAATTAGCAGAAATTGTTAATTCTTTATGGTAGCAAAAGCGGGGTATATGAATACCTTCCTTGTCTGCCACCTCAATTAGCATAGTGCCAGACTCAGCAGAATAATCCTTACCATTAATTGTTACTGTGACCATTGAATCACTCATTAGTTTGCCCCCACCATGCTATGACCATGTTTCACGTAGTATTCAAACTCAGGACGATAATGTTTAATAAAGCTCCAGACAGGCATTGCGGCAGCTTCACCCAAGGCACAAATTGTGCGCCCTTCGATCTTATGGGCCACATCATCAAGGCGGTCAATATCTTCCATCGTTCCTTGACCATTAACCATTCGTGTTAGCATACGGTAAAGCCACCCTGTACCTTCGCGACACGGTGTACACTGACCACAGGATTCTGAATAATAAAACCGTGAAATACGCTGTAAAAGCTTCACCATATCGGTTTGATCATCAATCACCATCACCGCACCCGATCCAAGATAAGACCCAGCTTTTTGGATAGCATCATAATCCATGGTGAGTTCCATCATTTGCTCACCAGGAACAACGGGAACTGAGGATCCACCAGGAATAACGGCTTTAATCTTGCGTCCTTTCCAAACACCACCTGCCATATCGAGTAATTCAGAAAAAGGCATTCCCATAGGAACTTCAAAATTACCGGGATTTTCTAAATGACCTGACATTGAAAAGAGTTTTTCACCACCCGAGCCTTCAACGCCCAGCTTTGAAAACCACTCACCACCCTGACGCATAATAACGGGGATTGATGATAGTGTTTCTGTATTATTAATCGTTGTTGGACGACCATATAAACCAAAGCTTGCAGGGAATGGGGGTTTAAATCGTGGCTGACCTTTTTTACCTTCTAAAGATTCAAGCAATGCCGTTTCTTCGCCACAAACATAAGCTCCAGCGCCTAATGAGCCATACAAATCAAAGTCAACCCCTGCCCCTTTAATATCCTTACCAAGATAACCCGCTTCGTAGGCATCTTTAACCGCTTTTTCAAAGTGAATGAATGGCTCATCCATAAACTCGCCACGCATATAGTTGTAACCCACCGTTGCACCAATGGTGTAACCCGCAATTGCCATGCCTTCTACTAGTGCATGAGGGTTAAAGCGCAAGATATCGCGATCTTTACAAGTACCAGGCTCAGACTCATCTGAGTTACAGACAATATACTTTTGCCCTGGCATATCCTTGGGCATAAAGCTCCACTTCAAACCCGTTGGAAATCCTGCACCGCCACGTCCACGCAAACCAGAAGCTTTAACTTCTTCAATGACATCTTCAGGTGACATCTTGTCATCGAGAATTTTTTGCCATGCTTGGTAACCACCCACTTTAAGGTAGCTCTCGAGGGTGTGCGCTTGATCACCGAACGATTTGGTTATAAAACATACTTGATCAACCATGTCTACTCCAAACCATCCAAAATTTCATCGACTTTCTCCGTCGTAAGATCAGTGTGATACACATGATTTACCTGCATCATTGGTGCGCCAGAACAAGCAGCCAAACATTCCTCTTCTACTTTGATGAAGAATTTACCATCTGCTGTTGTTTCGCCCGTTTTAACACCGAGTTTTGTTTCAATATGTTTAACAATCTCCCCTGACCCACGTAAGTGACAGGAAACATTGGTACAAACAGAAATACTATAACGACCTGCTGACTTCTCATCTAATTCATACATAGAGTAGAAGCTAGCCACTTCATAAACGGCAATCTCATCGAGACCCAGATAATCTGCAACAGCATCCATTTTAGGAATTGAAACATAATGGTCTTCATGCATCACTGCACGTAATGCGGCTAGCAATGCGGATTGCTTTTGATCTTTAGGGTAGCGCTCTAACCAACGATCAATTTCTTCACGTTCATATGCAGAAAGCAAGTCTGCCTTTCTTGATAATTCGGTCATTAGCGATCAACCTCCCCGAATACAATATCTTGTGTGCCAATAATAGTCACCACATCGGACAACATGTGACCTCGTACCATCATATCCATGGCTGACAAATGAACAAAACCAGGGGCTCTAATTTTCATTCTAAACGGCTTATTACTACCATCGGAAACAAGGTAAATACCAAATTCTCCTTTGGGATGTTCTACCGCAGAGTACACCTGCCCCTCAGGCAATACATACCCTTCTGTTGATGACTTAAAGTGCTTAATCAGGGCTTCCATTCCGCCTTTCATATCAGCACGCTTCATCGAACCCACAGGGCTATCATGCAACATGACATCACCAGGATTTTTACGAAGCCAGTCAATACATTGCTTCATAATACGATTACTTTCCCGCATCTCTTGCACTCGGACTAAGTAACGGTCATAAGAGTCACCATTCGTACCAATGGGAATATCAAAATCTACTTTATCATAGGCTGCATAAGGTTGTTTTTTACGCAAATCCCAAGCGACCCCAGAGCCTCGTAACATTGCCCCTGTAAAGCCATATTGTTTTGCCTTATCTGCCGAAACAATACCAATATCAACCAAACGTTGTTTCCAAATACGGTTATCTGTTAACAAGGTTTCATACTCATCAACACAGTGAGGGAAACGGTTTGTAAAGTCTTCAAGGAAATCAAGCAAACTTCCTGAGCGACTTTCATTTAAATCTTTTACTTTGCCTGCACTTTTCCAGCGACTTTCCTCATACTGTGGCATCGTATCAGGTAGGTCACGATAGACACCACCAGGACGATAGTATGTTGCATGCATTCTGGCACCTGAGACTGCCTCATAGGCATCCATCAAGTCTTCGCGTTCACGGAAGGCATACAAGAACATGGTCATTGCCCCGACATCAAGCCCGTGAGCACCAATCCACATAAGGTGGTTTAGAATACGTGTCACTTCATCAAATAAGGTACGAATATACTGTGCTCTTATGGGGGCTTCAATCCCCATTAATTGCTCAATAGAACGAACATAGGCATGTTCATTACACATCATTGACACATAGTCGAGGCGATCCATATAACCAATATTTTGATTATAAATTTTAGATTCGGCGAGCTTCTCTGTGCCTCTGTGTAGTAAGCCAATATGCGGATCTGCACGTTCTATGACTTCACCATCCATCTCTAGGACTAAACGCAATACACCATGTGCTGCGGGATGAGCAGGGCCAAAGTTAAGCGTAAAATTACGAATATCAGCCATTAATCTTCACCCTTAATAGTCGGTTGCTGTTCACGTATAACACGGGGTACCAGTACTCGTGGTTCAACCGTAACAGGTTCGTAAAGTACACGTTGTTTGTCCTCGTCATAACGCATTTCAACATGCCCAACTAAAGGAAAATCTTTTCTAAAGGGATGACCAACAAAGCCATAATCTGTCAAGATACGACGTAAATCAGGATGACCTTGGAACATAATACCATAGAGATCAAACGCCTCTCTTTCAAACCAGTTCGCTGAAGGCCAAATATCAACCACAGAATTAATAACAGGAAAGTCATTATCCTCACAAGCCACAATCATCCGTAAGCGTTGGTTGTTATCGAGTGACAAAAAGTGATAAACAGCGGCAAATCGTGAACCATCATAATGATTATCAGCGATAGGTTGGTCAAAAGTGAAATGCTCTGCACCACGTGCCTGTACACCGCGGCTAAAACCAGTGCCACCCGTTTCCCACTCAGCCACACCGTAGTTGAGATAGTCGATACCACAAACATCAATTAATAGATCAAAAGCTAATGCATCATCACTCACTAAAATACAAGCAACATCCAGTAAGTGTTTGGGCTTAACATGAATCGTTAACTCGCCATACTCAATAGCAGAATCAACTAACTTATCTTCAAGTTTATCTTTTAATAGGGCGTATAATTGTTCCAAGGGGATCAACTCCGTGCGATTGTATTCGTTTGACGAATTTTGTTCTGTAATTGAATAATGCCATACATCAAGGCTTCTGCCGTTGGTGGACAACCTGGCACATAGATATCAACAGGAACAACTCGGTCACAGCCACGTACAACGGCATAAGAATAATGGTAATAACCACCGCCATTAGCACAAGAACCCATAGAAATAACCCAACGTGGCTCTGCCATTTGGTCATACACTTTACGCAAAGCGGGAGCCATTTTATTGGTTAAAGTGCCTGCAACAATCATGACATCAGATTGTCTAGGGCTTGGGCGAAAGACAATACCAAAGCGGTCTAAGTCATAACGCGATGCTCCTGCTTGCATCATTTCTACCGCACAACAAGCCAGCCCAAAAGTCACGGGCCATAAGGAACCTGTTCTTGCCCAGTTGATTAATTTATCAGCTGAGGTAGTAACAAAGCCTTCTTTCAATACGCCTTCTATTCCCATTCTAATGCCCCCTGCTTCCATTCATAGATGAAGCCTACAATAAGAATTAATAAGAAGATGCCCATTGAAAACAAGCCAAACAAACCAATTTTGTCAAGCACTACAGCCCAAGGAAAGAGGAATGCAATTTCTAAATCGAAAATAATAAAGAGGATAGCAACAAGATAGTAACGAATATCAAATTTGATACGCGCATCTTCAAAAGCAGCAAAGCCACATTCAAAAGGAGAGTCTTTTTCCTCATCAGGATGACGAGGCCCCAGCAACATACCCAAGCCCAATAAGACTATTGACAACCCGACGGCAACTCCAAGAAATATTAGAATTGGTAAATAACCTTCAACCATAGATCCCTGACCTCTACTCCTAAATGGTAGATTTAGTAAACGCCTAAATCTATCGTGTGAAACAATCGCAGACAGAGTCTACCGTTTCATAACTTCTAAAGGAATATACACAAGGGATGTAAACGGCTCAAGGTAATCACGAAAAATAAATAAATTGACATTGATCAGAATTTTCTATTAGCCACCACAAAGCCACTCCTATGACGTATGAGTTATTTTATACACACCTTATAAGTCTATATAAAATAATGGCTTAATAAATAGGGGGAAATAGTCTTTAAAAATACAACCACATGACACTATGATTAATTTATTATGGGTGAATTGACCTCGTCAATTCTTTAGCAATTATTTGTCGCTCGGATAACATTTTTTTCACATTAGGGGGGCTGAATCGGGTTAACGTAATTCCCACAAGCGTCACCGTGGCTAAAACGGGCAACCATAAAACCCAGTTGACTGATTGATACGTTGAGGGCAAAAGCAGATCAGCAATATAAACAAAAATCGTTGATAATACGAGAATAATAGCAGCATAAACAAACTTATGACCGACCTTATTAACCCATGTGTAGGTATGACGTTTTTCTGCAATTTTATTCTTTAATATCTCATCCAGACTTTGACAAACTCCCTTTGCCTTGCCACTGAGATTTTTTAAGATCTTATTTTTTATCTGATCAGAATGGTAAAGCACGACATAGGGCTGATAAGCCAGTAATTCCATATACTGAGAAAACACAGCTTCTAAACTCCCTTCGGTCTTATCCGTCACTAATGTTTTCAATATTTCAGGTTGTTCTGTGCTCCACTGTTGCCATGTGAGGTCGCTAATTTCCTCTAGTTTTGCTTGATGAAAATGTGCCAATATATGACTCACATCAGGTATTTCATTAATATAGGAATTGCTCTGACAAAGCAGGTAATTAAAAGTGTTCTCCTTAATAAAACTTCTTATTTGTATTTGAGCCTGCTGAAGATATTGCTCATTATAAAAAGCATATTGTGCTAATTCATAATCAAACTGCTGACTGACTGAACGGCTTAATTGAATCGCATAATACTGAGCAGAATAGGATTCCAAATTTCGCCCCAGCATCGCTAATGAACGTGCATGATAGCGCAAGGCTAATATGGCAAAATAAGGGCTATCATCTTCTACTCGTGTACTCACTAGCTCAAAATTAGCACAAGCCACAGCATATTCATTAAGATAATGGAAATTTAGCCATGCTAAAAGAAAGCGTGCAAGACAATCACTTTTACTCTGCACTAAACGCTCTTTAAGGCTAGTCACTAAATGATTCACCTGCTCCCGACTCAACAACGCTTTACTGCTCACTAAATGACGTAGCTTATACACAATAGATAAAGTATTTTCATCCGCACCCTCATATAAATCAGTCGTCATTAACTGCACTAGCCCCTCAACTTCTACCCCATCATCCGCTAAGTCTGACTGTGTATAGCGCAATAATTTTGGATCAAATTTTGAGAGTGTTAGGTTGCTTGATACACCCTGAGAATAGTATTGGTTAATTTGCCATAGGTCTAAGCCTAATAAGCAACTACAAGACTCAAGATAGAGTCGATGAAACTGCCCTTTTTTGTCATATAAATAATGCTGTATCTCGTCGTTAGCCATGTCTTGAGTACCTAATATTTTTATAATTATCGCTTCATCTTACAAAAAAATTTATTCTTCTGTCATCGCGTGCTTAGATTATTTAGCCTAAAAATACGACAAAGGGATAATCTATGAGAGAATAATCAATAAAATCTAGGTATATTTTATTGGTTATTTGACAGGATATAAGCGCTGTGAACGAGTAAACTCACTTTCTAAAAAACCACAGACCTTTTCTGCTAATGCCTCATTAACACCATACTCATAGTGATATCTGTTTAAGCACTCCGACAAGGTTAAATTATGTGACCATCCTTTTACTCTGGCTAATTTTACAAACGCAATACGCAGGCGCTGATAATTATTGGCACTAGAAATAAGGGCTAATGCTTCTTGATGATGAAAATAGTGAGTCAATATTTTTTTAGTCATGCGTATGAGCCAATACAAAGCCAACACTGTAAAAATTAAGAGACAAATAGCGATAAACCCTTGTGAAAATTGACTTAATACCATAGCCCAAGGAGGCTCTAATCTTGCAAATTGCAACTTACCCTCTTTTGGATTAAAAAATTGCACATGTAACGTCGGTAGGTTTAAAAAGCCATGCTCTAATGCTTTCATTGGGATGATGCTGATTTGCCGATGAACTAAACCGCCTTCTTCATCATAAGCGGTTGACAGTTCAATTTTTGCAGGAAAAACCTCACTATATTCATCAGAATGTATTTGCCTAGAAAGCTTGGGCAGGCTTTGTTCCGCCACACCATGACCCAGTACAACAACAGGCCAGTGAAACAAGTGATTAGCAGTCACCAGTCGACCTTCCTGCCAAGAATGAGATAATGTTATCTTTCCCACTGGCATGGTTGCAGGGACATAAAGTGGCAATTTTTTAATATCAATCATCGGATTGCTAAGAGACAAAGTTTTTAAGGAGCCACGATTAGGATGGTAGCGAATACGAGGTAAATATAATGTTTTTTTACCATCAACAAAAGGGAAAACAACCCATTTTGCTATGAGTGTATTCGCTGTTTTAGTTACCAATACAGGGCTAATCACAAAGCCCTCTTGCTTGAAATCATCAACTCGCAACTTAGCAAATTCATCATCACTTGGAACAAAAACACGAATAATTAATTGCTCTCGTTGCCAAACTTGCTCTGTAGATAATTTCACACTAGCAAGAGGTGTATCAGCAGCCCAAGCTACCGTACAAAATAGCCAAAAAATACAAATTAAGCCTTTTACCATGGCTGTACCTCAGGGATTTTTACTGGCTGTTCTAACTTTGCAGGAAAACCTTCTTCTATTTCAAATAAACGCTTCCACAGTGGCAATGCATTTTTTACTTCAAGGTTCATTAATAGAATTCTTGCCTGTACTAAATCATATTTTTGTTGCTGTAAAACAGATTTTTCAGCCTCTCCTTCTGTTAAATGTAGATGCTCCAAGCCTTTATCCAACAAAATACGCCACTGACCGAGTGGCATTTTAGGCAAAGTTGCCTTAGCCTTACCCTGCATTGTACTAGGAATGGTAAAAGCCAATGTTTCAGGCAGATCAAGCAAGAGGCTTTCTCCGGTGGGCGCTTGATATGAGCCATTATTAGACTTGGCACGACGCTTTGCTAACACTATATTTAGTATCATGCTTAAGCGCAAATTCTGCTGACTGGCTCTTTGCTTAGGAGCATAACGTAGCGCATCAGTGAAACTCTGTTCAGCATTAGAATAATCACCTATTTTAAATAGGGTATTACCTAGATTATGTAATGCCAAAGCACGCTGTTGATCATCTTGAGCACTCAACACCGCTTGAATAAAAGCTTGTTTTGCAATGATAAATCTCTGTATTTTATAAGCTTCAATACCTTTTACTATTGCCACTGGATAACTTTTTTCTCTCTCACTTTTAGCATAAGCAGGATCAATAGTCATACTGAACACGATGCAAAATAGTAGTAATAAAGAGGTTGATCTCTTAATATTTTTGATTAGCACAGTATAAGAAAATGGCATCAAGGCAATGATTAATAAAAAGATAGCAGGCAATAGCAATATACCGTAAAACTCTTGCCAATGCTTGGCATCCTCATTTTTTATTTTTGGTAAATTCGATAGAATCCCTTTTTGATAAAGGTGATTCCAGTCAGCATCTGAATCACTAATAAAGCTAAACGCTCCCTCTCCCAGTTGACTTAATGACTGCAAAAGATCCACATTCATTTGCGATACAACGCCCTGCCCTTTTGATTCAATCCAGCCACCATTTAATGCAGGAATAGCACTACCTTCAACCGTTCCCACACCCAGAATGGAGGTCGTTATTTTCTGACTTAATAGATGTTTTATTGTTGCCTTCAATGCATTGACTTGGCTTAATTCAATATCACCATCACTGATCCAAACCACAGCTTGTTTTCGTTGTTGTTGCAAAGCTAGTAAAGACTGCCCTGCCAAGTTAAGCGCGGCGACTGCATCACCACCTTGTGTAGGCAATTGCAAACTATCCAAGCTCTGTAAATAAAACTTCAAGGCATGGTGATCATTCGTTAGAGGTGCTAATACATGAGGTCTAGCGGCATATACAATCACCCCAATATTGGCATTTTTTGCTTTGCTCAGAAATTCGTAAACCTCTAATGAGGCACGCTGTAGACGACTAGGTTTAATATCGCGAGCATTCATAGAAGCCGATAAGTCAATCACTAACATCACATCAACAATCGATGCTTCTTTATTATTGGTATCAGCAACTCTTGGCCCTGCCAAAGCCAGCACTAATAATAGCCACGCCAAACTATAAGCCATATTCCGTGACAATAACACTTGCCATCGGCTTTTTTGCTGGCGTACTTGAATCCAAGGCAATAAATGAGGGTCAGCAAATTGCTGTTGTTTGCGTTGCTGTAACCAGTGGAGAGCTAACCATAGTAAAACAGGCTGGAAAGCTAGTAATAAAAACAAAGGTTGTCGCCACTCTATGATTGTATGCTCCTTATTTAATATTCAGTAGTGGGGTGAAAGATATTGATTAAGCATAAGTATCAAGAGCAAATTCAACTTTGTTTATCATTAAAGCAATGATATCATACATAATTTTACTCTTTGAAAAGCAAGCACTCTATTTGTTACATGATTACACATACCATAATTTATTTCATGAATGACAAGTGCCGATGTACATTATAAAACAGTCTGGCAATACACCCAGTTCAAATATTAACCACACCAATCCAAAACTGCCACAACAACATCAAAAAAACACCCAATAACAAAGGATACCAATAAAGCAGCTCTTGTTCATATTGAGGCTTAGGAATAGCAGTATTCTCTCGCTGTTTTAAAATACTCTGTAAGGCTTTATCCATTGCCAGCCCATCATTTACCTGATAATTTTCACCTCCTGTGCGTTTGGCAATATCAGTAAGCAAGGTCAAGTTAACCGATTGATAAAGACCGCCTTTAACATCTTTATCACGATCACTCGAACCGATGGCAATGGTATACACAGGTATATTTTTTTCTGCCAATAGCTCAGCACCCGCAGTGGTTGAAACTTCACCCATTGCATCATGTGCATCGGTGAACATAATGACCGTTTGATGTCGATTAGGATGAATCCTTTCTTCTTCCTTAGTAATAAATAATGCCATTAACAAAGCATCACCTACCGCACTATAACGCCCTGCCAAACGAGTTGTGACACGACTCAACATTCCTCGAATCAAACCTTGATCATGGCTTAGTGGCACTAAAATATAGGCAGATTCAGCAAAGACAATAACGGCAATTCGCTCACCTTTCATTTTGCTAGCAAACTCATCTAATAGATAATGTAATAGCTCCATTCGACTAATCATCTCACCCTGCCATTGATAATCTTTTAGCTGCATACTCACGGATGTATCCACTAAAAAAATAATATCATGCTCAGGAGGTGCGTCAGGTAAGCGCTCTCCAATTAAAACAGGCTGTGCAAGACTGATAATAAGCAAGCTAATCACTCCCCCTTGCAACCAAAAACGATAAGATTTGATGAAGACTAAGGGTTTAGCTACATGGTATTGCTGCTTGGCAATTAACTTCATGGCTAAAGGATGGTAATAATGACTCTGAGCATTAACATCAACATCAGCCATAGACTCACTGTGCCCCAAGGAGTGCTTAGCAAACCACCACAGCCAATAAGCCCAAAATAAAGGCAATAACCACAACCAGTGTATTGATAAAAAATAAAATTGCTCACTCATGGCTTCACCTCTATTGAATACTCTAGCCACTGGATCGCTTCATGACTAAGCTGGCTTATATCATTCTCCTCATTATCGGCATAACATGCCAAGTTCAACCGTGATAGAAAATCCTGCCATCGCTTCTGTGTTTCAGCATCTATCAGCTTATAAGTATCAAGCCGTGTTAGTGATAAACCCTCTCTCAAATAACGGGTTAATTGCATTGCAACTAACTTGGTGGAATATTGATTCTCAACAAAGCCCTGTTGCAAAGAGGTAATATGACGCTTGGCGACCACTTGTGGAATTAAGCGAAATAACCACCAGCGCCACAAAACCCAGAGTACAATGACAAGCAATAAAGCAACAAGCCATGGACTAGCCCAAGTCATCGGCTCGATAGGAATAAGCAAACCTTGTAGCTGGTTATCAGCCACTTAGCCAAATCCTAGCGGCATCATGATTTTAGAAGCAATCTCTTCAACATCCGTTAATATGCGCTGATATCTTATTCCAAGATCAGTTATGACTTGCTCTCTTTCATCCATAGCATCATGAGCAAGCTGACAAAACTGCTGATATTCTTTTTTATTCGAGGTATTCATCATAATGGCTTGTTGTGATTGCCTATCATATAAGCACCACTCACCTAATAATGGTAAATCCAATTCAGCCTGATCAATAACATGTAAAGCTTGCACATAACACGATGTATCGAGTTGCATTAACATCGCCTGATCCGACGAATCAATATCAATAAAATCACTAATCAAATAAACTAAGCTACCTTGTGGTAAGGACTGTATTGCACGCAGTACTTCTTTAATGGCTATATTTGATGATGGTTGATGTAGGTGACTAACTGGTTGATTGACTTCAGCAATAAAGCTTTCCTGTGTTAAATCATACTGCCAATGGAGTTGCTCATCAAAAACTAAGCTATCGACTTTTAATTGGTGCTGCTCAGCAACCATGGCTATTAACACCGCAAGTCGTATCGCTTGTGCTAGTTTCAAGCGACAACGTGTACCAAAAAATAAAGATTCTCGCCGATCTAATATAATACAAACCTTGGGACGTGATTCTTTATGGAAGGTCTTAACAAAAGTCTCTTGAGAGCGCGCACTCAAACGCCAATTAATGGATTTACGATCATCACCAAGTTGATATAAACGGCTTTCAGCATAATCCATACTGCTACCCAAAACCTGAGTTGGCATCCCACCTGATTGCTGTGAAAGTAAGGTGTATGCTGAAATACTGGAAGTATCCACCTGAGTCGCATAGCTCATCAAAACCTGTAAGTCTTGATCATCAAGTAATATCGTATTGCTTGGATTTTTAGTCATCACTGCCTATGGGACGGTTATTTCAGCCAATATACGCTGAATAATAGCATCGGCATCAACATTAGCTGTACGTGCTGTATGATTTAAAACGATTCGATGGCGCAATACATCAGGAGCCATTTCCACAATATCTTCAGGAATAACATATTCACGACCGTTGAGATAAGCCAGCGCACTACTGGCACGCAATAGCGCTATCGAAGCTCGTGGAGATGCCCCTGCACGCAAGTAACCCTGCCATTGATCATCAATTTGAGTCAGCTCTCGTGTTGCGCCTACCAGCTGAATAATATATTTTTCTAGCACCTCTTCAATATGAACTTTTGCAACTTCACGCCTTGCCGCTAACACTGTTTCAGGCTTGAGCGCAGAATCTACTGCGGCGGTATCAGCACCAAAATACGATTGTTGATCACGTTGCAATATCAGTAGCTCATCTGCCGCACTAGGATAATCTAATACAACATGAAGTAAGAAACGATCTAACTGTGCTTCAGGCAAGGGGTAAGTTCCACTCTGCTCTAAGGGATTTTGTGTTGCCATAACAATAAATAAATCAGGCAGATCACGAGTCACCCCACCAACGGTAATTTGATGTTCCTGCATGGCTTCTAGTAAAGCAGATTGTACCTTAGGTGGCGCACGATTAATCTCATCAGCTAATACAATTTCATGAAATAAAGGCCCTGTAATAAAGTTAAAAGTACGATCATTAGGATTGAAAATATCACTACCCGTTAAATCTGCGGGCATTAAATCAGGAGTAAATTGAATACGCTGAAAAGAAGCATGAATACCACTAGCTAAAGCGGTGACAGCTCGTGTCTTGGCTAAACCTGGCAAACCTTCTAGTAGAATGTGTCCACCACTGAGTACAGCAATGAGTAGTCTATCTAATAACTTTGTTTGACCAACAATAATAGACTCAAGATGACAACGTAGCTGTAGGAATGTAGGTTGTGTTTGCATTAAATATAACTCTTATTTTTAAATAGCACCCTATAATGGTCGGTGCTTTTATCGTGTATTTTCTAACAATTAACTCAAAAGTGAATTAAGAGCTAAATGATAGCCAACCCATGACTTGAAGTTCAAAATATAAGGAAGACCTTAACTTTCCAACCACTTTGAGAACAGACCATAAACTGGCAAGAGTAATTAATAACAATATATCTGTCTGTATGCAAACATGATGATAGAAACTGGGGAGAAGTAACATTATTTGGGACTTGGTTGAAAACAATACAAGGGCAATGATCAATGTTTAGCAAGGCTCTTGCTGTATCATTAATGAGTGGATTAGACTTGTCTGACTTATGCTTGGATAGATCTGATTTTTATGGAGTAAATTTTAACAATACATTATTAATTAACACTCAATTTTATTATGCTATTTTGACCTATGCTAATTTTAAAGATGCCAATCTGCAAGGGGCTAATCTGCAAGGAACAATGTTAGATGAACAATACTAACTGCCAAATTGTTTGTAAAGAAGATGTAGCTTGAGCCACCACAGCTAAATCAGGTTTTGGCTAAACGATAATACCCTTTCGAGCAGGTTCTCCTACAGAGGACTTTCACCTCATTAGTACGCGGCGTTAGATTAAAAAGTAGTGAAAATACTTGTGTTTGCAACCTCTGCTTGCTTTTCTTTAAATGTAATACTATAGTGGTATTACATTTAATATTGAGGTGAAAAATGAAAGTTACAATAAAGGGACAAGTTACTATTCCTAGAAAAATAAGAGAAATACTCGGGATAACTTCTGAAACAGAAGTAGAATTTAGAGAAGAAAATGGAAAATTTTACATTGTAAAAATAGGCAAGCCAATCCTTAAAGGAAAATTCAAAAGACTAAGGGGTATTGCAACAGCACAAATGTCAACTGATGAAATTATGAATTTGACACGAGTTGCATTATGAATGGTGTCCTTATTGACTCTTGTGTTTTACTAGATTTATTTACAAACGATCCATACTGGGGAGACTGGTCTGAATCGATCTTAGAAAAATATAGCCAAACAAATACACTTTATATAAATTCAATTATCTATACGGAAATATCTATAGGTTTTGAAAAAATAGAGGAGGTTGAGGAAGTAATAGGCAGTATGGATATTAAAGTATTAGAAATGCCTCGTGAAGCTCTTTTTTTAACAGGAAAAGCATTTCTAAAATATAGAAGAAATAAAGGAACAAAAAACTCTCCTCTTCCTGATTTTTTTATAGGAGCACATTCAGCCGTTTCACAATTGAGTTTAATAACAAGAGATCTATCAAAATATAGAACCTATTTTCCTCAAGTAAATTTGATTTCCCCAGAAATTAATTAGCCTGAAGAATATCAATCTCCAGAGATTTTTTATATGCCTTTAATATATTTTAAAAGCACTACAATGAATTTTTTCGAGCCTGAGAAATTATATTATTAAAATATAACAGTAAGCGATTTAGTTAGCTCGGTAAATGGGAAGTTCCAACACAAAACAAGCTCCCTTATGATCTGTCTTCCTCTGAGCATCCAAGGAAATCTTACCCCCCCATGTTTTTAATAAAGCTTCAATAATTCCCAAACCCAAACCCGTCCCCCCTGATTCACGCCGAGTCGTAAAGAAGGGAGTAAAAATACGTTTTCTATTAGCTTTAGAAATCCCTGTACCATTATCACATAAAGATAAAACGAGATATTCCCCTTGGTTTATCATCTTAATATCCACACAGTCTGCCTGATGAAACACACTATTATCTAATAAATTTTTAAAGATTATATCTAACGGTATTTGAGCGATAGATAGTATCTTATCGACATCATTAGGCTCAAAATTTAGTATTAAATGACGCTCAGCATAATAGGCTTTCTTTTCTGCAAGAATATTAAGTAAACGACTTGTTTCAGTCGACCTCTTACTAGAATCTGCACGAGCCTGTTCTAACAAACGATTCACTAAGCTTTTTAAACGCTCAGTATCCTTTTGCAAATTACTAATAAAACGCTGTTGCTCCTCTAATGTCATTGCTTCAATATGATCTGCTAGTAATTCTAAAGACCCCTGCATTGAAGTTAACGGAGTTTTAAATTCATGAGAAACATGAGAAGCAAATTCATTAATATACTGTGAACGCTCATACAATGCCTTTGACATTGTTGAAAAACTTCCTGAAAGCTTCGATAACTCATAGGTTCCAGGCTCATGGAGTAGCTCCACCGTTTGCACTTCTCCCCGCGTTACCCGCTCAGTTTGATCAATTAACTCACGAATCGGACGTGATAAACGTGATGAAATAAAACTAGCAAGCAAGCCCGTTAGACCCACAATCATCACGGAAATAATCAATAAATTCTTACGGTTTGCATACAAGTGTTTAAGAATATTTTGTGGTGTACGAGAAAGGTAAACAATACCAATCACTTCTTTTTGATGAATCACAGGAAAGGCACAAAAGATACGAATCGATGTCCCTCGACTAATTGAAGCAATCGGTGGTGGTGGCTCATTAGAGATACGCATACGAATCAATGTACTCACTTCACCTTGTAAAGCCTGCTTAACTTCTAGCACATGCGCTAATGATAAACCAACCTCATCAGCTCCTGCAATAACAACACCTTGGTTATCTAATAAGCGCATTCCCGTCAGTGTAAAATGTTGTGTATTGGAAAAAATCACCTGCATTCTTTCACTTGCTACTAGGTATTTAGGATCAGCTTGGAAAAAAGTCACCTGAGCCGCAGGGCGTGGCAAATGGACGGGATCTATTGATAAATCTAAACGAGGACTGACTAGTGACATAGGTAACGCACTATTATCACGGAGATTTAACAACTCACGATAGGCAGCACTTAAAGCGGAAGCTTGGCTAATAAGCTGTAGCTCAGTCTTACGAACCAATTCACTTTCATAAAACCGCAAATAATACACACTCACCAAAGGAAAAAACAATACCGATAACATCACTACCAATAAAATAGTGCGTAATTTAAATAATCGTCCTAGCCGTGGGTAAGCATTGATTTTCATCACTTATTGACAATGACTGAGTTTATAGCCGATACCGTGCAAAGTCTCAATAATATTATCACAGCCCTTATCACGAAACTTTGCTCGAATATGGCGAATATGACTATCAATTGTTCGGTCACTGACATGTACATTAAATTGATAAGCATGTTGCATAATATGTTCACGATTAAAAACACGTTGTGGCTGTTTAACAAAAAGGGTCAATATCGCAAATTCAGTCGCTGTTAATACCACTTTTTGCTCTTTCCATTGGGCAACATATTGCTCTAAGTTTAATGCTAACTTGCCAATATTAAAGATTTTATCAGAGGTTTCTCTGGATCTATCTTTAACTAAAGTGCGCTTTAAAATAGCATTAATACGTGCCACCAGTTCACGAGGGCTAAACGGCTTAGTAACATAATCATCACCACCAATCTCTAAACCTAAAATACGATCAATTTCATCATCGCGTGATGAGAGAAACAAAATAGGCACATCAGAAGTTTTACGCACTTCTCGGCAACACTCAATACCATCCATTTCTGGCATATTAATATCCAATACAATCAGCTGAATATTGAATTGCTGATATTGGCGCACCGCATCCAAACCATCAACCGCTTGATAGACTGTCATGCCTGCTTTTTCTAGGGCAAAGCAAATAACTTCGCGTATATGTGGATCATCGTCAACAATGAGAATAGATTTTGTCATGGGGGACAATATATCAAACTTATATCCTCAAGCCTTAAAATAAACTCCTAAACTTATTTTTCAACTGATCTTCTGCTTCTTTTAATTTGTCTGTTTTCAATTTTTCAGCCAGTTGTTGCTTTGCCTTATCGACTGCCTCAGCATCCAATCTAGCCGCCAGTTGTTGCTTAACCTGATTCGCTGTTTCTGCACTCAGTTTTTGTTGTAATTTTTTTGCGGCTTCATCTGCAATTCTTTGTTTCAAAGCTTTTGCCGCATTTTTAGCCTGTAGAGCTTGTTGTAACTGTCTTGCGGTTTCTTCACCCAGCCTTTTTTGTACTGCTGCTTCTGCTTTCATTTTTAAAGAAGCTTGTTCAGCCTTCCACTTTAATTGATATTGCTCCCTCTTGGCGGCTAAACGTTGTGCTGCTTGTTGTTTTTCTGCGGCTAAACGTTGTACTACACGACGCTTCTCTTCAGCCAACTGCTGTTCTGCTCGACGTTTCTCTGTCGCTAGCTTTAACTTAATCGCCACTTTTTCATCCGCTAACTTTTGTTTTAACCTAAGCTTCTCAGCAGCCAGTTTTTCCTTAGCCTTACGCTTGGCTTCTTCAAAATCTTCAGAAGCTAATATCTTCAATAAATCTTTAAGATCAATACTAAATTTCAGATCAGAAAAAGGTCCTTGTATTCGTAGTGGTGCATAAAGTCGCTTTTTACCATCCCCCTTACCTCGATTCTTAGAACCAATACGCAACGTCATATCCACAAACTGCTTAGCCATATCCGTTGTGCCCAAACCTTCAATACTAAAATAAGGGGAAACTAGCTTCAAATTATTCGTCGTAAAAATCCCTTGATCGGCAACCCAATCACCACTAAGCCCAGTAAAATTCACTACCGTTTTGCCGTCTTTAATCGATTTCTTTTCAAAGGCATTCACCGCTAATGAAACCTTTTCAGCAAAATTAGAGTCACGAATTGAGCCGTTTTTAAAGTCCATCGTCGTTGTACCCTTAATGCTCGCTAGTAAGACATCAAGCCGATTGCCTTTAGCACTTAATTCTGTCACTACATTAGCCTGCCCTGAAATGTATTTATCACGGAATAAATCAAAGAGTAAACTTTCTGAACGCAAATCCGTTAAGGCATGACGCATCTTCATTTGTGGCACAGCATTCTGTGCATCAATCGTCATATACCCCTTATAAGTGCCCTTATACATACTCGCATTCAGGGGGTTAAGTTTAATCAAACCATTCTTTGCATCGATCTTTGCTAACAAGTGGCTAAACGATAAGTCATTAAAACGTAGCGACCCGATCTTAACCCTCCCTTTAATCTTTAGCTCACGCAAAATATTCAATGGCAATAAAGCCTCATTAGCTGATGAGCCAGAGGAAGCCGTGCTTTGCTTTACTTCACTTTTAGGAGCAAGATAATCATCTAAATTCAGTGTATCAATAGTTAAATCAGGCTGGTACATTGGCTTATCAAAGCCCTGCATAGCAAAACGACCTTTAATTGTTGTACCATCAATTTTTAAATTAAGCTGTTGTAAATCAATACTATCCTCAGTCGCTGTTAACTGAAAACTTGCCTTAGCCGTTGACAATGACTTAGGGTTTTTCATTGGTGGTAACTGAATCGCAAAACGTTTAAATAGTGTGTGTAATGAGATCACATTCGTACTAAAGTGCCCTGTCACACTGGGTTTATTCTCTTTTGATTTTAGTGTGACTTTACGCGCTTTTAATACCGCATCATCAAGTGCTATTTGAATCGTACCCAAATCTGCAACACCACTATTATTACTCCAATTAATATCAAAGTGACCTTTACTTTGGTGGTTGAGTTTAGATTGTTCTAATAAGCCTTGGCTTGCACTGCCTTTTAAATCAAATCTTGTCGATTTTGCCTGTGTTTTTGCTAAATCTAAGGACAAATTGCCATTAAAGGTCGTTGATGTATCCAAACCCTGTAACAAATCACCCTTCGCATCAACAGCTAACTGCACATTGAATAATTTCAGCTGTTGCTGGCTGCCATTAAAGATCAAATCCGTCGCAATAGTAGAATGCGCCTTACCTTGTTTTAAATACCCGCCCTTGGCATCAAACACACCTTTTAGAGTAGCAATATTCAAGCCCTGCTGAGTAATATCATAACGAATCGAGTCACTCTTAAAGTCAGCATAGGCACTCCCACCCTCAAGCAACGCACCATTGGCATTACCTTTAAAGCTCATGCCCTTTAATGTCAGAATATTTTTTTCTAAATCTAATGTAAAGTTTTGGCTATCAAGCTTCGCTTTACCCTTGCCGCCTTTTAAATACCCCCCCACAAGATTACCATTAAACTTTAAACCTTTTATTTTAAGATCATTCTCTTTTAGACTAAATTGTAAAGACTCACTATTAAGCTGAGCATTACCTTGTCCCCCTTCTAGTAAGCCTCCTGCAAGATCACCATTAAAATTCATCTTTGTTAGCGTTAATGCCGTATCATTGAGATTAAATTTAAAATCTTGACTTTGGAGTTTAGCTTTACCTTTACCGCCTTTAATTAACTCCCCACCGTCCAAATCACCTTTAAAATCCATTTTCGCAAGAGCCAAGTGATTACTTTTTAGATTAAATATTAAATTTTGACTCTCTAATTGAACATTACCTTTGCCCCCTTTAAGTAACTCCCCACCGTTCAAGTGACCCTTGAGCTTCACTCCTGTTACCGTTAATAAATCATCCTTCAGACTGAATTGTAAATTTTGACTATTAAGCTGACCATTTGCCTGCCCCCCTTTTAATAATGCTCCTGTTAAATCACCCTTAAATTTCACACCATTGAGTGTTAATGCATTATTTTTAATATCAAACTGAAAGCTCTGACTATCAAGCTGGGCATGAGCCTTACCCCCTTGCAATAACTTACCCGCCAGATCACCTTTGAATTTTAAATCCGTTAATTTAAGTAAATTATTATTAATATCAAAGCTTGTATTGGCTCGAATATGTGCCGATGACTGCCCATCCTTAGCATAACCCCCCACTAAATTAGCCACTAAGTCGAGTGTTGGCATAGTGACCTTATTATTAGCTAAATCAATAACAACATCACCTTTTAGTTTGGTACCTAGATCACCATTATCAACATATTTACCCAATAATGTTGTATCAAGATTGAGACCTTTCAGAACAATATTTTTGTGTTCTAAATTAGCTCCTATATTCGCTTTAAAATGACCGCTAAGCTCTCCTTCTGGAACAATATCACCGCTCACTTTAAATTGTAGATTAAGGTTAGGAGCTTTAATGGACTTAGCCGAACCGCTAATATCCCCTTGAATAAAAAGCTCCACCAGAGCAGAGGCAGGAATGGGGACATCAGCACTAGGTTCTGCAAAACCATTCAATTTAATCGCTAAATTTTCTAAGGAAAAATGCTGATTATTATTGCTGAGTGTGATCGTCGTCTCACCTGATGAATTCAATTTTAACAGTGGCTGAGGTCGAATTAACTTAAAAGAATAATTAATATCTAATGGTTTACCTAGCTTAAAGACACCTGTATTTAAGGCTAGTGGTGCAATCATTATTTTTTGTTTTTGTGCTCTATCATCCCAAATAATAGCAGCATCCTTTAAGTTCAAACCTGCAATAGATAAGCTATCAAGCAAGTCGTTAACTATTTTACTTTTAGGTTTATCCGCTTCTGGCTCTGCACCCTCTTTAATTAAATCACCCCATGATGTTGTACCATCTTCCTTGGTGATTAACTGCAAGATTAAACCCTCTAAGCTCACTTGTTTGACAGTCAACTTTCGATTAAGCAATGGCATTAACTTAACAGCGACTCTTGCCCCTTTGATTGAAGCAAAGCCCTTGCTACTTTCAAACCCTTTAGCATTACTTAACTTCGCCTCACCCAAAGTTATCGCAATATCAGGAAAAACAGCTAAATCAATATCACCAGACAAACTCAGTGTACGCCCTGTGTTTTCTTTAACCTGTTGGATAATTAGGCTTTTATAATGATTCGCATCAAAAGTTATTATCAAATAAGTAGCACCACCAATGACAACGGCTAGAACTAACATCAGAAGAGTAGAGAGTAGTTTGAATATTTTCATTAGAACCCCAAAAATAAAGTCAGGCTGAGAACCACCATCTGTGATTGATTTATTATTAAGCACCTGAGAGAGGACGTTAACATATTTAATATGCCTAGGGAAATAAGCATGTTGACTATAAAAACCTCAACATCAAGCGCAGCCTAAGCTATAGTTAGAGATTAATACGGAAATTAACATGAAAATTAATATGGAGATTAAATTATGTACCAGCATCTTAAACCTACATTTTTAGGGGCTTTATTCATTATATTTTGCCTTTCAATGATTAGTTCAGCCAATGCAGAGGATTTAAAAGTAACCTGTGTCAAAGTGGTACAGAAGTATCAAAAATATGGCAGTAGCCAAGAGTCACTGAAAGCCACTATCTATTTTACTGTGGATTATCAAAATCGGCATTATAAAGATATTTCTGTCGATCTTAGTTTAAAACCAAACTCGCGCTATGAGACTTCTAAACTTCAAGTGTCTGCACCTAAAAATAATACTACCAACTTTAAGCCGATTCTATTTAGTGAAGTAGGAGAAGCTTGTTATCGAAAATTAGTGGGGGCACAAGCAGCAAAAGTTTCAGGTATGTCTCTTAGTTCTACAACAGGGCTAAATCTTAATAACATCAATGGTGGCGGTATTAATTTAAAGGATGTTAATGGAGCAAAAATTACGAATAGTAATTTAATAGTAATAAGGCTTATTAACACTAAAAACCTGACAATGGTTAATAATACATTTACTTCAAAGATACCTTATGCTATTGATATTAAAGAGTAAGGGAGTCATATTAAGTGATTAAAGTTTGGAGGAATAAGTGTGACTAGTTACCAGTAGTTTTTGTTACCTCCTAGTAACAGGAGTTAGTTTAGTTGAAATTTAGGAGAATACCGATGACCCCAAAAGCATAAGAACATCACTTTTAGGATC
>JAGLEV010000053.1 GCA_023144895.1 Thiotrichaceae bacterium
GCATAATATCCTCTGTTGACCTTTGTATAACATCCTTTGTTGGTTTTTTTACAATATCTTCTGTTGGCCTTTTTATAACATCCTCTACTGACCTTCCAGAATTACAAACCATAAAATAAATAACTATTACTAGAAAAAATAATATAGAAACACCTAGTGAAACTTTAACTATTAAGTTGTTTTCCTTGCTATTTTTCCCTTTAAAAATATTTATAATTTTTTCTTTTTTCATTGTTACAGTCTCATTTCTATAAAACTCCCTTTAATTTTAAATATTCATCACCCATTCTATGATTTATTAAAAAATAAAGGAATAATATAATAAATTATCATAGTTAATAATTAATGCGATAATAACCAGATAAACGGAATTAGGTGAATCCTGAATCCGTGAGACAATCTTACAAAGTATTATCTATACTATTGAAATTACAATAAAAAAATACCAACAATAGTACCCCTAAGAGAGATTAATTTTATTAAAAGATACCTTAGTTGGTGAGTCGTATGGCTATTGATAATTTATTGACTCACAGATTCAGGCTCTAGCAAGCAATAAATTAATATAATTATTAAAATACAGCAGTTTCTAGTTTAGTTATAAAGCAAGAGGGTTGCAATATCTTAGTAACCGAAAATCAAGACTTTAGAATTAAATAGTTATCAACTTATTTTATAGATACAGTAAAATAGGAACTGCTAATTAAAATATTATTTTCATCTTCAATGAAGATTGGTGAAAGTATTGAATAATTTTTAAAATATGAGTTAGCGTGTGAGATAACTAACTCTCTGAAGTGTAACTATAAGGAATAAATTAATATGGGTATTTCATTAGAGAAAGGTGGCAATGTTTCGTTAGATAGAGTTGCACCAGGTATGAGTCAATGTATTCTTGGTCTTGGCTGGGATACTCGAACCACGGATGGTGCTGATTTTGACTTAGATGCCTCTTGTTTTATGGTAGGTGAAGATGGCAAGATACCTACTGATGATAACTTTATTTTTTATAACAATATGAAATCGCCTTGTGGATCTGTTGAACATACTGGTGATAACCTGACAGGTGATGGTGATGGTGATGACGAGTCTGTTAAGGTAGATCTTAGTAAAGTTCCAGAGAATATTAAGAAAATTACTATTGGAATTACCATACATAAGGCTGAAGAAAGAAACCAAAACTTTGGTCAAGTATCGAATGCATTTATGCGAATTGTTAATCAGGATAATAATAAAGAAATAGTTCGTTATGACCTATCAGAAAATTATTCTGTTGAAACAGCGCTAATATTTGGTGAGCTATATCAGCATGGTAATGAGTGGAAATTTAAAGCGATTGGTCAAGGATTTAAAGGTGGACTAGGCCCAATGGCACAGCTACAGGGTGTTAGTATTGACTAGATTATTAAAACTTTGTATCCCTATAATTCCAAGTACTTAGTTATCGAAAGACGGCTGACTTTTCTCAAGAATTAAGTCAGCAAGGGGTGTCACTTTGAATTCACCACTCACCTGTCCTGAATATATTCATAAATTCGCACCCAGTTTTTTAGTGGTCTGGCTAACCGTCATGAATGCATCTTCCACTTTAGCTCCTGCTTCGGATATCGTATGCAGGCTGATATCCCGTATCCTCGCTTGCCTACGTGCCGCAAGTTCAGACTGTTATGCAGAGGCAATTCTGGATACTCAAGAACCAACAGTAGCTCCTGTCATTTTGCATAGGGTTTAGCAATTTTCCTGATTTTTTGTAAGATTTACCCCGCAAAATGGACAGTAGGAAATTAATAAAGTATGTGTGCTAATTATTTCACTTTTATGATCGGCAATACCATCTTTTACTTCTGATTCTGTTGCATACCATGTTTGTTCTAAGATCCACGCCCATTGTTCCATATTAATTTTTTCATAACGTATCTCTGCATCCTCATACCCATTTTTTTCACAACTATGTTGCTCTTCATTTTTTATCATAATGAATCACTATACATTTTTATATTTAAATCCCTTTATTTTTTATTAACATTTACTGTTTATTTTTACTACTAATTATTATGAAATATATTTTATATATAAAGTAAAAACCTAACCATAATACTATGAAATACAACATAGAAAATACTGCTACATTACCATAAAATAAAGCATAAATAAATAATAAACCAATGCCATTTATCATTCCATCCATTTGATTTGGTAGTAAACCTTGAAGCTCAGAATATGACAAACTTATACTAATAAATATAAATATAATTGATAATAGTAAAATTAATTTTGGTGATATTTTATTATTCATAACATCTACATCCTATATTTATTAGCCTTTCATAATATTACTTGCAACATTAGCAGCTATAAAATATTTCTGTTCTATTTATTGTATGAAATATCTTGTTAACTTTTGTTTATCAATGACTTTATTTTTAACTTAATATCTTCAGAACATGCAGACAACTCTAAAGAATTATTATTTGCATATTTTTCTATAAAAGAGAAGTAAAAACTATCAGCTTGCTCCACTGTTTCAAATATTTTATCTCCATAATCCCACTCATCATCTACTGTAATATTACAAGAATACCTAACAAATAAATTTTCTTTTTCTATTTGCAACCAGCTTGAGTACTTATCTTCAAGCATTAGAACAGTATGAATGACTTCAGGTTTTAAAATATTTAAAAAATCAAGAAATGATGTTTCAGATCGTTTTATTTCACTAAATACTTCTTCATCAATACTATCAGATAAATAAATATTATCCTCATGAAATATAACCATATTCTTAGAGTTAGTGTGAATAAATGCTAATTGGGCTCCACTAGTATCTTGCCCAAATGAAAAACATAAATCTCCCGATATACAATCTGGGTTGGTTTCTCTTGTGCAATCAACATATTCATAATTTTGAGTAAATTGAAAATGATGGTGATACTCTTCACCATCATTTTCTTCAAATTTATACTCACTTTCTTTATATGAAAACTTTAGCTTGCAAAACTCACTAGCCTCAACTATTTCTTTCCATTTTTCTAAGAAAATACTTTTACTCTCAAGATTGTAAAAGTTTTTTTCAAGAAGAGGCTTAATTTTTTCTATAAATTCTTTTCTTTTGTGATTGAAGTTATCGTTCATATCCTTCTCTTTTTAATGCTTTTTCCAAAAAATAAGTTTATTCGCATACAACTCATTTCTTTAAAAATCTTCTTTATTCTAAAACATACTATGTATAATTAAATTCAGCGCACCTATAACAAATATTGCACTATGAATGTTAATTTAGTCTCATTTTATTCTCTAAAGCGCCTCTTTTAACACTATATACATCTTTTCATCTTTAAAAATAGAACTGCCATTTTTATCTAAATAGTTTTCAAATCCAAAGTCTAATATTTTTTCACAAGATTTTATTAATAGAATAGCTCTTGCCGCATGATAAAGTTTGACGATATTTAAACCTTTTTTATATGGATATTGTTTTATTCCAATTTTCTTACTGTTTATATTTTTCATAAGAAGATTATAAGCTTTAACTTCATATTTATTGAAAGCAATAGGATATGTAAAGCCTTCAATTGAGAATATTGGTTCATCATCATTATTTAATAGCCCCCACAGATTTCTACTTCCAAACCCAAAAGACCACTCTTCAGTTTCAATTATTTTTTCTTCATCATCAAATACCGATCGATGAGATTTATTTTGCCAAAAAAAATCATAAGTCCCTAAAAATTCAGTTTCTAGCTGTATTTTTGCTGTATTAAAATCAATATTTCGCAAAATATGTTCATATTTTAGAATAAATTCTTTCCAAGAATACTCAATAGCTTTATAAGTTGCGCCAAAGGTAATAACTTGTTCATCATAATAAAAGTGACTTTCTACACCTAGACTAAACATTTCAGTTCTAATCCAAGGATAATATTCGTCAGATTCTAAAGTTTTAATAAAGTCTCTTGCTTGCTCTATATTATCCGAAACAATTATCCTTCCTGTAACAATTGACTGAGTTCCCATAATTTAATATCTTATTTCATTTTTATAAATCTTCTCTGAACTTCTAATTTTTCTTTTTGTAGTGTAGACACTCAAACTATCAATGCTCTTTCAAATAGTTTTCATAACCTTCATCTGTATTCCAATTTACCCAATCTGGATGAGTTTCATCATCTGCTTCTGATTGTGCATCTATATCAAGAAATGACATACTACTAAAAGAAACTGTTTTAATTTCTTGCAATTTAACAGATGTATAGGAATTATTAACTGTTGTAGATTCAATAGTATATGTATTTCCAACTTTTAAATGAATGTTGGCCACCTCTGCATAACATTCTCCACCTGAGTCAATACTCTCTTCTGTAACTATTACTTTAAATCCTCTTAGAGCATATATATTCATGGTTTCCTACCTTAACTTATTAATAAAACTAATTTTTATTGTTTGTACAATATGCTTTTGCATCGCGGGCACATAACGCTCTGTTAGACGACATATAACTTAGACCACCCTTGCTTGTTAGGAGATATGCTCATATTTCAAAATAGACAACGCCATCAATGATTGCAATATCAGCATTTGATTTAATATGCATCCCTGTAACCAACGAAAGATATCCTTTGGCAGGTGTAGGTAATCCAAATTTTTTTCCTACAAGCATTCCATCACTAATCTTTACATATTCTACCACTTCATTTGAGAATTCCCTCCCTGCTCTAGGCGCTGGATCATGGAATATTAGTCGACCTCCCTTAGAGCCGACTAAAGTTACCCAGTGCCCTCCAATTCTTCTGTACTCGTTTTTTTTCCTATTATATTTGTACCAGCCAACATTTATCCAAGCTGCTGACCTCTTGGATATTATTGACTCTATTCGCTTAATTATAGGAACTTTTATTCCATTTGAATATGATTTTGGATGCTTCCTCCACCCTTCATATTCCAGTACTTTGTAACCATCAAATAGCTCCTTTGATATTTTTTCTACGCCCCGTAACACCCCTGTCGTACCCGTTCCATTTTTAAGGCTAGTGTTCATATATTTCTTAGAGGCTAGCTTGGTAATAAATTGTATTTGTTCATTTTTATTATTAGCCAGCCAAACAAGAGAATTAGATACCGCCACAGGCGCACAATATTGCTGCCCACTCCCAGTATTACCAACCTTTACATTTGTTTGAGTAAAGTCAGGAATTTCATCCAGATAAGACGTAGAACTAAAACAAGAAGAAGAAAAAACAATAATTATTAAAAAAATCAATTTCTTCAAAATTTACTCCAAATTTGTCGCTCACACTTTACTATATAATGGTTTTTTCGATTTCCAGTAGTTTCGTGACGGAAAGCAGTGCCAAGACCACCACAACACTGACATAATAGCAACTAAATCACTTAACCCTTTTTCTTTTTGATAGGCTGTTTCTCCTAGCTCTGTGATACTCGCCGCTCTTTTTTTTCTTAGCAGATCCCACATAGTCATTGATCATTGAGAGCATTGAGAAGTAAAAAAGTACGACTTTACCTTTCTCTCATTCAGGAAATAGCTTTTAGTTTATAATCTCGTTAATATTACCGAATTCATTACGCTGAGACCCACAATGCCAAAAGAAATCATTCCAGAAGAAAAAGCCATTAGTATCGCTCAACAGTGGCTAACTGACTCCGCACTTACTGCGAGTAACAATCAATTTGAAGAACACTTCAATTTAATTTCAAAAAAAGTCAAAGTCACGGGTGTACCTGGCTATGAGAGTGTTAGCTACACAGATTGGGCAAGACAGTCTGAGCAAGAGTTTAAAGATAAACTATTAAAAAGTGTCAGCTATAAAGGCTTTAAATTACTGGCAACAAATGATAGACAAATCATGTTTAAAACAGTTGAGACTATATTGACAAATGATGATAATAGTAAAAAACAAGGTATTGAGGTGCTATTAACTCATGAGGATGACAGCGTATGGCGTGTCACTCAAGAACGCGTATTAACCCATGCTGAAGCAGTACATGACGGGTTAATGAAGTCGCTATAATGAGTGTACTCCATTGATAGGTTGGACTTCAGCCTATCAATACGCACTTATTAAACTAAAATCTGATCTAACTTGCTTTATCTCTAGCCTCTTCAGTATAAACTTCCAGTCATTTTAATGAAAAGAGCCAAGCTATTGGCATAATAGATTAAGGATAACTTATACTTATTTTAAAATAGCCCTTATCGACTCATGAGCTGCTTTATCGTCTGGGTAACTTGCTAAGTTTTTCGACAAGCTGCCCGTTTGGAGCTTGTATGAGGTGTGTAGGCTAAGTATTAATCAAATAAAAACCAAAGGATTAGAGACATAAAGGAAAGTAAAACAGAAAAACTAATTTTCCATAAAAAATCATTCCTACGCTTCTTTTTTTCTTCTTTCTCTTTCTTCTTTTCCTTCTCTTTTTTATCTTTTTCGTCTTCTTCGTCTTCTTTCTTTTTAATATAGGATTGCACTACATCGTTTTCACGCTGAGCGAGTTCTGGTTTCATCTCCTCACACTCTTCATCATAGTTACAGTTGGAACAGTTTTTATTTTTTACTGGATCGAATCTTCCAAAACACTTTGAATCAAAATCCATTTTTCGCTTGGTCATTCTAATGATCACTTATTAATATTATTGTAACGACTCCTCTCTTATTATTTTCATATAAAAGCAAGAAAAGTATTTAACCTATTTTTTCGGCATGAAAAATATATTTCTGGTTATTATTTCGATGGCTTTGATCAGAAAAACTTTGAGGGATTCGCTACCTTTATTTAAAATAAAATACTTATATTGAATAAAAATTAAAGAGTATCAAGTGATTGCCCTGCCATTATTCTTCCTAAAAAAGCCTGCATTTAAGCAGGCTTTTAACAAATTAAGCCTAAAATATTTAGCTAATTTGCTTCATAATTTCTTCAGAAATCGTTTTAATTGCTTTAGAACCATCAACAGCAATCACTTCAACATCCGTACTCTTAAAGTAGTTCACTGCTGCCATTGTGCCTGTGCTTTCATCATAGTAGATATCATGACGCTTATTAATTGCACCTTCATCTTGATCATCAGCACGTGCTGAAAGCTCTCCACTACAAACACGGCAAACTAGCTCTCCATCTTTCTCAACAGGCTTGATTGCATCAAAAGCAATATGGTTTGGATGATTATTATTGTTCGCACATAATCTACGACCCATAATACGTTCTTTAGCAATTTCACGATCTAATGTGATTTCGAGCACATAATTAAGTGCCATGCCAGACTCTTTTAATGCTTTATCCAATGCTTCTGCTTGTGCTAATGAACGCGGAAAGCCGTCAAGCAACCAGCCTTTCTCTTTTGATTTTGCTAGTGTTTCTAAAACCATAGGAATCGTAATTTCATCAGGAACAAGGTCGCCACTTTCAATAAATGCCTTCGCTTTCATACCAAGCTCAGTACCCCCTTTGATATGTTCACGAAAAATTGCACCAGACTCAATATGATCTAAACCATGTTTTTCTTTAACAATGGCACCCTGTGTGCCTTTACCGCTTCCATTAGGTCCAAAAGCTAGAATATTCATCTGTAATCTCCATTAAGTGACATAAAAGTGCTTAGGGTCTAAACGCTTCTATCCCCTAAACAGTTGTTGGTATGTATAAGCCTATAATACCTTTCGTTAGAGAGTATAAGTCAGACAGCGCTACAATTATATTGCCATGGTTGGATATATGCAGTACTGACTCATTAAAGTAGCCGATTAGGTGTATCTTTTAGCAAGAAATGACATCAGTGAACAACGGTACACTTAATCTATTTTCTCTAAAATTAAGCGGTTTTTTCTAATTCTATGGATATTTTTTTTAATCTATGGTCTTTATTGGCTATAATTGGTCTAAATCAGACTGATAGTTGGATAAAAAATGAAAGTACATTCTTTAGAAATAACCCCTGACATACTCAGAATTATTGCAGATATAGATGATTTTCGGGGAAGCTGGAGAACCATGCGAAGCTTAACTCCAGAACGATTGGCTGTGTTGAAACGGGTTGCCACGATTGAAAGTATCGGGTCATCAACTAGAATAGAGGGGGTACGCCTTACTGACTTGGAAATAGAAGATGTATTAAGTCACTTAGAGGCTAAATCGTTTACAAGCCGTGATGAACAAGAGGTGGCTGGTTATGCAGAAGTCATGGAGGTTATTTTTAAGGGGTATGAAGCTATTGATTTGAGTGAAAATTATATAAAACAGCTTCACAGCATACTATTAAAGCATTCTGATAAAGATGTGCGACACCGAGGGCAATATAAAACACTGAGTAATAACGTAGAGGCGTTTGACGCAACAGGGAAAAGTTTAGGGGTTGTTTTTCAAACGGTTACTCCTTTTGAAACGCCTATAAAGATGCAAGAGTTGATCTATTGGACAAGAGAATCACTAGCCGATAATAGCTTGCACCCATTGTTAGTTATGGGAGTTTTTGTTGTAGTATTTCTACAGATACACCCTTTTCAGGATGGGAATGGTCGATTATCCCGTGCCTTAACCACTTTATTACTACTTAAATATAACTACCCTTACGTGCCTTATAGCTCTTTGGAAAGTGTGATAGAACAGAACAAAGAGGGATATTATTTAGGCTTAAGAAGGACACAGGGGACGTTAGAAAAAGAAAATCCAAATTGGTCACCATGGTTACGGTTTTTTCTTTCTTCACTACAAGCCCAAAAAAACCGTTTAGCCTCAAAATTAAACCTTAATGATGAATGGGGCATACTGCCTAAAGAATCCCTTTTGATTATGGAGTATGTAAAAGAAAAAGGACGTATTACCATAAAAGAGGCTGAGGGTATAACAATGGATATTCCTCGCTCTACCCTTAAAAAAAGAATAGCGGACTTAGTAAAAAGTGGATTATTGTCTCAGCAAGGGAAAGCAAGAGGAACGTGGTATCAACTATAAAGTGACTCTTTAGATTCTAAATTTGCTCGCAATATCAAGACTCACTTTCTGTCCGATATTCAAATAATGGCTAGTAGCAGTTACCGAACTTTAATCCAGTAACTGCCTAAATATTAATGAGAATAGTGACATAGATAAATTCTAATAAACCAAATTCATCATTAAAATCAATACAAACAAGAAGAGCAAAGTCATCACACTACCTGCTTTCATAAAGTCAGGCACACGATATCCACCAGGTCCCATAATCAATGCATTCACTTGATGTGTTGGTATTAGAAATGAGTTTGAAGTTGCCAATGCCACAATCAATGCAAATGTCGCAGGATTACCCCCTGCCCCAATCGCTATATTGACAGCCAGTGGTACCAGCAATACCGTTGCTCCCACATTGGACATGACCAAGGTAAAGATTGTTGCTAAAATGGCAACCGCTAACTGTATGCCCCAGATGGGGAAATCCCCCACAACCTGTAATACATGGTCTGCTATCCACTTAGCGGTGCCCGTCGATTCAACTGCATAGCCTAGAGGAATTAAACTAGCCAGCAAGAAGACTGTTTTCCATGAAATAGCAGCATAAGCTTCTTCAATCCTCAATACACCCGCCAATACCATACCAATAGCACCTGTGAGTAAAGCAACGGATAATTTTAGCTCTGTGAATAACACCAAACCTAAAGCAATACTAAAAAACAGCATTGCCCAACCCAATTTATCAGGGCGAACATCTTCTGAGCGTGGATATTCTGTTGTAATAACGACAAAATCACGATTCCCAGAAATACGCTCCAAAGCAACCCAAGTGGTATAAACCAATAACATATCACCTGCTTGGAATGGAATATCCCGAATACCTTGCTCACTCTCTTCAGCGTAAATGGTTTTACCGTTACGCAAAATACCCATTAATGACAAGCCATATTGTTTACGCAACCAAATATCACAGGCTGACTTACCAATTAAACTTGATGTTGAAGAAATAAGGATTTCTGCCATACCAGAATGCTTATGTGACATCACATCAACAAAACTTGCCGTTCCTTTATTGATCTTTAAAGGTAGCTCATTGGCAACTTCTTTTGAGGCTAAAGCAACAACACCTAACTTTTGCCCTGAATGAAGAACAATATTACGATCAATTCCTTGAATACCAGCCTGGGTACTGCCACCCTGTTTAAGTGCAATAACACGTATATTGTATTGCTGTTCAACTGCTCTAATTTTTTGATTGGTCAGTTGTGTATTTTTATCGATATGGATTTCTTGCAAGCTAAGGTCAATATCATAAGTATTACGAAAATATTCTAAGCTATCCGTCTCTTTTTCATTCTCTTCTATCGCAGGTAGTACAAAACGACCTGCAATAATGAAGTACAACACACCCACCGTTACCAGAGCTAGACCAATAGGAGTGACCGAAAATAAACCCCATGTTTCCATCTGACTTTCAGGGGGAATATGCTTATTAGATGTGAGGATTAGATCATTCAGTAAAATGAGTGGGCTAGAGCCAATCATCGTCACCGTACCCCCCAGAATGGCACAAAACCCCATTGGCATCAGTAAGCGTGACATAGGAATACTAGCTCGCTTTGAAATCCGCCCAACCACTGGCAGGAATAAAGCCGCGGCTCCTACATTCTGCATAAAAGATGAAATAATAGCGACTGTGCCTGAAACCACAGGAATAATACCTTTCTCTTTTGTACCACCGACTTTCAGAATAAAGGCGGCAACCTTAGACATAATCCCTGTCTTGTCCAGCCCTGCACCAATAATCATTACCGCCATAATGGAGACAACCGCATTACTCGAAAAGCCATCAAAGAGATGATCACTAGGCACTAAACCGTGCTCTAGCCCAATATAAGGGGCAAAAAGTGAACTAAGCCCCAGCAAAACCATAATGACAATCGCTGCCACATCAACACTAACCACTTCAAATGCAAATAAATAGACGGTTAATAATAAAATGGCGAATGCCCATGCAATACCCGCTGTAGGCACGAGACTAGCCAAATAAATAGCCATAATAAGGAAAAAAGCAGCACCAAGTGTATGCTTAGAGAATAGAGTGTTTTTTAGTGTCGTTATCATTGATCGCAGAAAATTAAGATTAACGTGGAGCTAAGTGCTGTAAAGCCCAAATACAACGACTAGAGCTGGGATTTAGGCAGAATGGTACGGTAATTCATTTAATAAATCTCAGATTTATTGGGGTTACTTGATATTTGTAGAGAAGATTAATTGAGTGTAGAGCACTAGCTTTTCAAGTGCTCTACACTCAATCACATCAACAAAGCATTATAGACTATATTATTAGCTAGTTATCAGCAGAAATAGCCTATTAAAAAAATTAATACTCACCATAAATCCGTACTTTCACAAGAGTGAAATGACTTCTCATTGATTCAACCTTGGTAAAAATAACGGGTTCATTGTCTTTCATGACATTATCTGTATCGCTACCTCCAAGAATACAGAAAGTAGCAAGATAGCCATTGAATATGACTCGCTTTAGCCCTCTCCTACCATAAGAAAATAACGCTCAACATTTTCTTTTAATTCAATCATATCTTTATTGATTTGTACTTGATCAGGTCCGTCATAGCGCAATTCTTCCAGCAAAATCCGTGAGAGATTTTTATTAATTCGCTTTAAGGGGTTTTTAAGCAAAGTATACTCTTTAGGTAAAGGGATCAGTGTGTCTGTTTCCTCAAGCGCTGCTTGTACTCCACCTTCTCGTGCCGCACGAATGATTTTCCTTGCCTCTTTCACTGTTTTATCAGCAATCAGTGGTAAAATATCTTCTTGAATATCTTTATCTAGTCGAATAATTTCATTCGTTTGACTCGCATTTAACTCACCCAAGCCTCGTGCTTTTTTCACGGCTTCTGAAGCCAAGGCATCACGCTTAATTGCACTTTTAATAACAGATTTTGATAAACCTGTTTTTTCAGCAGTAATCGCCGCAAAAGAGTTAGTATCTAACTTATCCTTTTCCATCTGCTTTTGCTTACTTTCACCTGTTAGGTCTTCATTCGATAAATCCACTTTAATCACATCAGGGTTCAGTGTTTCATAAATTTCTCGACCACGATTTAAACACTCTTCTAGCTCCAAGCGACTCAATGGAGCACGAACAAGATTTTCATCAATAGAAATAAGCTCCTGTTCTAACGGCCCACGATCCACAATATGTACATTACACTCTTTCCAACCTAGCTCAGACATGGCTTGAAAACGTCGTGATCCTGCTAATAAGTCATTGTCTTGATTAAGAGTAATAGGATTAATTAAACCAATTTTTTCAATACTTTTTTTCAAGGTGTCAACATTAGTATTTAAACGTAAATACTTGTTATTTAATTTAATATCGATTAATGCACGTGTTGTTATTTTCACTTGATGAGTCCTTGGTATTGAGAAAGCTGGGATGGGGAATTTTACCTCCTATGAAAAAAATTGGTAGTGATATTTTATTTGAATTTCAAACAAAGATACACGAAAGAAATAAAAATAAGACTAATATAATCAAATAATTATATTAAATAATGCCGTTAACTTACACAGAGGAACTAAGCAAATATATTGACTTTTATAAATTATAGTTTTTTTAATAGGAATAATAATCTATCATGGGGAAAATTTCGACCTGTACCATTAATAACTCTATAATAATGACTAAAATAGTCAGTCTTTTGTATTGAAAAATAGTTAATAAATTTTATAATTTGTTAAAATTCAAGGGCTAAGGGTAAAGTGATAGCAACTTTTTATAGAAATACAGCCGTTTCCATTAGGTTTTAGCTAGAGGTTGGTAGTGCCATCTGCTAAAAAAGGCAAAGGTCACAAAACTTTATATCCTTCTGTAATAGGGTTCAGAGAAGCAATAAGAACTGCTGATGTGAATAGGTGATGTATCACTATTTTTTTAGCTATTCTTTTATTATTAAGTTTATCACTGACTGATCGTCTTTCTAATCATTCAGTAAAGGGCATTAAAAAGTATCCATAACTTATCTTAGTTAGCGGTCATATTGATTTAAAAAAGAGAAATAAAAAGGAAATTTATACACTATCAAGGAAAGGTGTACTCTATTGCAATTTATATACCTTCATAGGATATTATTGATTAAAGTAATAATTACAGCGCAAAAAATTATAAATATGATGACAAACAGCATTCGATAAGCTTGTTTCTAATATCGTCTAATCATCCTATTGATAAGATTAAACAAAATTATAGAATTTATTTTTCCTTCCTATAGAGATGATATAGTGTATGCAGGATAACAATGACAAAACAACTAATAATGTTTCAGTTGAAAAATTAGATACTCATAATGTTAATAGTATCATGGCAAAAATTTCAGAATACTCTGATAGCATCAAAAACCATAAAGTTGATACTGATAAAGTGAGTAAGTTTGCAACTTTGTCAGCGTATAGTAAAAAACCAGATCAGGATTTTTATAATTTTATTGAGAGTATGCTTTCATTAAAATGGGTTGAAATATATCAGGATAAAGTAAATCACTATCTCGATTCATTTGAAAAAAAAGCGCATGAAAACCTACGAAAGCTAGAGGGAATTAAAGATAATATTTCTGCATTACAAACCTATGAAGAAGATGGAATTGTATGGGATAAAGCAAAAGTTATAAAATTTAATCTTATGATTTTTGCAACAGTCTCATTTGCATTACTATTTTCTTCTGTTAGCTTCTTTGCAATTTTATACTCATCATGGGATGGTCTAGGAAGCCCTTTTATTAGGGAAAGTGTTTTAGATTATTTCCCTGCCATGGTCACTGCACTTTTTGCCTCTGTTGGTGGAATATTATTAAAGCTATCAGTCTCCACCGTTACAAAAAAAGAATCTATTGATAAGATAGTTAAAAATATTTCAATTTTATTAATACTATTGATACCCATGTATGTTTCTTTAATTATTGCCGTTGTTACAGGAGGCGAATTCTCCATAGGAAATACAGGTAATTTCTTTACCAATCTATTTACTAATATTTATTTTGTCATTACTGTGCATATTATATTAGAAATGATTATGGTGTTTTTGGCGATACACCATCTTATTCGACTGAATGATGAAAGAAAAAAAATAGTCATAGAAAATAATCCACAATATAAGAAGATAGAAAGTTTTTTAGCTGAGCAAGAAAATCATATCATTTATTTTATGGGAATGAAGGCTGAATTGGAAAAGGTGATTGAGGAAATTTATACTAATCGATTCTTACTAAAAACTGATTATGAATTATCATATAATGGCTATAAAAAGAGAAAAGAGCTTGAAAAAACAATCAATGACAAGGATGTGAAGAAAATGGAATTACATGAGAAAAGACTGAATCAAGAGTTAGAGAGCATAAAAAGTGAAATTGAAGAATTTGGATCTAGCTAATATGATCAATTTTAAAATAAAGATAATACTTGTGCTTGTTTCTATATTCAGCTCCACTGTATTTGCTGGGAATAATTATATAGTAGCAATATCTCCTAATATATCGAGTAATAGCTCGGCAGAGTTTCATCAATATTTTATTGGTTTCTTATCTAGCCTAAAAGATGAGGATAGTGTTGAAATATATAATGCTATCACACTAAAAAAAATTGATGCTATTGAAATACCTAAAAAATTCACATCATCACGAAGAGGGAAAGAAAGATTTTTCAGAAGAAAACTAAGTAGCTATGCAAATTTTCTAGCTAAAAATAAAGCAACAAGTAATAATCAGCATAGAATTAATTTTATTGATTTAGTAGATCTTCTATCAGAAAAAGCAAACATTGATGAATTAGAAAATTATTCCCTCATAATTTATGGTAGTAATACTTTTATATCAAGAGAAATAAGAACCACTAAGGATGCAGTGACTTTATTTTCCAACTACAGTATTAATAATAAGGCAATCCGCACAACACAACAAAAAAATATATATTACTTTTATACTAATAAAAATAATATAAGAAGCAGTCTGCCCTTAAAGTATATACATTACAATACATGTCAGCGATCTGCTGAACTTGGCATTTATTCTAGTAACCTAGAAATGATCAAAT
This sequence comes from Thiotrichaceae bacterium, assembly GCA_023144895.1. Taxonomy (GTDB): domain Bacteria; phylum Pseudomonadota; class Gammaproteobacteria; order Thiotrichales; family Thiotrichaceae; genus HyVt-477. Next base: position 15,050 of record JAGLEV010000053.1, read on the forward strand.
CAGTGACTAAAATAAGAAATAAAACAGGAAAATACTCATGTAAAATATTTTCAAAAAAGAAAAAGAAACGAAAGATTGTTAGCATCATAAAAGAAGAAAAAGGTGATAATCTTGATGAAATATTTAACACTCCCATTATTACTAACCCTAGCGCTCCAACAGCAAAACATGGAAGAATAAAAGTTGGGTTGCGTTGGAACTATGACGATTGTACAGGCGGAGAAAGAAATTGTGATTTAGACCTTCACATTAAACCTCATAAGTTTTCATCTGAAATTTATTATAAAAATAAAGACTCGGTAGCTTATGGAAGTCTTCAGAAAGTTAATGCAAATAATAAAAAAAATTCATATGAAATTGTAGACTTAGCTAAATCCAGTATTAAAATCGATGATTTATTGATAGACATAAATTTTTATGAAGGACATGCCCCCAAGGGTATTGACCTTGAGCTAAGGGTGGTATTTAATGATAAAATTTTTTATAAAAACTTCCATATCAGTGCAACTAATGGGGATCGTGGAAAGTCTTCACGAAAGAATAGTAAGAACTGGTTAAGAGTCAACTTAGCTGATGTATTTTCTTCATCGAAGGATCGTTTAACTAAGCAGTAATAGACTGGTAGTGTTAATATTTTTTAGATACTCAGATACAAATAATATGCTAAAAAATATTAATCAGCCCCAACCAAAATAACATAACTCAACGCATAGTAACGCTCATCTGACAATGAAACAAAAGTGACTTCAACGCCTCGCTGCTCAGCATATTCTTTAGTCTTGCCATGCAGTCTAAGCATAGGCGCACCCAGTTCATTATGATAAGTTTCAATATCACCAAAATGCACTGAAGAACCTATTCCCGTCCCAAGTGCTTTGCTAACCGCTTCTTTAGTTGCAAAGCGTTTGGCAAGATAGCTAGCAGCTTGCTTGTGATCCTTAAACTTTATTAGCTCATTGGAATGTAATATACGCTGGGCAAATTTTTCACCCCGCGTTGATTTAGACAGGATTTTTTCAATCCGCCTAATATCGACTAAATCAGTACCAATCCCAATGATATTCAAGGATTATTTTCTTGCTTGAACAAAAATAGCTTTCATTTCTTCAATCGCCTGTTTTAGTCCAACAAAAACAGATCGTGCCACAAGATAATGTCCAATATTAAGCTCTACAATTTCTGGCAAAGCAGCAATAGCCAATGTATTAATATTATCCAAACCATGCCCTGCATTGACTTGAATTCCCTGTGCATGAGCAAAATCAGCAGCTTTAGCAATCTGCTCTAACTCTTTAGATTGCTCATCTCCATGGTAATTAGCATAATGCCCTGTATGTAATTCAATCACGGGTGCGCCCATATCAACAGCACGTTTAATATGCTCAATATTTGGCTCAATGAATAATGAGACTTTAATATTATTGGTAGTCAATGTTTGAGTACAGTTTTTAATCCGCTCAAAAGCCCCCACCACATCAAGCCCTCCCTCTGTGGTGAGCTCTTCACGCTTTTCTGGAACAATACAACAATCTTCAGGCTGAATTTTTAAAGCAATCTGAGTCATCTCGTCCGTTGCTGCCATTTCTAGATTCATACGTGTTTTACAATGCTCACGTACTGCATCAACATCACTATCTTGAATATGACGACGATCTTCACGTAAATGCAATGTAATTGCATCTGCTCCAGCCTGTTCTACTGATTCTACGACGTCAACAATATCAGGGTATGGAGTCAATCGAGCTTGACGGATATTGATAATATGATCGATATTAAATCCGAGGGCGATGGGTTTAGTGTTCAAAAGCAAATTTCCTTGTTTTTAATGGCCGACCACCGAGCTGTTGATTAATAAGGTGATCTAAAAACTGACGATACTGCTTTTGTTGTGATTCATCAAGAAGAAGTTTTTGGTATAAATTTAATAGAAGTTGACCCGATAGTCTTATTCCTTGAGTCGTGTGTGTTGCCAGCTCAATCCCTACATCACTCGTATATTGATAGTGATACTGAGCATTAATGGGAACACTCTCTTTATGAGTCACGGGAGTAACAAAATCAAGACCTAAGCTTGCTAGCAGATCAGTTTCTGTAAGATATAACGCTTGATGATTTGAAGAAAGATCAAATAGCGCTTGTTGGTAGGCGGTAAAAACTTCTGGTGCAGCTAGCTCTTTAGGCAAGAGTTTAAGAATCAACTCACCAAAATAAAGCCCCCTTGCTATCTGTGAAATAGGCACAGCATAGTGTCGTCGCTCTTCTACCTGCCTTAGTGTCTGCACTTCACCTCGACCAAACCATTCAATCGCTAGCTGACGAAAAGGCTCAATCGTTCCTCGCATGATCTTGCCTTTTCTCTTGGCAACTCTAGCAATACAAGTAATGCGCCCACTATGTTCTGTGAGTAAATCAACCAACACACTGTGTTCATGATAAGGGCGGCGGTGTAATATGAAAGCAGATTCCATAGTTTATGGTAGATTTTTAGGTTGTGCGAGTGATTCCTAGCTCTCCTAAGTGACGAGGATTATTTTGCCAATGCTCCTCAACTTTCACCCAGAGTTTTAACATCACCTTGGCATCAAGAAATTCTTCTAAAGCAATCCGTCCAGAGCTTCCTATTCGCTTAAGTGTCGCACCTTTTTTACCAATAACAATGCCTTTTTGACCTTTCTTACCCACCCAAATGGTGGCATGTATGGTTGTTATTTTTTCAGTTTCTTCAAATTTTTCGATATTAACAGCGGTCGTATAGGGAATTTCTTGATGGAGGTAAATAACTAACTGCTCACGAATTAATTCGCTACAAATATCTTTAACGGGTTTATCCGTAATATAATCCGCAGGATAAATAAAATCACCCATAGGCAGATAGCTTACTGCTTTTTTAAGAAAGACATCCGTATTAATCTGCTTTGTTGCTGACATTGGAATGATGTCATCAAAAACACGTTGCCCAGAAACTTTTTGTAGATAAGCCAATAGCTTGGTTTTATCTTTGATCATATCCACTTTATTGACCAATAAGAGCACAGGGCATTGACTATGCTTTAAGCGTGAGATAACAAGATCATCCTCCGCAGTCCAGCGCCCTGCTTCGACCATCATAACCACAGCATCGGCTTGCTCTAGTGAGGCAACTGCTTCTTTATTTAATACTTGGTTTAATGCATTACCTGAGCGTTGATGAATTCCTGGTGTGTCTGTCAGTATTAGCTGATAATTATCTTCAGTAATAATACCACGTATATTGGTACGAGTTGTTTGGGGTTTATTGGCAATTGCCGATATTTTATAGCCAACCAAAAGATTTAATAAGGTTGATTTGCCGACATTGGGGTGACCGACGATGGATACAAATCCACATTTTTTTGTCATAGTTTTACCAGTTGATAAGCCATTTCTGCGGCATTTTGCTCTGCCTTTCGACGACTTTTCGCCATACCTTCTGTACGAATCTTCAAGCTTTTAATTAAACATTCTGCTTTAAATTCTTGTTTATGCGCCTCACCTGTTACGGTAAGTAGTGTATATCGGGGAATATCATGTCCATGCATTTGTAACTTTTCTTGTAACCGACTTTTGGGGTCTTTCAAAGAGTGCTCTGAGGGCAATAAGCCAACATTTAAGCGACTATCATAGATTGCCAAAATAAACTCAGTAGTTGCTTCCATGCCTTGTTCAATATAGACACTAGCAATAATGGCTTCTAAGGCATCGGCTAAAATAGAATTACGACGATGACCTCCAGCACGTAGCTCACCAGGGCCTAGCTTGATATAGTCACCAACACATAACTCTTTGGAGATTTCTGCCAGTGTTTCTGCATTCACTAAGGAGGCCCTAAGCCGACTCAGATAGCCTTCACTGGCACTAGGCAACAAATCATACAGTTGCTTGGTGATCACGACACCTAAGACACTATCACCAAGGAATTCCAAACGCTCATTGTGTGCACTTGCGGCACTACGATGGGTAATCGCTAGTAAAAAATTAATACTAGCGAGGAATGGTTTGTCGAAATATTTTGTTAATTTTTTCAAAAAGTATCTCTACATTTAGACCTGATAATTAACAGGTTATGTCTACGACGCAATCCATTGCTTGCTCTATACTGTCGGACAGACTAAAAAATCTGACCGACAACTTTTATTTTATTACGGTACCAATGCGTGAAGCATTAAGGTAACCATTATTTGATGCCCAATGCATCCAAATAACCATTGCTTTACCGACAAGGTTCTCTTCAGGAACAAATCCCCAAAAGCGACTATCATGACTACCAAAGCGATTATCCCCCATCGCAAAGTATTGTCCTGCTGGTACTATTGCACTTCCCTTAGCCATAGGTCCTTGGGGATAAAGGATAATATCATGTTTTAATCCTGTTAGGTCTTCTTCATAACGTACTGAAGGATGTTTATTACCATGTTGGTCTATTGCCGTATAGGAACCTTTATCTTCAGTAGCTATTAATTGATCATTAACATATAAACGACCATTATCCCAAGCAATCTTATCTCCTGGTAAACCAACAACACGTTTAATAAAGTTCTGCCATGGTCTTTCTGGATAGCGGAAGACAAAAACATCACCTCGCTCAGGATCATTATTTGAGATTATTTTAGTACGGAATACGGGTAATCGAATGCCATAAGTGAATTTATTAACCAAAATAAAATCACCGACTTCTAATGTTGGCATCATCGACCCCGAAGGAATTCTAAAAGGCTCAACAATAAAAGAACGTAAAGCAACAACAACTAATAATATGGGCAATAATGAACGTGCAATATCAACAATAAAAGCAGGCTTTTCTTTCTTGTTTAGTTTTCCTCTATTAGCAATCCAGCTAATCAATACGATAATCGCAGCGATTGCCGTCACTAAAACAAACCAAAATTCAATATCTAAATAAAAATTTTCAATCATTTATCATCTACTCTCAATACTGCAAGAAAGGCCTCTTGGGGTATTTCAACACTCCCCACTTGTTTCATTCGTTTTTTTCCAGCCTTCTGCTTTTCTAATAATTTTCGTTTTCTAGAAACATCACCACCATAACATTTAGCAGTAACATTTTTACGTAAGGCTTTCACATTGGTACGAGCAATAATATTCGTTCCTATCGCAGCCTGTATTGCGACATCAAACATTTGTCGCGGTATTATTTTTTTCATCCGTGAAGCAAGATCACGACCTTTATTTTGTGAAAAGTCACGATGCACAATTAATGATAAAGCATCCACCGATTCACTATTAATCAGTATATCTAACTTCACTAAATCACCGACTTCATAACGATCTAATTCATAATCAAATGAAGCATAACCACGACTGACGGATTTTAGTCGGTCAAAGAAGTCTAAAACAACTTCACTTAAAGGTAATTCATATTCTAGCGTGACTTGATTGCCCAAGTATTGCATTTTTTTCTGCACACCACGTTTAGAAATACAAAGATTAATAATATTACCCACATAATCACTAGGAACAAGTATAGTCCCTCTAATAATGGGTTCTCGTATTTCTTCAATTTTATTAATAGGAGGCAACTGTGATGGGTTATGAATCATCAGTATTTCCCCATCTGTTTTTAATACCTCATAAGTAACCGTTGGCGCAGTTGTAATTAAGTCTAGGTCATATTCACGTTCAAGTCGCTCTTGAATAATCTCCATATGGAGCATACCCAAGAAACCACAACGAAAACCAAAGCCTAATGCCTGAGAGGTTTCTGGCTCGTAATGTAGTGAAGCATCATTTAAGGTTAATTTTGTTAATGCATCACGAAGGTTTTCATAGTCCTCAGAGCTAACAGGATAAATACCAGCAAAGACTCGTGGTTGAACCTCTTTAAATCCTGTTAGTATTTTTTTGGCTGGATTATGTGAGTCAGTAAAGGTATCACCTACTTTTGCCCCTGAAAGGTCTTTAATCCCTGCAATAACAAAACCCACTTGCCCTACCACTAATTCCGTCTTATCAACAGACTTAGGGTTATAAACCCCTGTTCGCTCCACTAAGAAGTCATTACCTGTTGACATTGCTCTAATCTTAGTTTTAGTTTTCAATGTACCATCAAAAACACGAACTAAAGCAACAACACCCAAATAGTTATCAAACCAAGAGTCAATAATCAATGCTTTTAAAGGTGCATCAGGATCACCTTGTGGTGGTGGTATGCGTTCAACAAGCTGCTCTAAAAGCTCAGTAATACCAATCCCTGTTTTCGCACTACAATGCACTGCATCCGTCGCATCTAAGCCAATGATTTCTTCTATTTCTTGGCTGACTCTATCAACATCCGCCGCTGGCAAGTCTATTTTATTCAGAACAGGAACCACTTCTAAGTCCAGTTCTATTGCAGTATAACAATTGGCAACACTTTGCGCCTCAACGCCCTGTGAAGCATCAACCACTAATAAAGCGCCTTCACAAGCAGATAATGAGCGTGAAACTTCATAGGAGAAATCGACATGCCCAGGCGTATCAATAAAGTTAAGGTGATAGGTATTACCATCTTTTGATTGATAATCTAAAGAAACACTTTGTGCTTTAATGGTGATGCCACGTTCCCGTTCTAAATCCATAGAATCAAGGACTTGATTCTCCATTTCGCGATCACTCAGCCCACCACAGACTTGTATAAAACGGTCTGATAATGTGGATTTACCATGATCAATATGAGCGATAATAGAAAAATTACGTATATTTTGGTTTGCTTCACCCATGAGTGAGTGCCTGCCTTATGTTATTTTCATCATAAAAGTGGCGAAATAGTACCTTACTATCTAGCATCAAAACAGGAACATCTGCATTATATTTTTTTAAAAATTCTGTTTGTTCATCAATATCGATAAAGTTGATACTAAAGTTAAGTTCTTTTTGCAATAAAATCAACTGCCTTTCAGCCTGATCACAAAGATGACAACCTTCACGCAAATAAAAAGTTAATACCGAGACACTGTTTTCCATAAGATCCAAGTTGAGTCCTAGTTAATATTAATAGCAAGATAAAGTGTCTTATTATTCCTCAAAATTCTGATAGGTACAATGTCACCTTGTAGAAGCTTCTTAGCTATCTTAACAAAATCCTTTGTCTCTGTGATAGGAAGTTGATTCATCTCAACAATAATATCACCTTTACGAAGCCCTGCTCGATACGCCTTGCCAGGCTTTACTTTACGAACATAAACACCTGAGACGTGCTTATTCTCTTTATTTGCATCAGAGACGGATAAGCCCAAGCTTAAATCGAAACTACTCTCATCAAGATGCTTCTTTATTGTTGATTTTTTATATTTAATTTTTTTAGGGGTAATTAATAGACTTAATTCCAGCACTTTACCTTGACGAAATACTTTAACAGGCACTTTACTACCAACAACGGAAGGACCAATTAAATAGGGTAAATCGGCCTTACCGCGTACATTGACGTTATTAATAGAAAGAATAATATCACCCGCTTTCAATATTCCTTTAGAAGGGCTTTTCTCTCCGACTTCAGTGACTAATGCCCCTTCAACACTGTGCATTCCAAAAGCGGTAGCGAGGTCTGCATTTAAATCCTGCACTTTTGCTCCTAGCTTGCCTCTAGTCACATAACCTTGTTCTTTCAGTTGCTTAGCAATATCAAAGGCAATATCGATAGGAATAGCAAAAGCAATCCCCATATAACCCCCTGTTTCGCTATAAATTTGCGAATTAACACCAATCACTTCGCCTTCAAGGTTGAATAAAGGTCCACCCGAACTACCCGGATTAATCGCAACATCACTTTGTATGAAAGGCACATAACCTTCTGCAGGCAAACTTCTATTTAGCCCGCTAACCACACCGACTGTAATCGTATATTCAAAACCAAAAGGTGAGCCAATCGCTGCCACCCACTCCCCAACATGTAAATCATTTGATCTTCCAATAGTTACCGTTGGTAGTTCTTGAGCTTCTATTTTTAATAATGCTAAGTCACTTTCTGTATCGTAACCGACAACAACAGCAGAAAAGTGTCGACGATCACTGAGTTTTACTTGAATAAGCTCTGAACTAGCAACAACATGGTAATTTGTTAATATATAACCATTATGGCTAATAATAAAGCCAGAGCCTGCACCATTTTTTACAGGATTGGATTTTTTAATTTGGAAGGAACTGGCATCATCAATGTTGTTAGCATTGTAGCTTGTTTCTGAAAAGCTCGTAATATTAACAACGGCAGGACTATGCTTCTTAACTAAATGAGTGAAGTCAGGTAGGCCATGAGCACTCACAAATTGACTGATGCTACAGCAAAAAATTATTATTATTATTATTGTTTTTAACATTACACTGTTTAGGACGTTTTAAGGTCTATGTAGACATAAGTTTAGCCCTGTGGCTAATAGGATAAAAGATCTATTTTAGTGAGCCAATGAGTCGACTGGAACAACACGAATAATAACCGCTTCAAGACGCTTCTCAAGTGAGGGTAATTTTAGAATTTCACGGATAATAAAGAGACTGAGAGTAAAACTAAAGAGACCCACAAGGATACTACCGAGTTCAGCATTAAGGCTCAATGATGTAAATATCAAATCCCCTAGTAATGCACCCACTAATAAGAAAACCAGAGGAATAAGATACACTAGTACAGAGCCTGCAAGTAATGCATCGGGCTTTACTCCAATCACGACATGATCCCCTGTTTTGGCATAAATAGGGTTACTCACTCGCAATGCAGACTGAGGCTTTGCTTTGGGTGAAAGAAAGCTAAAGAATTCTTTTAAAGAACCACAACTTGCACCTGACTGGCAATTTGAACATGATGACTCATTAGAGTCTGGGACAATTTCGGCATAATTTTGACGAACCTGAGTCACAATAGCTGTTTCTTCAATCATTTCATTGACCTTTGTTATTATCAAAGTTTTAGTAGTAAAAGATCTTTACTCTGGAGTATCTACAGCAAACTGATGAGAAATGGTAACAATATTCTGTTTTGATTTCTCAATCCACGTAAAAATCTTGCTAGTTATACACATAGATTAATTTCAAATGATTGAGAAGTGACTATTGATAAGCATATTACTATGCTTGGATAGAGGGTATCACACTACTAATTTTATGTAGTGATAAAACCCAATATCAATGTAAAAACAATCGATAGAATTGTTATACTTTTAAGCCCCTTTTGGTATGACTAGAAATTAATCATAACGCAGTATGCGGGGCTCAGCCTGTATTCAAACTTAAGGAAAGGACTGATTGATAATTAATCATAGCGATTATTAGAATTTATTGGCTTCAATAATAATTTAATCAGAGTGTTTGTTTAACTAATGACTGAGGCTATTAGTAATAATAACAAGAGTTCCCGTTTTAGTTATAAAGCAAGAGAGGTTGCAATCTCTTAGCAATAAAAAATCAAGGCTGTAGACTTCAATCGTCATCAATTTATTTTATAGTTACTATAAAACGGGAACTATTGTAATAATAGGTCACTTTTTCACAAGAAGATTTTATGCAAAAGTGACTTTAAATTAATACCTTACTTTTTTCATTGGACGACCATAACCAACAATAAACTGTGACCAACGAATAGCATCCATATTATCAATGGCAATACGAGTCCCTTCACCAGGTGCATGTAGTATACGGTTTGACCCCATATAAATACCCACATGATTAATATAGACTTTACGTGCAATCGGCAAATGGAAGAAGACTAAATCACCAGGGCGAGCATCTCTTTGACGACGAATATGCTTCGTTGCTTTAAATTGTGTTGCCGCCGTTCGTGGAAGGTGAATACCTGCTGCGCGGTAGGTATATTGTACCAAACCACTACAATCAAACCCTCGTGGTGTTGTTCCACCCCAAACATAGCGAATATTAATCATTTTTCTCGCTTTTGATATCGCATTTCTAACATTGCGATAAGGATATGGCTTGGAGCGTGTTCTTGTCTTTTGACGTGATGATGGGCGACGGTGACTACTTCCCATGAACTCCTTTGCGATGGTCTGCCAATCTGACGACTGATTTCGTCTTCTTGATCTAGAGCGGCGCTTTTGTGTCTTTTGAGGCTTATCCAATACCAAGGTTCGTAATTCACGATCAGTTAACGTTGTTCTTCTTTTTTTTCTTTTTTGTGTCTGTGACTGTGGCTTACCTAATAAACTATAAACTAAGTTCATATCAATAGGCTTTGACTTCGATGCCTTGCTTTGCTCAGGATAACTGGCTAAAGCGCGTTCAACTTGTCTTGATAAGCTTTCCGCAGAAACTGAACTAACCAGTGTTAATAAAATCAATCCAAAAAAAATTCTCATAGTTGTTGCTTCCCCAAATTAGGAACCTAGAAAAACACCACCCAAATTAAATCACATAACTAGGTAATATTTCATTGGTTTATTAAAAATATAAATAATATTTGCAATCGTTACTTCAGTGCATCCAATGCGTAGTGAAGTAATAAATCGATCAAACTTGTACCATTCACTATAAGGTGATTATCTTTTAACCTCTTCATAAATCAATGAATGTCACCTGTAGTGTAGCCGATATATAGATAAGCGCGGACATAAGCTTGTTCAAAGCTACCGTAAAGCTTATGATTGGTCAATTCAGAGCTTAAGGTAACCCCTACCATGTCAACAATCCATGATGATCGTATTCTAATTCTCGATTTTGGATCACAATATACCCAACTCATTGCCCGACGTATACGTGAAATTGGGGTTTACTCAGAGATATACCCTTGGGATGCTGATGAGGATGAGATTCGTCGCTTTGGTGCGAAGGGCATAATTCTTTCTGGCGGCCCTGAATCTGTTATTGCAGAGAATCCTCCAGAAGCACCCACAGTAGTATTTGAACTAGGCTGCCCTATATTAGGTATTTGCTATGGTATGCAGACGATGGCAAACCAGCTAGGTGGTAAGGTAGAATCTGCTGATTTGCATGAATATGGCTATGCACAGGTGCGAGCACGAGGTCATACTCAATTATTAAAAGATATTCAAGATGAAACGAATGAGCTAGGACATGGGCTACTTGATGTATGGATGTCGCACGGTGATCATGTTGTTTCCCTACCGGATGGTTTTAAACTGATGGCCAGTACGGAAAGTGCTCCTATTGCTGCCATTGCGGATGAATCACGTCATTATTATGGCTTGCAATTTCATCCAGAAGTCACTCACACACACCAAGGCAAAGCAATATTACAGCGCTTTGCTAGTGATATTTGTGGCTGTCAGCAACTTTGGACATCGAGCAAAATTATTGATAATAGTATTCAAACGGTACGTCAGAAGGTGGGGAGTGATGAGGTCATTCTTGGTCTATCAGGCGGTGTTGATTCATCCGTTGTTGCTGCTATTTTACATGAGGCTATTGGTAAGCAACTTACCTGTGTTTTTGTTGATACGGGTTTATTACGCCATGAGGAAGGCGATCAAGTCATGGCTTTATTTGCCAATAATATGGGCATTCATGTGATTCGTGTGAATGCAGAGCAGCGATTTTTAAGTGCTTTAGAGGGAGTGACTGACCCTGAGAAAAAACGCAAAATCATTGGCAATATGTTTATTGAAATCTTTGATGAAGAAGCCGCCAAATTACCCAATGCCAATTGGCTAGCACAAGGGACTATTTATCCTGATGTTATTGAATCAGCAGGCGCTAAAACGGGCAAGGCTCATTTGATTAAGTCACACCATAATGTGGGTGGTTTGCCTGATGACATGAAACTTAAATTAGTTGAACCTTTACGTGAGCTATTTAAAGATGAAGTACGTGAAATAGGGATAGAGCTTGGTTTAAAGCGAGAAATGGTTTATCGCCATCCCTTTCCAGGTCCAGGTCTGGGGGTCAGAATTTTAGGTGCAGTAAAGAAGGAGTTTGCTGATACCTTACGTTTAGCGGATTATATTTTTATTGAAGAACTGTATAAGGCCGATCTTTATAATAAAGTATCACAAGCCTTTGCAGTATTTTTGCCAATAAAATCAGTGGGTGTTACCGGTGATGGTCGTCGCTATGACTATGTTATTGCACTACGTGCCGTTGAAACGATTGACTTTATGACGGCTCGCTGGGCACATTTACCCTATGATTTCTTAGATCATGTCTCTAGTCGTATTATTAATGAGATTTCAGGAATTTCACGAGTGACTTATGATATTTCTGGTAAACCACCCGCTACGATTGAATGGGAGTAGATAAGGAATATGCTCAGCATGAGGACTATATACGTCAAGCTCTCATGCTGGCACAAAAAGCACGGGCAATGGGTGAGGTGCCTGTGGGTGCCTTAGTGGTTAAAGACGGTACTATTATCGGTGAAGGCTGGAACCAACCTATCCAGCAACATGATCCTTCTGCACATGCTGAAATGATAGCAATCCGTGCAGCAGCTCAGCATTTGGAGAACTATCGTATTCCTGATACAACGCTTTATGTTACTTTAGAACCCTGCCCTATGTGTGTAGGGCTAATGATTCATGCTCGCATTAAACGCCTTGTTTTTGCAGCTTATGATTCCAAGATAAAAGCCATCAATGAACCGTCTTCATTATTTAATGACCAACGCCACAATCACCAGATTGAAGTCATAGGCGGTGTTTTAAAGAATGAATGCTCCCATGATTTAAAAACTTTCTTTCAAGAACGACGGGCAATAGCAAAACAAAATCGTTAATGAAACTATAGATGTCTAGGGTAAACGAGCACCCTATTCAATCCTTGGAACCTGTAGCCCTCCAATAAAAACCTGATAGGAACTAAAGCCGCTTAGCCTCTAGTCACCAAAGTTCTCTCACCACTGACCTTAATTTCGACGCGACGATTTCTTGCTCGACCTTGGGCAGTATTATTACTAACCAATGGACGCTGTTCACCATAACCAATCACTGTCATCACTTGACGAAGAATGCCTTTACTCTGTAAAAAATTAGCTACCGCTTCAGATCGCCGTCTCGATAGATTTAAGTTATAAATATCGGAACCTAGATTATCAGTATGACCTGTAATTTCAATGTTATAGATCTTCATTTTTGAGCTTATCATCTCATGATTGAGTTCCATTATCTTACGACGACCCAAAGCCGTTAACAAAGAGCTATTACTTGCAAATAAAGACCCACCTGCCAAGTTACTACTAATCACCTTAATCCTATCAGGTCGTGGTGGAGCAGTCATGTAAACCGGTGTTTTTACAACAATCGGTTTCCTATAAACCGCTTTTTTTATAATAGCTATTGGTACGCGAGGCTTTGCAACAGCTACAATATTAGGCAGTGCTGCAGGTAGTGCCTTGGGCTTTTTAGCTACAGGTAATGCCTTAGGCTTTTTAGGTACGATAATAGCTGTTTTTCTATCGGGCAATGGATTGTTGTCTCGATCATTTGGAGACCAATTCAAACCTATATTAAGATGACTAATATCTTTAGAGAAATAATCATATCCTGCTCGAATTCTAAACTGCTTATCCAAAGCATACTCTGCTCCAACCCCAGTAAATAAGGAAAAATTATTTTTCTGTGTAAATGTTGCAGGATGCTTTGACTTTGTTGATACCTTGGCAATACCAGCTTTAACAAAAGGTATAATGGGAATATCATCAAGCTTCAAATGATAAATAGCATTCATACCTACTGCTGAGTAGCTAACACTAGCATCATGATCAGAGCCACGTACCTCACTCTCACCTAGCCTAGACCAAAAAGCTTCAACGCCTAAATGCTCAGAAATATCAACACCCGCATAGGCTGTTGCTGAGAAATCCGCCGTACTCTGTACCTTATATTGTCCCGTAGTATTAGGGTTGAGATGACTTAAACCAATCGCCCCACCGACATACCAACTATCCTCCAAATTTTTTAATTGCTCAGCATAAGCCTGACTACTCGCCAGACTTAGCAAAACACCAGACACAACACAGCATTTTAACTTATGTGTAGTTTGCATGGGATTACCCTTTGATTTTTTTTATTATTTTTCTCAATGGAGCCGCTAGCAGTAATAACCAGTACCAATACATTCCTATTACGCCACCAGCACCACCACCAACAACCGATGTTACCCCATCAGTGGGCTCTTCAGCACCTCCAGTACCACTACCACCACTACCACCACTACCAACAGGTCTCTGGCGTATCGGTGTATCAGCATTTTGATAATCTGGGATACCATCATTATTTAAATCGGGGCAAGGTATACCTGTTGGGCACTCCACTCGATCAGGAACACCATCACCATCCGCATCACCATTAGGGTTACCATCAGGATTTTCAGCATTCGTATCTGGATCTAAATAGTCAGGAATGCCATCACCATCCGCATCACCTGTGCCCTCATCTCGATTAATAACCCCGTCATTATCATCATCATCATCTTGATGATCGGGTATACCATCACCATCACTATCGATATTATTAGACTCCTGATAATTAGGAATACCATCATTATCACTATCTAATGGCGTGACAGGATTACCACCAATCTCATCAATATCACTCACACCATCACCATCATCATCAGGATCAATATAATCAGGAGAAGTATCATTATTAAGGTCAACACATGGCAGTGCTATATTCTTACATTCTGTTATATCACTTAAACCATTACGATCGGTATCACCACTACTATCTTCCATATCTTGCTGATTGGTTGAATCTGCATCGAGAAAATCAGGAATACCATCATTATCAATATCGTTAGCATAATCTGCTAATGTTGGCACCTCGTCTGCTGTTGGAATGCCATCATTATCATCATCAGGATCATTAAAGTCCTTCAAGCCATCACCATCAAAATCAGCAGTATTAGATTCAAGATAATCTGGAATATTATCATAATCGGTATCAACTGAACCTTCATCAAGTGTCAGTAGCTGATCATCAGGGTCATTCCCATCCCCATCATCATCATCATCAAAGGCATTTAGAGAGCCATCATTGTCTAGGTCAAATGGGAATTCTATCTTTCTATTATTATTGACAATATTTCTATCATTATCATCATCATCCAAATAGATAGGAATACCATCATAATCAGCATCAATCAAAGGAGACCCTCCGATTTCATCAAGATTACTAATACCGTCACCATCCCAGTCATTCGTCAAGGAATCAATAAAGCCATCATCATCAGTATCGGTATCGGTAGGATCTAGACCAGCCAACATCTCAATGAGGTTAGTCAGACCATCACCATCATTATCTTCTAAGCCATCAGGAGTACCATTACCATCAGTATCTGTTTTCACTGGATCAGAGTTAAGCTTTACTTCAAGTGCATTATTCAGCCCATCCCCATCACCATCTTCCAGACCATCAAGCGTACCATTACCATCAGTATCGGATTTTGTTGGATCTAGCCCTAATGCCAGCTCAACCTCATTACTCAATCCATCGCCATCACTATCATTTCCAGTGTTCAGGTAATCCTTATTAGGAACATTGTCATCAACACCATCATTATTGACATCATCTCCACCCGTTTGATCCACATCATAGCGATCATCAATACCATCACCATCCGTATCTTTACCAGTACGAGCCTCAGCAGCATCAGAAACCCCATCACCATCAGAGTCTGAATCTAAGTAGTTAGGAGTGCCGTCATTATCTTTATCAATAAAACCTTCAACAACATCAGGAATACCATCATTATCACTATCTAAATCATAGATATTTGGAATGCCGTCATCATCACTATCAGGCAAGCCTACGCCATTAGTGAAACGATCATCAATGCCATCATTATTCGTATCAGGGCCACCTGTCTGACTGACATCAAAATAATCATCAATACCATCACCATCATCGTCATTGCCTATGCCCGCTTCCACCGCATCAGGGACACCATCACCATCGGAATCTAAATCAAGATAATCAGGAATACCATCATTATCTCTATCACCTTTACCTTCAACAATATCAGGAATACCATCATTATCACTGTCTAAGTCATAGATATCTGGAATTCCATCACTGTCAGTATCCATTAAACCTATACCCCCATTAAAGCGGTCATCAATACCATCACCATTAGCATCCGTACCTCCTGTTTGAGTTATATCAAAACGGTCATCAATACCATCATTGTCTGTATCCGTCCCTATGCCTGCTTCTAGTGAATCAAGAATACCATCACCATCTGAATCTGTATCTCGGTAGTTAGGAATACCATCATTATCGGTATCGGTTACTCCTTCAATAATATCAGGAATACCATCATTATCACTGTCAGTATCAAAGAAATCAGGAGTACCGTCATTATCTTTATCGGTTAAGCCCACTCCCCCATTAAAGCGATCATCAATGCCATCATTATTCGCATCAGTTCCACTCGTCTGATCCACATCAAAGAGGTCATCAATCCCATCACCATCTGTATCAGTACCCGTTTCAGCTTCTATTGCATCCAGAATGCCATCACCATCAGAATCGGTATCTCGGTAATTAGGAATACCATCACCATCTACATCTCCACTCCCTTCAACAATATCAGGAATACCATCATTATCACTGTCAGCATCAAAGAGATCAGGAGTACCGTCATTATCTTTATCCGTTAAATCTGCTCCCCCATTAAAGCGATCATCAATGCCATCATTATTGGCATCCGTCCCACCCGTTTGGTTCACATCAAAGCGATCATCGATTCCATCATTATCGGTATCGGTGCCTGTTTCAGCTTCTGCTGAATCAAGAATGCCATCACCGTCTGAATCGGTATCTCGGTAATTAGGAATGCCGTCATTATCGGTATCGGTTATCCCTTCAACAATATCAGGAATCCCATCATTATCACTATCAATATCAAAGATATCGGGAGTACCGTCATTGTCTTTATCGGTTAAACCTGCTCCCCCATTAAAGCGATCATCAATGCCATCATTATTCGCATCCGTTCCGCCCGTCTGAGTCACATCAAAGCGATCATCGATCCCATCACCATCCGTATCGGTACCCGTTTCAGCTTCTACTGAATCAAGAATGCCATCACCGTCTGAATCGGTATCTCGGTAGTTAGGAATACCATCATTATCGGTATCAACTACCCCTTCAATAACATCAGGAATACCATCATTATCACTGTCAACATCAAAAATATCAGGCGTACCGTCATTATCTTTATCGGTTAAACCTGCTCCCGCATTAAAGCTATCATCAATGCCATCATTATTGGCATCCGTTCCGCCCGTTTGAGTGACATCAAAGCGATCATCAATCCCATCACCATCCGTATCAGTACCTGTTTCAGCTTCCATTGCATCGAGAATGCCATCACCATCTGAATCGGTATCACGGTAGTTAGGAATACCATCATTATCAGTATCTCCAGTGCCTTCAACAATATCAGGAATGCCATCATTATCACTATCGGCATCAAAGATATCAGGAGTACCGTCACTGTCTTTATCGGTTAAACCCACTCCACCATTAAAGCGATCATCAATGCCATCATTATTCGCATCGGTTCCACTGGTCTGATCTACATCAAAGCGGTCATCAATCCCATCACCATCCGTATCAGTACCCGTTTCGGCTTCCATTGCATCCAGAATGCCATCACCGTCTGAATCGGTATCACGATAGTTAGGAATGCCGTCATTATCCGTATCGGTTACCCCTTCAACAATATCAGGAATGCCATCATTATCACTGTCAATATCAAAGATATCAGGAGTACCGTCACTATCTTTATCGGTTAAACCCACTCCACCATTAAAGCGATCATCAATGCCATCATTATTAACATCCATCCCACCCGTCTGAGTGACATCGAAGTGATCATCGATCCCATCACCATCCGTGTCCGTACCTGTTTCAGCTTCTACTGAATCGAGAATGCCATCACCGTCTGAATCGGTATCTCGGTAGTTAGGAATCCCGTCATTATCAGTATCTCCAGTCCCTTCAACAATATCAGGAATACCATCATTATCACTGTCAGCATCAAAAATATCAGGAGTACCGTCATTATCTTTATCGGTTAAACCTGCTCCACCATTAAAGCGATCATCAATACCATCATTATTCGCATCCGTCCCGCCCGTTTGAGTGACATCAAAGAGGTCATCAATGCCATCACCATCCGTGTCCGTACCTGTTTCAGCTTCTGCTGAGTCAAGAATACCATCACCATCTGAATCCGTATCTCGGTAGTTAGGAATCCCATCACCATCCGTATCTCCAGTCCCTTCAACAATATCAGGAATCCCATCATTATCACTGTCAGCATCAAAGATATCAGGAGTACCGTCATTATCTTTGTCTGCTAAACCTGCTCCTGCATTAAAGCGATCATCAATACCATCATTATTGGCATCCGTTCCGCCCGTCTGAGTCACATCAAAGCGGTCATCGATTCCATCACCATCGGTATCAGTACCCGTTTCAGCTTCTACTGCATCTAGAATGCCATCACCGTCTGAATCGGTATCTCGATAGTTAGGAATACCATCATTATCTGTATCCCCACCCCCTTCAACAATATCGGGAATGCCATCATTATCACTGTCAGCATCAAAGATATCAGGAGTGCCATCACTGTCTTTATCCGCTAAACCTGCTCCCCCATTAAAGCCATCATCAATGCCATCATTATTCGCATCAACTCCGCCCGTTTGATTCACATCAAAGCGATCATCAACCCCATCATTATCCGTGTCCGTACCTGTTTCAGCTTCTGCTGAGTCAAGAATACCATCACCATCTGAATCCGTATCTCGGTAGTTAGGAATACCATCACCATCTGTATCCCCGCCCCCTTCAACAATATCAGGAATGCCATCATTATCACTATCAGCATCAAAGATATCAGGAGTGCCATCACTGTCTTTATCCGCTAAACCTGCTCCCCCATTAAAGCGATCATCAATGCCATCATTATTCGCATCCACCCCGCCCGTTTGAGTCACATCAAAGAGGTCATCGATTCCATCACTATCCGTATCGGTGCCTGTTTCGGCTTCCATTGCATCCAGAATGCCATCACCGTCTGAATCCGTATCACGGTAATTAGGAATGCCATCACCATCAGTATCAACGACTCCTTCAATAATATCAGGAATGCCATCATTATCACTGTCAGCATCAAAAATATCAGGAGTACCATCATTATCTTTGTCGGTTAAACCTGCTCCCCCATTAAAGCTATCATCAATGCCATCATTATTGGCATCCGTTCCGCCCGTTTGAGTGACATCAAAGCGATCATCAATCCCATCACCATCCGTATCAGTACCTGTTTCAGCTTCCATTGCATCGAGAATGCCATCACCATCTGAATCGGTATCACGGTAGTTAGGAACTCCATCACCGTCCGTATCTCCAGTGCCTTCAACAATATCAGGAATGCCATCACCATCAGAATCGATGTCACGATAGTTAGGAATACCATCATTGTCGCTATCTCCAGTGCCTTCAACAGCATCAGGAATACCGTCATTATCACTGTCAGTATCAAAAATATCAGGAGTACCGTCATTATCTTTATCTGCTAAACCTGCTCCCCCGTTAAAGCTATCATCAATACCATCATAATTGGCATCAGTTCCGCCCGTTTGATTCACATCAAAGCGGTCATCAATCCCATCATTATCCGTATCGGTACCCGTTTCAGCTTCTGCTGAATCGAGAATACCATCACCGTCTGAATCCGTATCTCGGTAATTAGGAATACCGTCATTATCCGTATCTCCAATCCCTTCAACAATATCAGGAATACCGTCATTATCACTGTCAGTATCAAAAATATCAGGAGTGCCATCATTATCTTTGTCGGTTAAACCTGCCCCCCCATTAAAGCGATCATCAATGCCATCATTATTCGCATCAGTTCCGTTCGTTTGAGTTACATCAAATAGGTCATCAATGCCATCACCATCCGTATCCGTACCCGTTTCGGCTTCCATCGCATCCAGAATACCATCACCGTCTGAATCCGTATCTCGGTAGTTAGGAATACCATCATTATCGGTATCAACTACCCCTTCAACAATATCAGGAATACCATCATTATCACTGTCAGTATCAAAAATATCAGGAGTACCGTCACTATCCTTATCCGCTAAACCTAATCCACCATTAAAGCGATCATCAATACCATCATGATTAGCATCCATCCCACCTATTTGATTCACATCAAATAGGTCATCAATCCCATCATTGTCCGTATCCGTTCCTGTACCAGCTTCTGCTGAATCGAGAATACCATCACCGTCTGAATCCGTATCTCGGTAGTTAGGAATTCCATTATTATCCGTATCAGCGATCCCTTCAACAATATCAGGAATACCATCATTATCACTGTCAGCATCAAAAATATCAGGAGTGCCGTCATTATCTGAATCGGTTAAACCTGCTCCCCCATTAAAGCGATCATCAATACCATCATTATTCGCATCTGTCCCACCCACCTGATCCACATCAAAGAGGTCATCAATACCATCACCATCTGTATCCGTACCCGTTCCTGCTTCCATTGCATCTAGAATGCCATCACCATCCGAATCCGTATCACGATAGTTAGGAACACCATCATTATCCGTATCCCCACTCCCTTCAATGATATCAGGAATGCCATCGCCATCACTATCAATATCAAGAATATTAGTGACTTGATCACCATCAGTATCCACTAATTTAGCACTATCATCGATCCCATCACCATTGGTATCAATACCGCCGACTATTTGATCAACATCAAAGACATCAGGAATGCCATCATTATCCGTATCAGTCAAGCCAGCTAATTCCGCTTCAATATTGTCATTAATACCATCACCATCAGTATCAATCTTCCTTGGGTTTGATCCTAATGCTGTTTCTAGTCCTGTTCCTATTCCATCACCATCCCAGTCATCCATAGGATCAAGAGCATCAATTTTATTATCATTATTACTATCAATAGGATTATTAATATCTCCTCCTACTTCAGTTTTATCATCAATCCCATCACCATCAGTATCAACCTTCGCTGGATCAGTACCAGTCAAATTCACCTCAACAGTATTGCTAAGCCCATCATTATCATAGTCACCCACTGGGCTCATAATACGAATCGGCATCGTTGTCGGTTCACCCTTATTACCTAAATCATCACTACTTACCGCCGCAACAGTATATGTGTCATAATCTAGTTGAGAAGGAACCTCACACTCCCATGTACCATCAGGTTCAACAATCGTATCGCAACTACCATCAACCCCTTCAATAGTCACATCAATACGACTACCAACCTCACCCGTTCCCTTTAATGTCGGCTGTTTATTAAAGTTAATTACTGATGAAGTCATCTCAGGAACAGCAGGCGGAACCTTGTCTAATTTATAAAAAGGTAAATCAGAATCAGCAGTAAAATTAATATTAGGATCGACATTTTTAAGTTTAATCATAATATTACCTATTTCTTTCGTGGTAATATGAACTAAATATACTTTCTCATCGTTGCCTAAAGCCTCTACTGAAGCAGTCCCCCCCCCAGCATCAAAGACAAAAAGTATATTATCTATTGTTATTAACGTGCCACTAGCTAACTCTATCTTATACGTGACAATTTCTGCATTAGTTCTTGGGTTTAGAGGTTCTGACCGTGCAATCTGATAGTTTATTGATTCACCCCAAGCATAACTAGGTGTTAGAAAAACAGAACTAATTAATACCGACAATAAGGTTCTTCTTATTATTTTATTTTTCATATTATTATTATTATTATTATTATCTAATAACAGCTTAATAAATCATGTACCAATCCAAATATAGTGAGAACCAAGTCAAGTCATTCACTATCATGATGTTATTTTTACCAGTCCATAGGATTAGGTTAGAGAAATAACCTAGCTGTATTTTTTAGTATATTCAACTTTTGCCATCCAGAGATGACTCGAAATTTTGGTCAATTTTACTAATATAAGAATTTAACCAAGCCCCTGTGGTTCTCTTTGTGCAGAAAACGTATTATATAAAACCACAGGGTAAAATTTTGAGCAAGATATAAAAGACCAATGCCCTGTCTAACATGTAAGTAATTGAAATAAAAGTAATTATAAAAAATAAGTTATTCCTCCAAATGTATATTTTATATACAGTTTTTTCCATTCACCCTAATTTCCACCTATTTAGTTAGCAATAAAACTCATAAAAAACACCCTATTTCTATTTATTGAGCACACCTATTTGATAATTTATATTCTCTATACACGGCTGAAATACGTTAGAATAAGTAACATGGAATCACTTCCTAAATAACGAAGGTAGGTTAAACTTTAGTTCATCAATGACTAACGGGAGTCTACTACTATAAGTACCGATTAACCCTCACAGAAGCTATCAATGACAGAATTAAAATCAGGCGCTTTAGTTTGCTACAAAGCCAAAGCAGCCGTCGTAATTGACCTGAACGATAAAATTGAAATTTTATTCTTTAAGACGACAAAACGGGTTCGTGATAAAGATATTACCCTATTGCATCCAGGCCCTGTAGGCGATGTCAACACATTAGATATGAGCCTTCCAGAATCATTAGATAGCTTAGATGAAACCTTAGAATTATTAGAAGGTGAAACAACATCACTCAAAGATTTAGCCGATTATTTATACGGTGAATATACTCCACAAACAGCATGGTCAAGCTGGATGTTAATCGCTGATGGACTTTATTTTGAAGGTACTGTTGATGCCATTGTTGTGCGTCCTTTAGCGCTTATTGCTGCTGAGAAAGAACAACGTGCGACTAAAAAAGCACAAAAAGATGCATGGAGTTCATTACTAGAGCGTATTAAAAATGCCCAAATTGAAACCGAAGATTACACCCACCTTGTTGATGTAGAACAGCTAGCCTGTGGTGAACGTGAAAATAGCCGTATCATGAAAGCAATCGGTCTTCGCGAAAGCAAAGAAGATGCTCACAAATTATTATTACGACTAGGCTACTGGCAAGAAGAATATAATCCATGGCCCCGTCGCTTAGGTGTGGACATGAGCAAGCCTGAACTTGAGATTCCCGCCGCTATTGAGTGCGAGCGCCTTGACTTACAACACCTAACGGCATGGGCGATCGATGATGTGGGTAATCAAGATCCTGATGATGCTATCTCTATCGATGGTGATTATTTATGGGTACATATTGCCGATGCCTCTTCGCTCATTGCTCCAGATTCTGAATTAGATATTGAAGCACGCTCTCGTGGTACTAACCTGTATCTCCCTGACCAAGTCAGGCACATGTTACCCAGAGGGATTACCGAACAATTAGGTTTAGGATTACATGAAACCAGCCCCGCACTTTCTATTGGTTTTAAAGTGGCTGATAATGGTCAATTAGAAAATATAAAGGTTTGTTTCTCACAAATAAAAGTCACTCGCACAACCTATGGTGATGCTGATAATGCACTAGAAACGACCTTTGCAGAAATCAATACTATTGCCAATCGTTATCGTCAACGTCGAATGGACAATGATGCGGCTATGTTGGATTTACCCGATGTTAATATCTTCGTTAAAGACGGTGAAATTTTTGTAGAGCCATACCAGCAAACAGGTAGCCGTCAACTAGTGGGTGAATGTATGCTTGCTGCAGGTGAAGCGATTTCACTCTTTGCACAAGACAATAATATTCCCATTCCTTTTGCTTCTCAGCCTGAACCAGAAGAAATTCAATATCCAGAAAAACCTTCTGAACACTATGCTTATCGTCGTCATTTTAAACCTTCACGTCATGCCTCTGTGCCCGAATCACATTTTGGTTTAGGCTTATCAAGCTACACCCGTGTGACTAGCCCTTTACGTCGTTATTTAGACTTAGTCGTACACCAGCAACTAAGAGCTTTTTTGACCGACCAACCATTACTAGAATCCAGTGATTTAATTGAACGTATTGGCTTAGCCGATGAAGCTTCGTATGCTGCTCGTAAAGCAGAGCGCTTCTCTAATCAGCATTGGAAAATGCTCTATTTAAAGCAACATAATGACTGGCAAGGTGATGCGATTGTCGTCAATATCGATGATCGTAATACAACCGTTATTATGCCAGGTCTTGCCTTAGAGCCTCGACTACGTAACCAAGCTGCTTTTGAATTGAATCAAGAACTCACAATAAAAGTGACCTCTATCGATATCGTTGGTCTACGAGCAAATTTTAAAGCCATATAATCACCGTTGATAGATAGACGGACTTTAGTTTCGTCACTTAAGCGACCTGAAGACTGTCCTACAGACAAACAATATAGGACAAATTTTAGCCCGTTATTTGACAAGCCGAAGCGATCCTATCGATAAATAAAATTAAAAGTGAGTCATTCATTATGTCCATAAATTGTCCTAATTGCTCTTCTGTAACACTTAAAGCAAGCCAGATAGAACCCCAACTCATTAGCCAGCAATGCCCTCAATGCGAAGGTCACTGGATACGTTTGGCACATTATATTGATTGGGTAAAATCGCAAACTATTGAACAAGCGGTAGTGGAGGAAATTGATGTTGAAGTCGAACCTAATATGACAACCCCTCTCATTTGCCCTAAAACCCAAGAGCCTCTTATTCCTTTTAGCGTCACCAGTGATATCAAACATCAACTCCATTGGGGGCAAACCAGCAAATCTTTTTGGTTAGACAAGGGTGAGTGGCAACAAATGCAGGAAAAAAGGGTTGCTGATAAGCTCACTGATGTTTTCAGTACCGAGAGGCAATCACAGTTAGCGCCGCTACAACAGCAACTTAACCGTGAGCACTTAATAATTAATGCTATCGGTAAAGAAAACTATTCTCGTTTAAAATTGGTCAGAACATGGCTACATGAGCAATCAGATGAACATAAAGCACTGATGGTGTCATTTTTAGTCAGCAAAGACCCTTTCAAAATGAAATAAGCGAATTGCATATCTCCCCATCTCCAAGTAGCATGTCCACATAATTTTTAACAAGGATTCTCCTATGCGACCCAGTGGTAGAGCGCTCGATGAAATGCGCACCGTTTCTTTTACCCGTCATTATACCAAACATGCAGAAGGTTCAGTTTTGGTTGAATTTGGTGACACCAAAGTACTGTGTACTGCCAGTATTGACGAACGTGTTCCACCTTTCCTGCGTGGCAAAGGCACAGGCTGGGTAACCGCAGAATATGGTATGTTACCTCGCTCAACCGATTCACGTATGCGTCGTGAAGCAGCGGCAGGTAAACAAGGTGGTCGTACTGTCGAAATCCAACGCCTGATTGGTCGATCATTACGCGCCTGTGTTGATATGGGCAAATTGGGTGAACGTCAAATCGTTATCGATTGTGATGTTATTCAAGCCGATGGCGGGACTCGCACGGCTTCTATCAGTGGTGGCTATGTCGCTTTACAGGATGCAATTGAAAGCTTATTAGCCAGTGATAAAATAAGTGAAAACCCTCTTCATACTCAAATTGCCTCTGTTTCTGTTGGTATCTATAAAGGTGAGCCTGTAGTAGATCTTGATTACCCTGAAGACTCAAATGCAGAAACGGACATGAATGTGGTTATGAACAATGATGGGCAATTCATTGAAGTTCAAGGTACTGCTGAAGGTCATGCCTTTAGCCGTGAGGAAATGAATAATATGCTGACATTGGCTGAAAAAGGTATTAGTGAAATCATGGTCATACAGAACAAGGCAATACACGCATGAAGATTGATAAAATAGTACTAGCGAGTGATAATCAAGGAAAACTAAGAGAGTTCAAGCGCTTACTAGAAACGGCTAACTTTAAAATCATTCCACAGTCTCAATTTAACACCCCAGAAGCGATTGAAGATGGTTTAAGCTTTGTTGAAAATTCTATTATCAAAGCGCGTAATGCTGCTGAACATAGTGGCTTACCTGCATTAGCTGATGATTCGGGTATTGAAGTCGATTATCTCAATGGACAGCCTGGTATTTACTCTGCCCGTTATGCAGGAGTCGGTAAGGGTGATCAAGCGAATAATGATAAATTATTAGCCTCAATGCAAGGCGTTGAAGAAGCACAACGTACCGCTCGATTCCGTTGCTGTATTGTCTTTGTACGTCACCCAGAAGATCCATCACCTTTGATTGCTGATGCAAGCTGGGAAGGTATTATTTTAAATAAGGAGTCAGGGGATAATGGTTTTGGTTATGACTCGCTTTTTTATGTACCGACTCATCAATGCAGCTCCGCAGAACTTGATCCTGACGAAAAAAATAAAATTAGTCATCGAGGTTTGGCACTAGAGATAATGCTTCAACAACTCACTATATTAAGCCAATGAATAAAATCTTATTAACGATTCGAGCCAGCCTATTTTGGGTTGGGTTCTTCCTGAATGCCTTATTCTTTGGGCTACTCTCACCGTTCTTATTCTTCATCCCCTCTCCTAAACGCTTGAAGATATTAATAGGCTGGGCAAGGTTCGGAGTTTTTTGGGTTGATGTAACCTGTGGCTTAAAGTATCAGGTCATTGATCGTTATAAACTGGATAGGAATAAAACCTATATCGTCTTTGCAAACCATCAATCCACCTATGAAACGATGGCACTACCCTTATTAGTTCCTGCTTTTTCATGGATACTTAAACGTGAGTTATTACGCATTCCTTTCTTTGGCTGGGCATTATATCATTCCAGCCCGATTGCCATTAATCGTAGCTCAGGAAAATCAGCGATAGAACAAATCAAAACGATTGGCAAAGAGAAGCTTGATAGTGGTTTATGGGTTTGCATTTTCCCTGAAGGAACGCGTATTGCACCAGAGAAGCTAGGTAATTTTAAATTAGGTGGTGGCATACTTGCTAGCCATGCAGGTTACCCTGTCATCCCTATTGCACATAACTCAGGAGAGTTCTGGCCAAAGCATCAATTTATAAAAAACGCAGGGATGATTACTTTTAGTATTGGCCCTGAAATTAGTACTGAGGGAAAAAAGCCTGCCGAAATATTGCAAGAAGCTAAGCAGTGGATTGAAGAAGAGAAGAAGACTTTTAGTTAAAAATCTATAAGAAAGTGGTTTTTTCATATAAGTCGTATAGCCTGCTTGATTGAGTTGTTGAAAGAAGGCTTTGAACACGTTCTCAATAAGATTGAGTTGCGTTAGTTTTTCTCTAAAAACCCAAAATGTCTTCGCATCAGGGGCGCGCTCATGTTTGTTTAAACCAA
>JAGLEV010000054.1 GCA_023144895.1 Thiotrichaceae bacterium
TTTTTCCATGGTCAACGTGACCAATCGTGCCCACGTTTACATGGGGTTTGTTACGTTCAAATTTTTCTTTAGACATCGTTTCATACCCGTTAAAGAGATTAAAAATAGAATAATGGTGCCCATAATCGGAATTGAACCGATGACCTCACCCTTACCAAGGGTGCGCTCTACCGACTGAGCCATATGGGCAAATGATCTGATTGCTCTTGTGAAGATTCTCAGGTACTCAATCTTTTTATAAATAATTGGAGCGGGTGGCGGGAATCGAACCCGCCGCATCAGCTTGGAAGGCTGAGGTATTACCAATATACGACACCCGCTCGATACTGAGATCTACTCAGACTGTACAGGGAAACCCACACAGTGATATTAAAATGGTGGAGGGGGGAGGATTCGAACCTCCGAAGGCAGTGCCAGCAGATTTACAATCTGCCCCCTTTGGCCGCTCGGGAACCCCTCCAGCAAAGAGCGGGCATTTTCTGCCAAACTCGCACTCTTGTCAACTCATTTATTAACTTTTATTTATTTTATTTTCTTTTATTTTATTTAGTATAAATTACAAGAGCTTGTGAAAAACAAACCCCTGAGCGGTCGTTAAAAATACATTATAGGAAAAACGATAACTAATTTGTGAAATAAAACCACAAGATAGCAAGAGATACACACAAAGGGATATGACAGAGATCAAAGAAAATTTTATTAAAGATAACTATTATTAAAGCTAGGAGGTTTTCAGCACTTATATTTTTCAATATCACAATGATCGACAAACCTTCATCATACTTATAATTAATAACGATACCCCATACCTATGAAATCATACCTACTCTCTCTTGCCCTAGTTTTATCAATATCTCCACTAAGTCTTGCCAAAGCTGATATAAACTCCTTACTCAGCTCTATCACTAGCAATGCAGTTACTGAAGCCAGTGAGAAAATGGCTGTTCAAGTTAATTTGTCAGGCAAACAGCGCATGCTCACACAAAAAATGACAAAAGAAGCTTTACTCATCAGCTTAGGAATCAATACTGATAACAATATTGAGAACCTACATAACAGCATTCAACTCTTCGACAAAACCCTCTTAGGCTTAATAGAAGGTGACACCTCATTAAAGCTAGCAAAGACTAACGACACTGAAACACTGGATCAGCTCAAAAAAGTCAGTGGGCTATGGAAAGGCTTTAAGTCTAAACTTGCTCTTTTTGAGAAAGATACCAAAGATAGCAAGGTACTGAATGAAATTGCAGAAAATAATATCCCACTATTAAAAGCAATGGATAAAGCGGTTAGCCTCTATGTTAAAAATAGTGGGTCAGACCTTAACGATTTAGCTACCGTGATCAATCTATCAGGCAAGCAGCGCATGTTGACACAGAAAATGACGAAAGAGTTTTTACTCATTGCCAAAGATCACAAAATCACAAAGAATCAAGAAAGCTTAGATGCAACGATTAAGCTTTTTGAAACAACACTACAGGGCTTAGTTAAAGGTGATGAATCCCTATCCCTCCCAGAAACAAAAGACAAGGCAACCTTAGAACAGCTCGCTATTGTTGAAAAATCATGGCAGGATTTATCTAAAATTATTAAAAAAGAAAGCACAGATAAAAAAGCACTAGAGGAGCTGGGGACATTAAACCTAGCAGTGCTGACTGAAATGAACAAAGCCGTAAAGATGTATGAAGTACAATCGAAAGTTAAATAACTGAGGCATAGGGACTTCTAGCAAGGAAGCCCCTATTTCATATTACAGTGTTGCTATCTTTACTAGCTGTTGCTGTAACTGCTCCAAAGCACTGGTTTGCTCTGCCCGCTGAGCGCGCACCTGATCAACAACCTTCTCTGGTGCACGGTCAGTAAAGTTCGGATTAGACAAACGCCCCTCCAAACCCTGAAGATTTTTTTGTACCTTTTCAATCTCCTTATTCAGACGTGCTGTTTCTGCATCCTTGTCAATCAAGCCAGCCAATGGAATCAACACTTTCATATCACCAACTAGGGCCGTCGCTGATTCTGGTGCTTCATCATCCTGTTTTAAATGCGTGACTTTCTCCAACTTAGCGAGAAAATTAATAGTCAGTGCATTTTGCTCATAGCGCTGTAAATCTGCCTCAGAAGCACCTTGTAACAATACCGCAAGCTTCAGGCTAGGCTTAATATCCATCTCTGCACGGATTCGACGAATACCTAAAATAAACTGTTTCACCCAGTCTAGTGCTTCAGTTGCCTCTTTATTAACTTGCGATGGATCAGCAACAGGATAAGCCGCTAACATAATAGACTCTCCTTGCTGACCTGATAGTGGCTTTAATGACTGCCAAATTTCTTCTGTAAGATAGGGCATAATGGGATGCATTAGGCGCAATAAAGCCTCTAAGACCTGCACCAAAGTATGACGCGTGCCACGCTTTTGTGCTTCACTACTCTCGTCCGCACTCAAAACAGGCTTGGTTAACTCCAAATACCAATCACAATACTGATTCCAAGTAAACTCATAGAGTGCCTTTGCCGCTAAATCAAAGCGATAACTTTCAAGCTGGCTAGCAACCTCTGAGTTTAAATCTTGTAGTGCTGATAAAATCCACTCATCAGCAACAGAATAAGCCTTCTCTTCGTTACCCAGACCAACATCTTTGCCTTTCGTTTGCATCATGACAAAACGTGAAGCATTCCATAATTTATTACAGAAGTTACGATAACCTTCAATACGACTCAAATCAAAACGCACATCACGCCCTGTTGTTGCCATTGCCGCAAATGAGAAACGCATGGCATCAGTACCAAAAGCAGGAATACCATTCGGGAATTGTGCTTTAGTTTGTTTAGCAACCTTCTCAGCAAGGTAATCCTGCATCATATTACTGGTGCGCTTCTCTAATAAATTTTCCAAAGAGATACCATGAATAACATCTAAAGGATCAAGGACATTGCCTTTAGATTTAGACATTTTATTTCCATCAGCATCCTTCACCAAGCCATGAAAGTAAACCTCATGAAAAGGAACGTCACCTTTAAGCTTTAGCCCGAACATAATCATTCGCGCCACCCAGAAGAAAATAATATCAAAACCTGTGACTAGCACATTGGTTGGATACCACTTTTTCTGTTCATCCGTCTCTTCTGGCCAGCCCAAGGTAGAGAAAGGCCAAAGTGCTGAACTAAACCAAGTATCCAGCACATCCTCATCCTGCGATAAAACTAAAGCATCCTCTAGCTGATACTTTGCTCTAACCGCAGATTCATCTTTTCCGACATAAATCTTGCCTGATTCATCATACCAAGCAGGGATACGATGCCCCCACCAAAGCTGACGTGAGATACACCAGTCTTGAATATCACGCATCCAGCTATAGTACATGTTTTTATAGTTATCAGGGACAAAGCGAATCTTTCCTGTTTCAACTGCCTCAATAGCAGGCTTTGCCAAGCTCTCTATTTTTACATACCACTGATTAGTGAGATAAGGCTCGATCACGGTAGATGAACGCTCACCACGTGGAACCATCAAAGTATGATCTTTTACTTCGACTAGTAGACCCAGCGCATCCAAGTCTTCAACAATAATCTTACGCGCATCATAGCGATCTAGACCTTGATATTTTTCGGGCGCAACATCATTTAACGTCGCATCAATCGTCAAGATATTAATTAAAGCCAAGTCATGGCGCTGACCGACTTCATAGTCATTAAAATCATGAGCGGGTGTAATTTTAACGCAACCTGTACCCTTTTCTGGGTCAGCATGTTCATCACCTACAATAGGAATCAAGCGATTGGCTAAAGGTAAAACAATCTGCTGACCAATAAGGTGTTTGTAGCGATCATCCTCTGGATTCACTGCCACACCAGAGTCACCTAATAGTGTTTCTGGACGGGTCGTTGCCACTGTTAAAAACGCATCAGTCGCTTGCCCTGCATCATCTGCAATAGGATAGCGAATATGCCACATATGACCTTGTTCTTCTTCAGAAATCACTTCGATATCAGAAAGTGCGGTATGAAGAACAGGATCCCAGTTAACCAAGCGATTCCCACGATAAATCAAACCTTCATCATAAAGCTTCTCAAAGGTTTCAGTTACCGCATCAGATAAACCATCATCCATCGTAAAGCGCTGACGATTCCAATCAGCAGATGCACCTAGGTCACGCATTTGCTGTGTAATACGATCACCTGATTGCTCTTTCCACTGCCAAACTCGCTCTAAAAATTTCTCACGCCCTAACTCATGACGACTAGTTCCTTCAGCCTCTAGCTGGCGCTCAACCACCATTTGAGTAGCGATTCCCGCATGATCTGTTCCTGGCTGCCAAAGAGTCTCTTTACCCTTCATGCGATGATAACGTGTTAAGACATCAATAATGGTGTGCTGGAACGCATGCCCCATATGTAACGTACCCGTGACATTAGGGGGTGGCAGCATGATACAATAAGCATCTTCTGCTGATTTAGGAGTGAAATAACCCCGCTCCTCCCATTTTTTATACCAATGTTGTTCGATGCCTGTTGGGTTGTATGTCTTATCCATTATTGATTCTATCTATTTTGATGAAATTTGAAGACGCAATTATACCTGAACCCTGACATTGAGAGTAGGTAACTTATATTTGTGTACTGAATTGGATTTTTCTACAAAAACACCTGAGTAATGACTATAGGACAGTCATGTGATGTTATTGAATGTGAAGGTTTGTAGTTTAGAATTTTTTAGAACGAGATGACTTTAAACAACAACTGTAGAACGCAGTCCTACAGCTGTATTCGATATTAGATCAATATCTTAGATGAGCTTAAGAAGGCACAACATTTTTTGCACAAGGACCTTTCTGACCCTCACCAACTTCAAACTCTACTACTTGACCATCGTTAAGTGTTGCGTAACCGCCACCACTTTCGATATCTGAATGGTGTACAAATAGATCCTTACCACCATCTTCTGGAGTGATAAAACCGAATCCTTTTTCTGCATTGAACCACTTCACTGTACCTTTTGCCATAACTTTTCTCTTTACTTAATAATATTTAAACGCAGAATTCTGCTACGGCATTATAACGGCAGAACACTAAAACATACGATCATTACTTTAAAAAACCACTAAAAAAATTCGGTTTAATTATTTATATAGATAAAAAACAATAACTTAACTTTATAGAAATGATAGTAAATTGAGCACTTCACAGCCTATTAAAGCACTTTTTCTTGCAAATAAACTGCAAAAGTCACTCTTTTTACGGTCAAATACATAAAATGACTCTGTCTTAATCGATAAAAAACACGGTATTTTTTCTGTTCATCAATCGACGATTCCAGCTTTTTCATGATAACTGCATGACATTGAAATATAAGTTCATTTATTAAAGCTCTCTAAAAAGCCAAACCACCATGCCCCCAAGCCACCATACACATCAATAAAGGAATAGAAAGCAAGGTATTAGTACGTGATGCCATAAGGGCAATGACTTTTGCTTTGGCAATCGCTTCATCTGTTGCAGAAACCTTGCCTAAGATTTTCTTTTGATTTGGCCAGATTAGAACCCAAACATTAAATAACATAATCGTTCCTAGCCATGCACCAATACTTAGCGTGATGGCTAATTCACTGGGGTTTTTAAAAAGAAAAGTTTGCACAAAGCCGAGCTTATGAATTTCCAACATAGCGACACCCGTTAACCATGTGACAACCGCACTCCAACGAAACCAAAGCAAAGCACGAGGGGCGACATATTTATTGATCGCAGCAGGTCCTGGATCTTTATCAGCCAATGCCTGCCCTACTGCTGGAACTTGTACAAAGTTAAAGTAATACAATAAGCCAATCCAAACAATACCAACGATAACATGAAGCCACACCATCATCGAAGAAAGGTTAAAGCTAAAACCACCTAATAGTACGGCAATAATGACAGCAAGAATAAAACCAGAAACAATGGTTCCCAGTATAGATTTTAATGGATTCATAAAGAACGTCCAAATAATTAATTTTAAAAGTCAATGAGTGACAATATAGAATCAACAACTTAGATTGGCAATTACTTTTAGCAATAGAAAGGTTATAGGGTGGGTTGATTTCTGAATGAAATCGAAGGGCAATGACAGAAATAGAAAGTGATGCTACCTTGAAGAGGTCAAAACATCACTTCCCTTTTAACTTAAGCGGTGAAGTTTTCGTTAACAAAGTCCCAATTCACTAAGTTCCAGAAATCAGCAACATAAGCAGGACGTGCATTACGTTTATCAACGTAATAAGCATGCTCCCATACGTCAATAGTCATTACAGGATTTTTTCCTTCTGATAAAGGACAGCCTGCATTACTTGTATTGAAGATTTCAACGGTGCCATCTTCATTTTTAATCAACCAAGTCCAACCAGAACCGAAGTTACCGATAGCAGATGCTGAGAATTTTTCTTTAAATGCATCAAATGAGCCAAAAGCAGCAGTAATTGCATCAGCAATTGCACCTGTAGGTGCACCACCTGCATTGCCAGCAAGACAGTTAAAGTAGAATGTGTGATTCCAAACCTGTGCTGCATTGTTATAAACACCACCTGCTGGAGCAGAAGTAATAATGTCTTCTAGTGATTTAGACGCATCATCTGTTCCTGCAATGAGGTTATTTAGATTAGTCACATAAGCTTGGTGATGCTTGTCATGATGAAAATCTAGAGTCTCAGCGGAGATATGTGGCTCTAAAGCGTCTTTTGCGTAAGGTAGTGCGGGTAATTCATGAGTCATGGTGTCATTCCTGCGTCTATGATTAATAAGGTTATTCTCTCAATGCACAATAAGTCGCTTATTGTTTCATCAAAAAAAGTGAGAGAATCGTATGCTAAAACCTTAGCAAAAAGCAATAAAACATATAATTTACAGGAATTCTAAAGCGTATGATTATTATGCTTTCACCTGCTTTCAATAGGTGTCTGCCACATTGACAAGCAATACGGCACGATAAAAATAAAAGCAAAAAAAAGACCTGCTACTGAAAACAGTAGCAAGTCTTTTTATAAAAATATGGTGGGCCGTGAGCGATTCGAACGCTCGACCAATTGATTAAAAGTCAACTGCTCTACCGGCTGAGCTAACGGCCCTTTGCTTCTTTAGGATGTACTCCAAAGAGTGCGGAAGTATACACGAGGTTTTTGGTGTGACAAGTGTTTTTTTACACTTTATAGAAATCTTTTACACATAATATGTTTTATCGTCTAAACCCGCTTCTTGAAAGCCTATTTTGCGTAAGCGACAAGCATCACATTGACCACAGGCTCTACCTTTACTATCAGCAGAGTAGCAAGTGACCGTCTGAAAATAATCGACACCTAAATCCATACCCAGTCGAATAATATCGCCTTTGCTTAGATCAATTAAAGGGGTATGAATCTGAAAAGGATGACCCTCAACCGCAGTCTTAGTTGCAAGATTAGCCATAGCCTGAAAGGACTCGATAAACTCAGGGCGACAGTCTGGATAGCCAGAGTAATCAACAGCATTCACACCAATAAAAATATCTTGTGCATGAATAACTTCAGCCCATGCCAAGGCAATGGACAGAAATACCGTATTGCGGGCAGGAACATAAGTAACGGGGATGCCCTCACCTTCTTGTGTTGGCACATCAATCGACTCATCGGTCAGCGCTGAGCCACCAAATTGCGATAAACTCAGATCAACCACTTCATAGCGTTCAACTTCAGCCTGCTCAGCAAGCTTAGCCGCAGCGTCCAATTCAGCACTATGACGCTGCCCATAGCAAAAGCTTAGTGCATAACAGTGATAACCTTGACGTTTAGCCAAGGCAAGCACAGTCGCTGAATCCATGCCTCCCGATAATAAAATAATAGCGGGCTTGCCCTGAACATTTTCTGTCATTAGTTAAAGTCTTTGGGGTCTATATTTAAGGTGTGCATTTTACGATAAAGATGTGTTCGCTCCATCTTTACACTTCGTGCAAGTTGACTTACATTACCTTTAACTTTGCGTAATTGCCAGCATAAGTAATCATGCTCAAACTGCTCTCGTGCTTGACGCAAAGGCAACTCATAAACCGATGAAGGTAACTGCTCAATACCCTCGTCATACACAGGAATAACATAACTTCCAAGGGCTTCTTCGGCCTCTTCTTGAGAAATTTCAGTTTCTGTACCAAGAATGAGTAGACGTTGTGTTAGATTCTTTAACTCACGAATATTTCCAGGCCAACGATAGTTACGCAGGTAATTTTGTGCTGCAACAGAAAAGTGTCGATACGGTAGGCTTTCTTTTTCAGTAAACAAATCCACATAGTAGCTCAACAAATCAGGCACATCTTCTGCATGATCACGCAACATAGGGATAGTAATCGGCAGCATATCTAGCAAGTAATACAACTCTTTATCAAAGCTATCACTCGCAATATCATCACGCAAATCATGGCTAGATGATACAATCAAACGAGCATTAAAACAGACATCGTTACGCCCATTATGACGACGAAACACACCTTTTTTCAGCATATCAACTAAACGTCGCTGAGTTTTTAGGTCTAAGGCAGAAATATCGCTAAGATAAATCGTCCCTTTTTTAGCCTCATCAAACAAACCATAATGCACATTATTGGATTCTTCATAGCCAAATAGTAGCTTTTCCATATCCACATTGTCATCATCAGTCGCGATGCTTTTTACAAAGGGAGAGCTATTGCGCTCACTATTATTATGAATATAGCGTGCAAGAATTTCTTTACCCGTACCAAAAGCACCATTAATGATCACTGAAGCATTTTGCTTGGCAAACTTAATGGCGGTTTCACGTAAAGCAACCATTGTGTCACCTGATCCCACAGGCTCTTGACCCACAGTCACTTGTTCACGTAGGCTTTTATTCTCAGACTCTAAGCGCCCTGCCCGCAGACCATTTTCAATAGTCAATAGCATTTTCGCCATCGACAAAGGCTTTTCAATAAAGTCATACGCCCCTAGGCGTGTCGCTTCTACAGCCGTTTCTATTGTGGCATGTCCTGATATCATCACAACAGGGCAACACAATTGCCCTGAGTCTTGCCAGCTTTTTAATAAAGAAATACCATCTTCATTAGGCATCCAAATATCTAACAAAACAAGATCTGGTTTTTGCAAACTCCATTTTTCACGTGCTACCGCTGCATTTTCAGCAGTATCCACGATGTAACCTTCATCTTCTAAAATTTCTTTTACTAGCTGGCGAATATCGGGTTCGTCATCAACTACTAGTATATTCTCTGATGTCATATCAACTCCTTGACTTGGCTATCACTGGTCACTGGTAAACTTAGGGTAAACTGAGCTCCCCCTGCTTGACTTCGACCCACACTTATCTGACCAGAATGTTCTTCAATAATTTTTTTAACAATCGCTAACCCTAAACCACTGCCGCGCTCTTTACTACTAATATAAGGGTCAAAAATATGCTGAATAAGAGATTCATCAACTCCAGGACCGTCATCATTAAAATAAATAATAATATTATTATGCCCACTAAGCTCACTAGAAATCACTAACTGATGTTTTTTATTCTGCTTAGACATGGCTTCTAGTGAATTTTTTATAATATTAACAAAAACCTGTCGCATCCTTAAACTATCTAGTGCAATGACGGGGACATTCCCGAGTAGCAAAACAATCTCAATTTCTTTTTCAATATCTTGGTATAAGTCTACGACATCTTTAATTAAATTGTTGACATCAATCTTCTGTAGGTGCAATGCCGGAGTTTTTGCATAATCACTAAAAGCATTCACCATTGTTTTCATATTCTCAACTTGTTGCGTAATCGTTTGCGTCATACGCTTAAGTAACTGCTGAGAGCTTTCACTTAATTCAGGTAATAATCGATACTGTAAACGTTCCGCTGAGAGCTGAATTGGTGTTAGTGGGTTTTTGATTTCATGCGCTAAACGCATAGCGACCTCAGACCATGCAGCATCATGCTCAGCCTGTACAATTTCGGTCATATCATCAAATACCAATACGGTACCACTTTCTCCACTCAACAAATGTGGCAAAGGCGCTCCACGACAGAGCAACAAATAACGTCGATTCTTTTGTACAATCACGACTTCGGTACGCCACTCTCCTTTTTTATTTGCATTAAGGAAGGGCAATATGGTTGTAACAAAATCAGTAAAGAAAGGTCTACCATCAATCGCTAACTCCAATCGCTGATTAATGACTTTACCATCAATTTTTAATAAGTCATTAGCCGCTACATTGATACGACGTACAATATGGTCGGATGTCAGTGTAATAACACCTGAGGTCAAATGATCCAGTACAATATTAAGATAGTCATGTTGGCGCTGTACTTGTAACTGGCTTTCTTCTCGCTCTTTTC
The DNA here is from genome assembly GCA_023144895.1 of Thiotrichaceae bacterium. Taxonomy (GTDB): domain Bacteria; phylum Pseudomonadota; class Gammaproteobacteria; order Thiotrichales; family Thiotrichaceae; genus HyVt-477. Next base: position 10,348 of record JAGLEV010000054.1, read on the forward strand.
GCGCATCAAAAAGCCGACTTGTCATCGTATTAAAAGAACGAGCCAAAGGTGCAAAATCATTACTTTTGTGTACGGTTAACTTAGTCTGTAAATCCCCTGAAGCCACGGCCTCAGTACCATCTAATAAAACACTAATAGGCTGAGTCAGACGTTTAGAATAAATGAAAGCTGCCCCTAATGAGAATAAAATAGTAAGCAACATAATAAGCAATAAGCTCAAACGAAAGCCATATTTTAAACTGTTATTTTTCAATTTAAGCTCTTGATACTCCCCTCGTGCTTGTTCCACACTGTCAGCTAAGGAGGCAAAACGATGGCTTGAAGGAAACAAGCCCGTCAAAATATACTTTTTACTCCAACGGGTTTTTTGCAGTGTCACTGCAACTCTCGCATTAATCCCCCCTTTACCCTTACCATCAGGCTCTAAACCTAAATAGAAACCTTTACTATCCAGTATTCGAAAGACATTTTCATCGGGAAAGTTATTTGAAAAGAGGTTACTACTCGCATTACGTTTCGCATCACTGAACGCAATAAGCCGTCGCGAAGCATCTAATAACAACAGCTCCTCTGCATTAGAATCTAATCTGCGACTATTGATATACGCAGGATAACCTAGTTCATTTAACTTAAATAAACCTTTTGCTGTCTTTTTCAAATCACGCAAGTGAGCGCGCGCGCCTATTTTTAAAGATTGTTCTGATAATTCTAATGAATCCTCTAATGCACGTTCAATTTTTATATCAAACCAAGCATCAATCTGAGTGCCTATATAATCCATTGATATATAAGATACGATTAATACTGGTGCCGCTGTCAAGACTGTAAAGGCTGACATCAGGCGTATCGTGAAACGGGAGCCTGATCGCTTTGACCGCAAGTGGTGTACGGCACGAATAACACTAATAGCAATAAAAACTAACAGTACCACCATGGTGGTAAGGTACAAAGCGGTCATCCAGCTATCGGGTAAAGCTGAATTACTTGGATCGCTAGTGGAGTTATAAATGAATAGCAACGAAGCCGCTAAAAAAATAAAAACACTCGCCATTGGCAAGATTCTATATAGAAATAACTTTACCCCAGAGGCCACACCACACCTTCACTCTCTTGATAGTATTTACCCCCTTTAAGATACGTTTGAATACGTAAAGGAATGCGCAAAGTCTCTGCCGTTGCAGTCACCTGAAAATATAAAAAATGACTACCGTCTCTTACCGCTGCACTCATATGAGGCAAAGAATAGCGAGAAATAGTGCCAACCTGTCTTAACAACATGCTTAAATTATTAAAATTCCAACGTTTTACAGGTTTATCATCATGCATTCTAACTAAGATATAACGCTTGCTTAGGGCATGATATTCAATTTGATAACTCAGCTTAGTCAAAGTACGTGTAGAGTTCCACCACCATGTACGATAGCGCCCTAGAGTCACAGCGAAATTAAGCTTAACTTTAACCCCATGAGTCAAAGCCTTTTTCATATTTTCATTCAAATTATAGTCAATTTGCACATCAACCTGATAAACATGCTGTGCATCCTCAGTAACTTTTAATTTCTGAATAACAATCTCATCATCAGCCCATGCTAATGAAAAAAACTGCATCAATGACAGAGATAATGTAATTAGTAACAACTTGTTAAGCAACATGATATGTTTCATCCAGAGATACTATCCACTTAATCCTACCATCGTCAGATATCTCAATTACTTCTCCTTAAACCTATTAGCTTTATTGTTTTTCTAATAGCGCGTAATAAAAACCATCCATATTGTTTTGCTGAGGTAATATTTGTATACCCACATCTTTTGGTATTCCAACCCCCTGCCACGGCAACTCAATAATAGTTAGTTCATTTTCATGGTCTTGAATAAATTGTTTTATTTGATGATCATTCTCTTCAGGAAGAATAGAACAAGTTGCATACAACAAGCGCCCACCTGATTTTAATAGAGGCCATAAGCTCTCTAACAAATCATGCTGTTGTTTAACCAAGTTTGCAATATCTTCACCCTGTCTTAAAATTTTAATATCAGGATGTCGACGCATCACGCCCAGAGCGGAACATGGGGCATCAAGTAGAATACGATCAAACGTCTGACCATCATACCAAACTGTGGTCTTATTTGCATCAGCGTTGATTAATTGTACAGGTTTCCCTAGGCGTTGCATATTATCTTCTACCAAAGCTAAGCGCTTTTCATCGCTATCAAGAGCAATAATCGTTAAATCATTGACCCACTCTGCTAAGTGCCCTGTTTTTCCCCCTGGTGCTGCACAAGCATCTAATACTCGCATCCCTTTTTGTGGATCAAGAAACTGTGCTGCTAACTGTGCAGAACCATCTTGTACAGAGACCCAGCCTTTTTGAAAGTTAGGCAACTCTGCCACGGAAATAGCAGACTGCAACACTAATGCAGACTCTACGACGGGATGCCTATCTGCTTCAATGCCTTTTGCTAGTAAAGCTTGCTGGTATTCATCACATGTTGTGAGTGTTTTATTAACACGCAATACCATCGGTGCTTGGGCATTGCTTGCTGCTAACAATTCACGCCACTCTTGTGGCCACTCTTGTTTAACCTGTTTGATTAGCCAATGAGGAAAGCTAGTATATGGCTTTATTTTCTTTAAAATAACATCCTTTTCACGCCCAAAAGAACGCAATACACCATTAACTAAACGCTTACTCCATGGCTTACCCAGCGCCTTTGTTGCTGTAACGGTTTCATTAACCGCCGCATGATCTGCTGTCCGTTGATACTGAAGCTGATAAAGACCCACTCGAATTAAACATTCAATATCTTTATCTTTTTGCCTTAGAGGCTTAGCAACAAGATGCTCAATCATCAAATTCAAATCAAAGTGCCAGCGACAACAGCCAAAGCAAATATCTTTTACTAAGGATTGCTGGGAAGGCTCTAATACAGCAATAGCATTAGATTTTAAGACCTCTGTTAGCGAACGTCTTTGATAAATCACCTGATGAACGGCTTTAGCTGCGGTAGCTCTAGGATTACTCATGATCGCAAAATACTATCAAGCAAACTATGCCCATTTAAAAAATCTTTACTCAGCATCGCTTTCTTACCTGCAATTTGTAAATGTTGAATACGCAATACACCATCACCTGTTGCCACATCAATACCCTCTGCCGATTCAGCAATCACCGCTCCCACCTCGGCACAATGAGATTGATCCAAAACAGAAGACATTAAAACCTTTAGTGACTTACCATTAAACTGTGTCACTGCAACAGGCCAAGGGTTGAAGGCATGGACTAAACGATCTATCTCATTGGCTGATTGCGACCAATCGATGATCGCTTCCTGCTTTGTCATTTTATGGGCGTAACAGGCTAAGCTTTCATCCTGTACTTGCGGAGTAAGCTTGCCAACTAAGAGCTGATCAATCGTTTGCATTAAATCAATAGCCCCTTGATGAGCCAACTTATCGTGAATGGTCTGGCTAGTATCATCCTTTTCAATAGGACATTGTGATTGTAAGAGAATATCCCCCGTATCCAAGCCTTCTGCCATCTGCATAATGGTATTACCCGTCATGCTATCACCCGACTGTATCGCGCGTTGAATCGGTGCTGCACCACGCCAACGTGGTAACAAAGAGCCATGAATATTCAAACAACCATACCGAGGCATTGCCAAAACAGCGAGAGGAAGAATCAAACCATAGGCAGCAACAACCATTAAATCAGCTTGATAGGCTTTAAGAATTTGCTGAGCATTCTCATCTCGCAATGATAACGGCTGTTGAACGATAATATCATTATCAACAGCGAGCTGCTTAACCGCACCAAAGGTAATTTTGCGCCCCCGCCCTGCGGGACGATCAGGCTGTGTATAAACAGCACAAACGTCATGAGAAGAGTCAATTAAACTCTGCAAAGCAGGCACAGCAAAATCAGGTGTGCCTGCATAAATTATTTTTAATGTCATTTTTGTTTCGCTGCTTTCTCTAGCTTCTTACGCACTCTTGACTGCTTTAAGGGGGATAGGTAATCAATAAACACCTTACCTTTAAGGTGATCTAGTTCATGTTGAATACACACTGCGAGTAATTCATCCGCCTCAAGCTCCATCTCATTGCCGTCACGATCTAAATATTCAATCGTTATTATCTCAGCACGCTGAACTTTAGCAAAATACTCAGGGACTGAAAGACAACCTTCTTCACTTTCCTTAGTACCTGATTGAGCCGTAATTTTTGCATTAACCAAACACAAAGGATTGTCTTTGCTCTCAGAAACATCAATTACCACAATCTGCTCATGGATATTGACTTGCGTTGCCGCCAAACCAATACCAGGCGCATCATACATTGTCTCCAACATATCATTAATAATACCCTGTACACGTTCATTGACTTGTTTAACAGGAATTGCCTGTTTGCGTAGTCTTGTATCTGGATAGCGTAAAATATTTAACACCGTCATACCGAAAATCCGAAAAAAATGCATGATTATTGCAGAGTCCTTATTATACCCATCATCAGCGCTTAGAAGAAAGTCATTCCAAAACCACCACTCTTCTTAGCCCCTCTCGAATTGCTCAAAAATGATAATACTATGAAACTTTCATTACTTTCCGTAGGGCTAATAACCATTACCACCTTCTCATTACAGGCATGCTCAGGAACAAAGAATAATAATCCAGAGCCACCTAAAGCCTCATTAGATAAGCGTTTCGATTCCTATTATGGTAGTGGGTCTGATGGACGGTATAATAAAACCATCAATCAGGCACACCATACTCTTACCTCACTGACGACCAGCAGTAAACGTTCGCCATTTAAACGCAATGCACCTACTCGTTATGTGGTGAAAAAAGGTGATAGCTTATGGAGAATCAGCCAAAAATTTCTTCGAGACCCTGGCTATTGGCCAGAAATATGGGATAAAAATCAGAAAGTTCGCAACCCACATTTGATTTTTCCTGGTGATATTATTTACATCCACACATCGCCCGCTAAAAAACAGGTCACAGAAAATGGCTCTATTCAGGTAGAAAAACTAGTACCAACGATTCGTATTATTCGTAAAGGTGCGGGTAAGCCAATTTCAACACTACGTCACTTCATGGCATGGCCAATGATAGTCAGTGATGAAGGTTTAAGCCAGTCCCCCTATATTGTCTCTGGGAGAGGTGCCACTTTATTAATGGAACAAGGTCGCAAAGTTTATATTAAAGGCTTAAAACAAGGACAGAGCGGTGATAGTTATGCTGTTTACCACTCTGGAGATACTTTGATTGACCCTGACACCCAAAAACTCATTGGTCATGAGGTCAACTACCATGGAAAAATAAGAATTTCTCGGTTTGACGAAATCAGTATTGCAACCATAGAGAAGTCCAATCACGCAATACGCGCTGGGGATCGAGTCATTAAAGTCGATAATAAGAAACCTGATCTTTCTATGCCAATGACACTACCCACTCAGAAAGTGCGTGGCTCAGTCGTTAGTCTGCATGAAGCCAGTATGATTAGTGGACAACAGATGGTCATTTCTATCAATATTGGTCACAAGGAAGGTATTCAAAAAGGTCATGTTCTTGGGGTTTATACACCGCCAAGCAAAACGAGTGATCCTTTTGAAACACGTAAAACACGCTGGAATACTGAAGAAAAAGTTCAGGTTGACTTGCCTCCTGAAAAGATAGCATCAATAATTATTTATAAAGTAGGCGATGGTATTAGCTATGGCTTAATCAATCATTCTGAACATGAAGTCAAACCTGGATATAAGATTGGTAACCCATAGGTTTACATAAAGTGTTAAAATTAATTTTCTAGAGGTTTGGTGTAGTCGAACCTTCACCTACCCTACGGATAATTTGTGGAAAAAATAGCACAATGCCATTATTGGCTTAAATTATATGGTGTATCAGGTATTGGTCCTCAGCGCTTCACTCGGTTATTACAAGCCTTTGGACAGCCTGAGCATGTTTTTCAAGCCAGCCACAGCCAGTTAACTCAAACAGGATTAAGTAACCAGCTAGCCACCGCTATTCTAGAGGCTAAGGATTCAAGTACTGAAGCTGAGCTTGAGTGGCTGTCACAGTCTGATGCACATCATATTATTACGATGGCGGATAATACTTATCCAGAACGATTAAAACAGACTGACAGCCCACCACCGTTGCTCTTTATTCAAGGTCAACTCGATTTACTTAATGAGCCTCAGCTTGCCATTGTAGGTAGTCGTAATCCAACCCAATCAGGTCGAGATAATGCCTATCAATTTGCCAAACACCTAGCAAGCAATGGTTTAACTATTACGAGTGGAATGGCTCTGGGTATTGATGGTTTTAGTCATAAAGGCGCTTTAGACGCCAATGCACCCACTATCGCAGTGATTGGAACGGGCTTAGATCGAGTCTACCCCGCCGCCCACCATAACCTTGCCCATGCCATTGCAGAACAAGGTGCCATTGTTTCTGAATATCCATTAAAGACCCCTGTACGAGCACAAAATTTTCCCCGCAGAAACCGTATTATTAGTGGGCTTACCCTTGGCACATTGGTGGTTGAAGCGGCTGTAAAAAGTGGTTCACTGATCACCGCTCGCTATGCCAATGAACAAGGGCGTGAAGTCTTTGCACTGCCTGGTTCAATTCACAACCCTTTGGCTAGAGGCTGTCACCAACTGATACGTCAAGGTGCAAAGTTAGTTGAAACCGCAGAACATATCCTAGAAGAACTCAACCCCCTACTACAACAGTATATTAATGGAACAAATACAAAAAAAATATCCCAGCCCATCAACCCTTCTAACGATAAGCACAATAATGATTCTCTTGATCATGAGCAACGATTAGTGATTGAATACCTGAGTGATCAGCCTGTATCCATTGATCAACTCACCAACCAAACAAAATTACCCGTTGAGCAGATTTCATCCATCCTACTTCTACTTGAATTGCAAGGTTATGTTGAGCCTTGTGGAAGCGGTCGATACATTAGATTGAGCTAGAGCCACCCCATGAAAGAACAAACCCTAGATGTACTTTTCTACTTATTTGATAATATTTCAGATTATAACGACCCCAAACAAAACCGTGCCGTATTAACGGATATTTTACAAGATGCAGGCTTTCCTAACCTCCAAATCACCAGAGCCTTCGATTGGCTTGAAAGCTTAGATAATGAGAATCACCAACTCATTTCACCACAAAAAGAATATAGTTCTAGAATATTTTCTGAATGTGAGAATCGCTGGCTCAAAAAAGATAGCCAGAATTATCTGGTTTATCTCCAAAATAATAATATTCTCAACGCAGAAATACGTGAGTTTATTATCGACAAGGTACTAGCCCTTCGTGATGTTGACTTTAACCTTGATAAACTCAAGTGGATTATCATGATTGTTTTATTAAATCAGCCCGATAAAAAAGCAGAGTTAACTTGGATGGATGATATTGCACTAACAGAAGATTTACCGACTTTTCATTGAGAATAAAGCTCTCTCAATTGATTTAATATCGCCTAAATTCATGATAGCTCTTGACTGAAAAGCGAATCATAAATATTGTATTGCTAGAAATCAGGGCTCGTATAAACGAAGTTCTCTTCTATACTTCTAGTTTTTCACTGTAGAAAAAACATGCGAACCACCTTGCATAAGAAACAGAATATCCAAGGTATTTTCCAATAAACAACTAAATAATAAGTTATCAATATGATAGAAAGCTTGGTCATTGTAGAATCCCCCGCCAAAGGCAAGACCATCAAAAAATATTTGGGCAAAGGTTTTGAAGTCTTAGCATCTTACGGTCATGTGCGTGATCTTATCCCTAAAGATGGGGCTATTGATACAGAAAATGATTTTGCGATGAAGTACGAAAGTATTCAGCGCAATGAAAAGCATGTTGCTAATATTATCAAAGCGCTAAAGACGGCTAAAAACCTTTACCTCGCGACTGACCCTGATAGAGAAGGGGAAGCGATTGCGTGGCACTTACAAGAGTTATTAAAAGAAAAAAAGAAGCTCGATGGTATCAAGGTACAACGTGTTGTCTTTCATGAAATTACTAAATCTGCGGTACAAAATGCGATTCAGAATCCACGAGAACTCTCCATTCCTCTCGTTGATGCTCAGCTTGCGCGTCGTGCATTAGATTATCTAGTAGGCTTTAATCTCTCTCCTCTCTTGTGGAAAAAGATTAAATATGGCTTATCTGCGGGTCGTGTACAAAGCCCTGCATTACGTTTAATTGCTGAACGTGAAGAAGAGATTGAAGCCTTTAAGCCTGTCGAATACTGGACTCTAACCGCCAATGTAGAAAAAAATCAACATCCTTTTATTGCCAAATTACACACATTAGATGGTAAGGCATTAAAGCAATTTGATATTAATACTGAAGCCTTAGCAACAGCGGCAAAAACTAAATTGCTCGCTGCTAGCAAGGGTCATCTTACAGTAACCGCTGTTAATAAACGTGAGCGTAAACGTCAACCAACGGCTCCTTTTACAACATCAACACTGCAACAAGAAGCAGCAGGTAAACTTCGCTTTACTACCCAGCATACGATGAGTGTGGCGCAAAAGCTTTATGAAGGTATTGATTTAGGCAATGGTCCTATTGGTCTGATCACTTATATGCGTACTGACTCAGTGGCACTAGCCGGTGAGGCGGTTGCTGAGATTCGTGATGTGATTGGTGAGAAGTTTGGTAAAGATTATCTTAATCCTGAAGTTCGTACTTATAAAACAAAATCGAAAAATGCCCAAGAAGCTCATGAGGCAATACGCCCAACTTCTGCGCATCATATTCCTTCAGAAATTAAGCCGTATCTTAAAGAAGAACAATTCAAGCTGTACAATCTTATTTGGAAACGCACAGTGGCTTGCCAAATGATTCATGCAACATTGAACACAGTTTCGGTCAATTTATCTGCTAATGATGATAGCTTTTTCCGTGCTAGTGGCTCTTCAATCAAACATGCTGGCTTTATGAAGGTACATCAGGAAGGTAATAGCTTACCAGCTGATGATAAAGAGAAGCTACTTCCCCCTATGGAAGTCGATGAGAAAATTAAGCTTAATGAGATCATTGATAAGCAACATTTCACTGAGCCACCACCCCGTTATACTGAAGCAAGCTTGGTAAAAACATTGGAAGAATATGGTATTGGTCGTCCTTCAACCTATGCAAGCATTATCTCGACTTTGCAATATAGAGAATATGTGGAGCTAGAAAGCCGACGCTTCTTCCCGACGGATATTGGCAAGATTGTTAATCGCTTTCTGACCCAGCATTTTACTCAATATGTGGATTATGACTTTACCGCGAAATTAGAAGATGACCTTGATGTTATTGCTCGTGGTGAGAAAGACTGGGTTCCTTTAATGAAAGAGTTCTGGAGTCCTTTCCATGAGTTAGTTGAGGAAAAAGATGTCAGTGTCAGTCGTGATGAAGTCCTACAAGCGCGTGAGTTAGGAACTGATCCAAAATCTGGTAAGCCAGTTTCTGTTCGTATGGGACGCTTTGGTCCTTATGTACAAATTGGTACCCGTGATGATGAAGACAAGCCCAAGTTTGCAGGTCTGCAAACAGGTCAAAAGATGGATCAGATCACTTTTGAAGAAGCGATGTATCTATTTAACTTACCTCGTGACTTAGGTGTTAGCCCTGATGGTGAAAAAATCAGTACGAATATTGGTCGCTTTGGTCCTTATGTGAAATACGATAGTAAGTTTGTTTCACTCAAGAAAGAAGATGATCCTTATACTGTCACTTTAGAGCGTGCTTTAGAGTTAGTGGCAGAAAAGAAAGTGATTGATGCTAATCGTATTATTCACGTCTGGGAAGAAGAAGGTATTCAGATACTCAACGGACGCTGGGGTCCTTATATTACGGATGGTAATAAGAATGCTCGTGTGGCTAAAGATGTGGATGCTAAAGCATTAACGCTTGAAGAATGCCAAGAACTTATTGCTAAAGCACCTGAAAAGAAGAAGCGTGGCAAGAAAGTAGCGCCTAAGAAGAAGGCAGTCGCTAAAAAGAAGCCAGCAACAAAGCGAAAAGCACCTGTTAAACGAAAAGCTCCAGCTAAAAAACCCGCCGCTAAAAAGGCAGTCACTAAAAAAGCTCCAGCTAAGAAACCCGCTGTTAAAAAGACAGTCACTAAAAAAGCTCCAGCTAAGAAACCCGCTATTAAAAAGACAGTCACTAAAAAAGCTCCAGCTAAAAAACCCGCTGTTAAAAAGACAGTTACTAAAAAAGCTCCAGCTAAAAAACCCGCCGTTAAAAAGGCAGTCACTAAAAAAGCTCCAGCTAAGAAGCCAGCCGCTAAAAAGAAGCCAAGTGAAACGGACAGCGAGGAATAATAAAAACGCACCAGCAATGATTATTAGTCAAAATCCCAACACTCTTGCTAGCATCATGCAGCAAGGGGGTATTATTGCCTATCCAACCCAAGCGGTGTTTGGATTAGGCTGCCGCGCTGATAATGAAACCACTATCAATACACTCTTGCAATTGAAACAACGCTCAACAGATAAGGGCTTTATTCTGCTTGCTGATACACTTGAACGATTCGAGCATTATATTCTCCCCTTATCCTCAAGTGACAAAGAGCAGATTAATCAAGCAAAAAGGGCAACGACATGGCTAGTTTCCGCGAAAGCCACAACCTCTCCCCTACTGACAGGAAAATACTCAACACTAGCGATTAGAATCACTCAGCACCCTGCCACTGTAGCACTATGTAAAGCAGTCAAACACCCTATTATTAGCACTTCCGCCAACCTCAGTGGAAAAACACCTGCAACCACACGGCAAGAAATTATTGATCATTTTAATGCGACTCTTGATGGACTCTACGATCACTCTATCGGGCTAGCAAAACAACCTTCACGGATTATTGATCTCGCGACAGCGACAGTGCTTCGTGATTGAATTAAGTCGCTGACATAATTAGGCACTGATTGCCCAATTATCTAATTTCAAAGATTCTATTCGTTGAAAGTGTTTTGTATTATTACTCACCAAGGTGAGATTATAAGTCATAGCACAACTAGCAATCATCAAATCAAAATCATCTAAACGTTGCCCACTACCCTCTAAGCCAGCCTTTGTACGAGAAAATATTTCAACTGATTCAATTTTAACAGGAATAACTTCAAAAGCCTCTTCTATCAATCTCACTTTAGCAAGATTACTAGATACCTGATTGGACTTGTAGGCACCATAATAAAGCTCCATTAGTGTGATAATACTAATTTTCATTACTTGATAGCGATTCCTATATAAATTATGCCTAACTATTTCATTGCCTTTCAAATTATATATAAGCGTATCAGTACCAAGTAAGAACACTAAAAAATCTCCTTAAACCGTGTACTACTGTGGCATGAATCTTTCACTTCTTCAATCATTTCATCAGCACTTTTTTCATCCAGCCATGATCCTGATAACTCCAATAAAACTTCAGCGGGAGTTTTAGCATCCATCAATAATTTCTTATTACCTACCCAGTGCTTGATGAGATGTAGCACTTGTTGGCTCACTGAGCGACTTTCTTCTTTTGCCAATCGTTTAATTTCATTATAAAGAGAATCATCAATCCCTTTAATTTGTAAATTTGCCATTTATTGCCTCCAAATAGTTATCATGAAATAATAATACTTATTCATGATAATAGTCTATTATAACCCATCAATCTGCTCAGACAACCCAACAGTCACTCACAATAAGCCTCCATTCACCTTAAGGTATATTATTTACATTTAAGTTATAGGTTCAATAAGCCTATAATATTACTAAATTTAATATCCTAAACAGAAAGGAAAATTACAATGTTTAACACTCATTTTTCACCAAGACACAGCCCTCTGCGATTTAACAGACACAATAACCATGGACATCATGGACATCACCCTCGTAGACGACATAATCATCATTCAAACCAAAATTCTATCTCAACATCTTTTTTATTACAGTTGATCATTCGACTACTCAGTCAACTAAACCAACATACCCCTAACCCTAACCCTAACCCT
>JAGLEV010000055.1 GCA_023144895.1 Thiotrichaceae bacterium
TAACCCTAATCCTAATCCTAACCCCAACCCTAATCCTCCTCTGTTACATTTAAATCCAACTCAAAGAGATGCAATTCAAAATCGTTTTGGTTTATTTGGCGAACAAGGTTTTTCTGTTATTGATAAAGATGGTAATAACAAACTAAGTGCAGGTGATGTGGTTTCTGTCTCTGGTGGCTTTACTGGCGGACACATTAGAGACATTACTCTAAGTTCTGCAGATGTTAATGTCATTTTAGGTCAGGGAACGGATAGTGCTAAAGAAAGCTTTCTAAGAAATAAAGAAAAGTGGAATAATGCTCGTTCTGATAATTATAGCTATACTCTAGAACGCTCTGGATTCCTTCATGGTGATGCTAGAAAGCCTGTCAGCCTGACAGTACAAGGTGATAAGGTCATTAATGCTAAATTTAACGATGGCTCACAAGGTTCTGTTCCAGACTTTAATCGACTCACTATCGATAACCTATTTAATACCATTGGAAAAGCGATTAATAACGGTGCAGCAGAAGTACGTGTGAAATATAACCCTGAAACAGGTGTTCCTGAATCAATTTTCATTGATCAAGATCGACGTATAGCTGATGAAGAAATTAGCTTGAAGGTTAGTGGGTTTAAACATCTTCAGGGAGCCATTGGTGCTAAAAATTTACCACTAAGCCAAGCCCAACATAATGCGCTAAGCCAACAATTCAATGATAAATCACCACTAGCCTATGATGGACTTGCAACTGAATTTGCAGGGACAGTGATTGATACTGATGGTAACAATCAAATTAGTTCAGGTGATATTGTAACGCTACGCAAGTATGGTGGCTTTAGCCCCATAGACAAGGTGATAAACCATACATTAACGACCAACGAAGCTTTTGCTATTAATAGTCGCCTCAGCAATAGATACATTTAGTTTCAACGTTAATAATACTCAGAGAATAATCCTCTTATATCTCTGAGTATTTTCACAAAATGCATGACTTTATATCAAGATATCAGCTCTGATTGACAATGGCTTTCATCGCCTTTTATAGCTAAATTGCACGAATCATAAAAGGTAGTTGACTCACTAAGTGGCTCTCTATTTTTGATAACATACTAATTTTATTATAAATGATAATCATCACCCCCTTAGCTTGCAAGCTTGCCATTAATCAGCTCAGACAACCCAGCAATCACTCACAATAAGCCTCCATTCATCTTAAAGTATATTATTTATATTTAAGCTAGAGATTCAATAAGCCTCTAGTATTACTAAACTTAATACCCGCAACACAAAGGAGCATTGCGATGTTTAACACTCACTTTTCACCCCGACACAGCCCTATGCGATTTAACAATCACAATAACCATGGGCATCAGGCTCACCACCCTCGTAAACGACATAATAATCATTCGAACCAGAATTCTATTTCAACTTCTTTTTTATTACAGCTTATCTTTCGATTACTAAATCAGCTAAATACACATAATCCACGCCCAAAACCTCCTACACTGCAACCACAGCCAGAGCCGCATCCACTGCCACATCCACAGCCGTATCCACAACCTAATCAACCATTACACCTAAATCCAACACAAAAAAATGCGATACAAAATCACTTTGGACTTTTTGGTGAACAAAACTTTTCTGTTATTGATAAAGATGGTAATAACAAACTAAGTGCAGGTGATGTGGTTTCTATAAGACGTGGCTTTAATGGTGCTCACGCTAGAAAAATCACTCTAAGCCCTGCGGATGTTAATAGTATTTTGGGTCATGGAAATAATAATAATGGGACTGAGTTGCAACTAAGCCAAGTCCAACATAATGCACTAAACGCACATTTCAATGACAGAGCACCCTTGGCCTATGATGGACTAGCAACTGAGTTTGCAGGTACTGTCGTTGATACTGATCGTAATAATAGAATCAGTGCGGGTGATATTGTGAAACTACGCATGTATGGTGGCAACGGCCCTGTTCAAACCGATAAAGTGGTAGACCATACTTTAACAGCACGTGAAGCCTTTACTATTAATTCTCGATTATAATAAGCATTTTTAATAGCTTAAAATAATGAATACAGCCTCAGGGAGCTAGCCATCGCTCCCTGAGTTATCCTCATATCGATCCATTCCCAAACAACGATCTCACCCTAATTTGTAATAGCTTTAAAATCATATTTTAGCTAAGCTGTACAAAATATAATCGAACTGATCATAATATGATCTTTACCCTAGTCTTTGTAAACAAGCAAAACTCGTTATCTAAAAGTAGTCATTTTATACTATGCTCTTACCCATATAGGCATAATTAACACGACTGTCATAATAAAACGTTAATTACCCTCAATAAAAGTAGTATATCTGTTCTGAGTTTAGCAAGACTAAAAATACTAATAGTTAAGACTCGATTAATAATATGCGTTACAAGATATCAACTGACAAGTATTCAACCCCAAACTAATTTGATTTTGACATAAATAGAAGGATCTAATATGTCTGTAAAAGCTTATTCACTACTCGCGCTGCTCATTCTCATTGGACAGATGCAAGTCGCAACCGCTAAACACCTAGAAGCTCAAATGTATGTCATTACCGACTGGGTTAATGAATGCTCAGCCAATGATGTCTCGCACTGGGACAATATGATCACACTTTGGTATAACGAAATAGACAACCATGGTTGGTATCACCAAGGTCATCAATTTATTAACGGTGATATTAATAGCAAACTATTTTGTGATCCAGACACCAACATTAAAGGTTGCAATGATGCTCAACACATTGATAGTGCTGATGTTGCTATGCTCGGCTTCCACGGTGCAGACTTAAATAATCACTGGCAAGGTAACCTACGAAGAAAGAATGCTAATACTGCTCAGCCTTGTAAGATTAATGCGGCTGAAAAAGCAGGGGGTAAAGAAATGATGGTAGGTGATTGGAATATGGAGTTTCTTCACCTCTCCTCGCCTAATTCAATGGATGATGACAATATCCCCTCAACCCATTATTTATTTTCTGACCCTAGTGACTCACAAGGCAATAGTCGGCGCTTACATCAAGCCAATGGATTTCATGGTTTTATGTGGGTCGGTCATTGTTGTGATAAGCAATATGAAGATTTTGCCAATGATGCCTTCGCTGTGTCTATTCGTGAATCATGGATGGATAATATGTTTGCCAGTGGTATTAATGGCAACTCAACTCAATGCCCTGTTGCCTACGGTATTGGAAAAAATCGCAAGGATTGCTTTAACCGCCTCGATAATGAGCGTTATAACAATATATTCCCCGATCCTAAAGAAAAAAATTACTACTGTTATTACTACTATGATGGCTGTAACCCAGAAGGGGAAACGGCTTTCACCAATCCCAATTCATAACAAAAACAAGGATGTTGCGTAATGAAAAAACAAATATTATACGCATTTTTACTGAGCTTTATTGCTAGCCTCTATCAAAATATCACCTATGCTTCTCCACGTTGCCCACAAACGATGAAGCGATTACAACAGTCATTACCTGTAGCCATTAATGATCAAAAGTACCTAAGGACACTCACTAACCCTCGTTTTAATAAAAAACAATTAAGCCAAGGTTTTAATAAAAGACAGCTATTTAAGAGAATGGGTAACCCTTTTAAAGCCAAACTCATTGAATGTCAAAGAGGAGGTTTTGATGCAATACAAAAAAAATCAGACACCCCACTACCAACTGAAAAAAGGCGACGTTTAATCGGTGGATCTAAAAAAAAGAAAGATAAATGCAGAGCAGTAAAACCTCGATATAGAATCAACCTTGCACAAGGTCAATTGGTTCACTTAAATCCTAACCGTAGCTTTAAATTTAATCGACACAAAGCAAACCATCTGACTAAAAAAGAAGCCGATCAAATAACGAGAGATTTACTTAGGGATATCGGTGTGCCTAAAGAAGAACTGGCAAATAGTGATATTCGTGTATTAGTTGCTTCTGGAAGAGATACCAATAATCGCACTAAACCTAGCAAGCGACGGGCTGAAATTCATGTTCATATCGGGCGCGTTATTAGTAAAGTTCCTGTCTTTGGCTCTGAAGCAAAAGTGGCTATTAACTCAGATGCTCTACCCTCACGACTGCATTTAAGCTGGCCAGACTTCAAGCTAGTGAAGGATATCCAGACCCGCCGACCAAGATCGATTAAAACGGTAGTACAAAAAGCTTCTAAAGCACTTGCTGGCAAAAGACAATGTAATAAATACAGTAAAATACAAGCAGTCATCGCCTATGCTCCTGTTTACTTCAAAGACCGAAGAAAGCGTTCAATACGCTATATTCCTAGCGTTGTTATCTATGCCACACCACCGATTCCAAAGGAAAATAGTGGTCAAATAGCACAAGCAGGAATACAGATAACGGTGCCATTATTCGAGTAAAGCCCCTTTTATAAATCTACTGACTTGAATTACTCACTTTGCTCCCCCACATTCGTTTAAAATATGAAGTCTATGGAGAATCTCATTAATGGAGCAATATAGAGGCACGACTATTTTGTCGGTACGCCGTGGCAACCAAGTGGTTATTGGAGGTGATGGACAAGTATCACTCGGTAATACCATTATGAAAGGCAATGCACGTAAAGTACGTCGCTTATACAATGACCAAGTGATCGCGGGTTTTGCAGGGGGTACGGCGGATGCTTTTACCTTATTTGAGCGCTTTGAAGGTAAATTACAAACCCACAATGGTCAATTGGTACGTGCCGCAGTAGAGCTTGCTAAAGACTGGCGAACAGATCGTGCTATGCGTAAACTAGAGGCACTACTTGCCGTTGCCGATAGTGAAACTTCATTGATCATTACAGGTAATGGTGATGTGATTGAACCAGAAGATAACCTTATTGCCATTGGTTCAGGAGGTGCATTTGCTCAATCTGCGGCACGCGCCCTACTCGACAACACAGAAATGTCAGCACGTGATATTGTGGAAAAAAGCTTAGGTATTGCGGGTGATATTTGTATCTATACCAACCATAATTTAACGATTGAGGAGTTAAACGATGTCAATGACACCTAAAGAGATCGTCAATGAACTAGACAAACATGTCATTGGGCAGGACAACGCTAAACGTGCCGTTGCTATTGCCTTGCGTAATCGCTGGAGACGACAGCAGCTTGAAGAAAGTTTACGACAGGAAGTCACACCTAAAAATATCCTTATGATCGGCCCTACAGGTGTTGGTAAAACAGAAATTGCTCGACGTTTAGCCAAGCTAGCTAATGCCCCCTTTGTTAAAGTCGAAGCCACAAAGTTCACAGAAGTGGGTTATGTTGGTAAAGAAGTCGATACGATTATTCGTGACTTAGTCGACATGGCAATCAAACTCACTCGTGAGCAAGCGGTCAAGAAAGTCCAGTTTCGTGCTGAAGATATGGCTGAGGAACGTGTCTTAGATATTTTATTGCCTTCTGCCCGCAAAGATAATACTGACATTGAGGCGACAGAAAACGCTAAAGAAAATGTAACACGCCAACGTTTCCGCAAGAAGTTACGTGAAGGTGATTTGGATAAGACAGAAATAGAAATTGATACTGTTACTGGTGCTGCAAACATTGAAATCATGACCCCGCCAGGCATGGAAGACATGGCAAGCCAACTGCAAGGTATGTTTGAGAATATAGGAAGTAAGAAGACTAAAAAACGTCGTGTGACGATCAAGGAAGCACTCAAATTATTAACCGAAGAAGAAGCACATAAGTTGGTTAATGAAGACGATTTAAAAATTCAAGCCATCGATGCAGTTGAGCAAACAGGTATCGTCTTTATTGATGAAATTGACAAAGTGGTTCGCAAAGGTGAAAACTCGGGGGGCAGTGTCTCTCGTGAAGGTGTTCAGCGTGATTTATTGCCATTAATTGAAGGCTGTACGGTTAGCACTAAATACGGCATGGTCAAAACAGATCATATTCTCTTTATTACTTCAGGTGCTTTTCACTTAGCAAAACCTTCTGACTTAATCCCTGAGCTACAAGGTCGTTTACCCATTCGTGTTGAAATGAGTGCTTTAAGTGCTCATGATTTTGCACGTATTCTAGTCGAGCCGAATGCTTCACTAACTGAGCAATATATCGGCTTACTAGGAACAGAGGGTGTTAGTTTATCCTTTACTGATGATGGCATTAAAGCACTGGCTGAAACAGCTTATAAAGTGAATGAAAGCACAGAAAACATTGGTGCTAGACGCTTACACACCATGATGGAAAATTTGCTTGAAAATATTCTCTTTGATTCTCCTAATGGTGAGAGTGAGGTCATTATCGATAAGGCACATGTTAATGATAAACTCGGTGCATTAGCAGATGATGAAGATCTGAGCCGATTTATATTATAGGAACCTATCATGACACCCACAAATATTACGCTTAACCAGAAAAAACGTAGCCTAGAAATCACTTGGCCTGATGAGGAAATCCATCAGCTTTCTTGTGAATACCTCCGTGTTTCATCACCTTCTGCCGAGGTGCAAGGTCATGGACCAGGACAGGAAACATTACAATTGGGTAAGGAAGCGGTGAATATTACTGCTATCGAACCTGTGGGTAATTATGCGGTAAAACTTGTTTTCGATGACAACCATGACAGTGGGCTTTTTAACTGGGATTATCTTCGTGAACTCGGTGATCATCAAGCGGTTAATTGGGATAATTATCTGCGTAAATGTGATGAAGCAGGTTATCAGCGTAAGGCTGAAGGTCAGGTTATCTAAATGACCGACCTTGCACAGCAAATCGCTGAGCTAACATATAATGATGATGGGCTCATCGCCGCGATTGCCCAGCAACAGGATACTGGTGAAGTCTTGATGATGGCATGGATGAATCAAGAGTCAATTATAGAAAGCCTTAATACAGGGCGGGTCTGCTATTGGTCACGTTCACGTCAGGCATTTTGGCGCAAAGGTGAATCCTCTGGTCAAATCCAAAAGCTCAAATCATTACGCTTTGATTGTGATAAGGATACTTTATTGTTAACAGTTGATCAGACAGGGGTTGCTTGTCATACAGGGCGTAGAAATTGCTTCTATCACCTAGTGCAAGGAGAAGAGGTGATTATTGACTCTGAGCCTCTGATTGATCCTAAAGAGCTTTATAAGTCGACATGAAAACCATTTTCTTGTTTATGATTCGAGGCTACCAACTATTTCTCAGCCCTGTGCTGGGTAGTAGTTGTCGCTATTATCCTAGCTGTTCTCACTATAGCCACCAAGCTATTGGTCATTATGGTGCTATTAAAGGTTTATGGATGGCACTCAAGCGTATTGGTCGCTGTCATCCTTGGGCTGAAGGGGGCTATGACCCTGTACCAGGCTCTGAACTTGAAGATGAGAAAAGTGACAATAAAGAAATTATTAAAAATAAGTAGGCGTATTATTTAAAAATAGACAATCAGTAAACTATTGATTGAACCATGATGGCAATACCTTCACAATAAAATAAGACTCGCCAACCCCAAAAAACTCACAAAGCCGACCACATCAGTAACCGTAGTCAGAATGACCGTACTACCAATCGCAGGATCAACTTTAAAGTGATTTAACAATAAGGGAATCGTTGCGCCAAAAAAACCTGCTACCAGTAAATTGATTACCATTGCCAAGGCAATCACCACACCGAGCATCCCCTTGTCAAACCAATATGCAGCAATAATACCAATAAAAAATGCAAAAATTAAACCATTGCTTAGTGAAATAATCAGCTCTTTAACAATGGTGCGTTTTGCATCCTTTTCAGTAATGTCCCCTAAAGCTAGCTGACGAACAACCACGGTAAGGCTTTGCGTTCCTGCATTCCCCCCCATAGAAGCAACAATAGGCATTAATACAGCCAAGGCAACCAAGCTTTGTAACTGCACTTCAAATAAACTAATCACAATCGAAGCAACAATTGCCGTTAGTAAGTTAATACCCAGCCAAATTGCCCGCTTTTTTCCTGCTTTAAAAATACTTTCATCTTCTTCCGCTTCATCATCAACACCCGCTAAATGATACATTTGCTCTGTAGCAGATTCATTAATAATATCAAAGACATCATCCCCTGTGATTCGTCCTAGTAAAATTCCTTGCTGATCAACGATTGCAATAACACTCAGGTCAAGCTCATGAAAAGTTTGCGCGACTTCATCAATATCATCAGTATCTAATACTGATTTAGGAATAAAAGAATCTTTATGTGTACTGATGTTTTCTTTAAAGGTTTTATTAAAATTAAAAACCAATAAATCATCCAAGCCAATACTGTATTGCAACTTACCCATATCATTAGTAATAAACAGATTCTGTATATGTTCTAATTCATTATTCTCTCGCAACCGTGCAAAACGCTGAATCACATCATAAACATTTTCATCCTCTGTTGCTGAAAACAATTCGGTTTGCATATAAGCACCCGCTTGATCTTCTTCATATTGTTTAAGCTGGAGGATTTCAGCTTGATCACTCTTTCTTAATTGATTAAAAACTTTATAAGCAAGTGTTTTATCAGTAGACTCAAGTTGCTGAATAAAATCAGTTTGGTCATCACTTTCTAATGCACTAATGGCAATAATTAGCCCATCCGTTGATAATGATTTTACTGACTCACCAAAATACCAATCAGGCAATTCTAAAATGACTGCACCAATAATCTCTGTGGGTATAATAGTAATGGATTCACTAAATTCATCATCACTCAAATCTTTTAATAAACTTGCAATTTCTGCAGGATGTAAATCAGTATATTTATCTAAAAATAGGTTTTCATTAAGTAATGCCATAAGCTATATCTGCCCTAAATTATAAGAGTAATCTTGAATATAAAAAGCAAGCTAAACGAGTAACAAACTGTTACAAACCTCCTCTTAATGATAGGTTTATTTTCCTAAAGCGGACGATCAGCAATTTCTTTTCATGCGATATAAGGAACTAAAAAATAACAACAGTTCACTAATTTTTAAGCAAACGCCTTAGCATCACTATTCACCTTAAATTAAAATGGGAATTATGAACTGGCGATATAGTGATCACTTCGACAGTTAAACGACGAATGGTAGTAATTTTCCATACTAAAGGTGTATCATCATGTCACTAATCTAGCAGGCTAACATTATTTATAACCTCCCTGATACAAATCAATTTTTCTCCGTACATATTGACTAATATGACACCACTTATCTAAATTTTTACCTGCTCAAGCTAGGCAGACTGTATAAAATCACTAACAAGAATTAGTATTGCTGATTATTAGGTTTAATTATTAATCAATTTATCGCGCTTATTGCTCATAAAAAGTGCCAAGCTTGATTAAAGTCAATTTTATATCTAGACTTAAAAGTGCCTATGGCTATGGTTGTAATAGTGTCGTATCAATGATTACCACCTTTCAGCCAATTTTAGGTCATATAAAAATATCACCATATCATTTTGATTACATTGTATGAGTTTACTAAAATCTTGTGGGGGAGCATAAATAGCAAATTTTGTTCTTATTTTAATAGAAATAAGGCAATATAATGATAATTCTTTATCGTAATCAGAATAAGGACTTGCATAGGAAATTTATCTTGCGTTATAAAATCATCATCACTGGCCCTGTAGGTGCAGGAAAGACAACCGCGATTAATGCGTTAACTGATAATTCTGCAGTACAAACCGATGTCGCTGTATCAGACAAAACAACCAGTATCAGAAAAAATACAACCACTGTTGCTTTAGATTATGGTGTTGTTGAGGCTGGCAAGAATATAGCTCATGTCTATGGAACCCCAGGACAGGAACGCTTCCATTTTATGTGGGATATTATTTCTCAGGGAGCACAAGGTCTTATTATTTTACTCGATAATAGCCGTAACTACCCACTACGAGACTTAAAATATTATGTGAAAGAGTTTAGCCCTCTCATCAAAAGAGCACCACTTATTCTAGCAATCACTCGATATGATGAATGTAGCCAACCATCATTAAGTAGTTATCAACAATGGGTGGATGATGAAAATCTTGATACACTTGTTGTTAAAATTGATGCTAGAGAAAAAAATCAAGTATCCGATGTCGTTAATGAGTTAATCCGCAGAAAACAAATTATTGATAACCCTGAACTAGCTCAACTACAACCTACTCTCCTTCCCCGAATAGTAGAATCTGACGTTGAAAATATTGATAGTGATAATGAGGTTATGAATACTTCAACCAATATTGACTTAACAGAGGAGTCAATGATTGCTGTTGCTAATATAGATAATGTCACGGGAGTGACATTAAGTAATGATGTGGGTGATTTAATTGATTCCACTATCGTTGATGATGAGTTAAATGATTTTATGGCATTCCTCTCAGGCATGACCCCAGTCGTTGAAGATGCCTTGAAAATGGGAAATATTCATCGCATCATGCTAAGAGGACCAGATGAAGAGAATCTCACTCTATTTGTAGAAGAAAGTCGTACCCTAGGTGTCACCTCTGCCAACAAAGTCTCTGTCGCTGCACTCAGTCAGCAAGTCGAAGATCTTCTTCAATGGATATAATAAAAAGGTAAGTCATGCTTGATCGTATCATTGCTAATATTTTGAGATTACGAGGTGTTCACTCTGCCTCGATACACAAGAATGGTGAGACACTTGCTACTTCTTTTGATCACTCTACCCAAGCACAGCTTAAAGAAGCGATAGAGATCTTTGAGCAAATTTTTAGTGGATTAGAGGCTATAGGTAAAACACATAATGAAGTCTATTTCTCTTTAGAGGATAACTATATCGCCGCATTTCGGATGTATAATGATCACTATGCTATTTTGCTAATGGAAAAAAAGGTTAATTTTCCATTAATAAAAATTGGTTTAAAATCGGCTTCTGAAAAAATTAAACGTCAGATATTACAAGATAAAGCGGATCAACAGAAACAACAAGCCATAGCAGCACCAGAGCAAACAGCTCAAAAGACCAATGCAGTTGCCCAGACCAGTGCCGAAATCACACCGATTCTAGAACAATACTCTACAGTACTGACCCTCTTTATGGGGCCTGCTGCACACTTTGTTGTTGAGGATTGTGCCACGGAATGGAAGAAAAAATACCTTCAAAGCACCAGTAACCTTGAGTATTTATTAGCTTTGATTCAAGACGAACTCAGTAGTGAAGAAGAAAAAGAACGTTTTATCCAACAAATTGAACTTATTGTTAAAATATAATAAAAATATAAGAAACTTTGTATTTATACCCTCTACTTAAAAAAACTGATAAATTAGGGCAATAAATCAAGACATTGGTACTAGTATTACTGAGTGTGTGTAAAATAGTAGCGAGGTCGCAAATATCAGCAGCTCCCGTTTTATAGTATTGATAGAATAAATTGATAACTATTTAAGTCTAAAGCCTTGATTTTCAATTGTTAAGGTATTGCAATTTATCTTGCTTTATAACTAAAACGGGAACTGCTACCCCAAAGAGAGTCACCAGAAAATATAACTCAGACTATTTCCTTACCTACAGAGTTCACAATAAACATGAAGAAGATACGCAACAAAGTACTTATTATATTGGTGTTAGTCACCTTGATACCAGTATTACTTATTGGTGGGTATAGTTTATATTCTAGTTCAAAAGTACTGCGTGAAAATGTTTTATCTAGCCATATTAATACGATTGACTTGCTACAAGAGCGCATTAGCAATCTAGTGAATAATGTTGATAGTGATATTTTATATCTACGCGATTCTAATGCTCTACACCTTTATCTCTCTTCAACAACAACAGAAGGTAGCCATACTCAGCAACTGCTCTTAAAGAACCTACGTTCAAGCTTTAATAAGTTTTCTAAACAGAAAAAAATATACCAACAGGTTCGCTTTCTTGGCACGAATGGCAAGGAAGTCATTCGCGTTGAACGCAATGATGATAAGTCCACTAGCATTACAGAAATCCGCCTAAAGAACCGATCTAAAGAAAAATACTTCGCCAAAAGTATCGACCTTAAAAAAGGCAAAATTTATATTTCACCCTTTGTCTTGAATCACAAGGTTGATAACACCACAGGAGAACAGCCGACAATACGCTATGCAACTCCTATCTTTGACCGTAAAAATGATCTACGTGGCGTTATTATTCTTGATATTGATGGTAGTAGCATAAAAAAGTTAGCTAAAAAGCAAGATCGTGCCAATCAACAGTTACTGATTGTAGATAATAATGGTCATTATATTTATCACAGTGATCGCCGTAAAGAATGGGGAGTTAATCACTCTGATAATGCATCTTTTAATAAAGACATGCCTAAACTCAAAGCCTATTTAAATAAAAAATCGAATGATACTTACACTGAGTCGGATGAAAATATTGTAGTACATCAAGCCATTAATCTTAGTAATCAGCAACATATCGGAACTATATTTAGTATTGAAAAAAAGTCCGCTATATTTAAACCTTTAAAAAGAAATATATTAGTTTACTTTGCTATCTTTATTGTTTCTTTAATTTTATCGTGGCTGTTAGCTATTGTATTAACAAACTCTATTGTTAGACCTTTAGTCAATTTAAAACAACAAGTTAAAAACTTTAGTATGGGAGAGATTGATGCTGAAATCAAGGTATCAACTAAGGATGAAGTCGGTGAGCTTGCTCACGCCATTGAGCTACTACGGAAATCAATGAAAATCTTGATGAAGCGCTCTCGACAATGAGGTAAATAGACATGTCACAAAAATTCATTATTATTACAGGGCTTCTTGTTATAGCCCTAGTCATTACTTTCTACATCAATAATAAAAGTAAGAATGACACCGTTTCAGTCAATGATATTGCTGAGAATAATGAAAATGAATCTGTGGCTATAGAAAATACTAGTGAAGAGTTATTTTTACTGAAAAGCTCAATTAGTGATGCTGTTGATGGTGCTATTCAAGATGATATCCAACGAGCAGTAGAACAACAAATAAGTAAGTAAGTCGACTATTCTTTATAGTAAGTAGGTCTTTTCATACCATGATTGTAAGACCTTGATATTCATTTATGTCAGATGAATAAATATCAAAAACCTAGGGCTAAGTACCTAGCAGTGAAACAAATATAAATTCACCGCTAATAATAAAACAATACGGTCATACTCCGTTGTTTTTTGCTGGGTAGAAAATATTGCATGATTAAAAATAATAGAGAGAGAATGTTAATAATGAATCAGAATACAAGTAAGTTTTTAGCTATCGTCACAACAGTCATCATCGCCTTAGCTCCCTTTCATGCGAGTAATGCAAAGGAGAAAGAGTACAAAGTAAAAATTACTGAAGATCTCTCTTATGTTGAGGTTCAGCAAGGTGGCAAAATGGTTCGTATTGAGAGAAATCAAGATACTGAAAGCCGACTCTCTAATAGCTTTACCAAGACCTCCCGTGTTTGTCCTCCTTTCTGTGTTAGTCCCATCAAAATTGGTGAGAATATAACAACCGTGGGTGAACTTGAGCTATTAGAATTTTTAAACACAAAGGTACGTGATAAAAAAGGCTTACTGGTTGATGCCAGAATGCAGGACTGGTTTACACGAGGCACAATTCCTGGTTCTGCAAATATTCCCTTCACTGTATTAAGCATGGGCATAGAAAATGAACACATTCAGAAAATTCTAACGGTATTAGGTGCTAAAAATAATAATGGGGAGTGGGATTTTAGTGAAGCACTTGATCTGATGATCTTTTGTAATGGTCCATGGTGCCAGCAGTCACCTAAGGCACTTAAAAATCTTTCTAAGCTAGGTTATCCAGAGAAAAAACTATTCTGGTATCGCTCTGGAATGCAGTCTTGGCAACAGTTAGGATTAACAGTAAGCACACCATAATAATAACCTACTGACGTGGAACTATTCACTTATTAATATCTTGCGATAGTTTTCATGGCAGTAAATGATTGCCGATTACTCAGGAGAAACTCGTGAACCACTTAGCCCAAATCACTCAACTAATTATAATACTATTCATCCCAGTAACCCATGCTGATAGCCAGAAATTTCTTAACTCATTAAGTTCTGAAGCTAATGACACACACATGTCTAACCCGAAACAAAGTAATAGTCTCAAAGCAGAACCTTTAGCTCTACCCTCTAAAGGCTTTGATAAAACGAAGGCATCCATTGCCATAGGAAACCAACTAAGCGATATACTTAATCGTGTCAAATCTGGAGCTATTGATAAAGAAGACATCTCTGGTGAAGTTGAGAAGCTCGTTTCAGCCGCTTTAATAAAGGGAGTCGATATGACTCAACTTCGCTCTCTAGTGAGTGATGCACTTGCTGGCATAGAGAAAGAGGAAGCAGCGAAAGGTCATCATGACCTTGCTCTTGAGGAAGTCTCAAGCTCTGTCAATAAGCTCCTCGTTGCTGAACCTGCTAAAAAGGTAGATTCTGCACAAACGGCTTACTTGACTTCTATTCACTCTCTTGTCGGTAAAGCGATGGTTAAAACAGATCAACCAGAAGAAGGAGAAACGAAAGAAAAAATACGTGTTGATGACAAAACGACAGCGGAAGTAGAAGAAAAGGCTTCTATAGTTCCTGAAGATTATGAAGAAATTACTGTATTGACAGGTGAGTCTCTCTACACGATTGCTCTACGGATTTATGGTACAGGAGATAAATTTTTAGAACTCTATAGTATTAATAAAGATAGAATTTCTAATCCTGATTTGATCAAGGTTGGTCAAAAATTAAGAATACCGACAATGGATAAGCCAATAGAAAAAATAGAAACCCCGACTAAAGAGCTGAATAAACCTTCTGAAGTGGTCAATGAAAACTCTTAGTCAGTAAAACCTATGAGACCATTAAATTGGATAGTATTATGATCCAATCAATACCGTATTTAGTGCCATTATTTTGACTAATATCAAAATAACAGATGACATTACCAAGTAACTATATTATATTATGCGGTTATACTAATATGAACACTATCGAGCAAATTATATGGCTAACATGGAATACTCTAATTTAAATGATGGATGTTCAATTAACTCCACATTGATGGCAAAAGATGAAGATGTTGAACGTGCATCACGGTCATTAAAAGCAATATCACATCCATTACGCCTAAAAATATTATGTGTATTGGGTGATAAAGAAGTCAGTGTACAAGAAATTGTAGATATTGTGGGTACCTCACAAAGCAATATTTCTCAGCACTTAGCGATTTTACGTGATAAAAATGTTTTATCATCAAGAAAAGATGCTAATCGTGTTTATTATCGAGTGGGTGATATGCGAATCCTTAAGCTTGTTAGCATGATGCAGGATGTTTTCTGTGCAACCCCTAACTAATTAAAAATACTATAAATAATATAATTAGTGTTTAATTTATCTTAGCACTCATTATTTATTTAAATTAACACTCCTATATTCCAATATAAGTATTTTATTAAATAGTTTATTAGTAAATTTAATCAAGTTTTCCTTTCTGATTGTAATTTACTCCATACGATTTATTGTAAACAAAACTTTCCTCAAGCCTCTGTTTATCCAAAAAAAATATAATATATCCTCTCCCTTAGGATAAAAAAGTTAGATTAGCGCTTTACCTAACTTGATTTGCTGTATATCGTATTCGCAAATTATAACGGGATTTATTAATGTCTGAATATATTGCATTCGCTCAAACCAACCCTCTATTAGTCTTTGGCTTTATCGCTGTTTTAGGGATAATTATTTGGACAGAAGTTGGGAGACTCAACCAAAACTTTAAACAGCTCAATGCTAATGAAGCGGTACATCTCATTAATGATGATAATACGGTTTGTATTGATGTCCGTGAAGAAAAAGAAGTGAGTACAGGTGTTATTAAAGGTGCTATGCATATTCCTAGTACTCAATTTAGCTCACGAATGAGTGAGTTAGACAAGTATAAGACAAAGCCCCTCTTGGTCTACTGTCGTAGTGGTAGTCGCTCTGCTCATGTTTGTAAGCAACTTGACAAAGCAGGCTTTGAAAACCTATCCAATTTGTCAGGTGGGATTATTGCATGGGAAACTGCTAAACTACCCATTGTCGCTAGATAAATAATAAGGAATGATAATGTCTAAAAAAGTAACCATCTATACCACATTATTTTGCCCTTATTGTGTTCGTGCAAGGCAATTACTCAAACGGAAGAAAATAAAATTTACCGAACTTCGTGTTAACGATAGTAGAATTCGTACTGAAATGGAACGTCGTGCTGAAGGAAGAACTAGCGTGCCACAAATTTTCATTGATGATCATCACGTGGGTGGTTATGATGACCTTGCACAAATTAATAGCACTGGGGAATTGGATAAATTAATGACAGCTTAACGTAATAAACTGTCAGATCACTAACAATAAACGAGTTAAATCTAACTAGCTGATATGCACTAAGGGGTACATATCAGCCTATTAAATCAATAAAAGCAATATCTTGCTAATTCAAACAAGGAAAAATAATGACCGAAGAAAACCAGCCTAAGACACAAGCAGTCGCAGCAACTACCGAGGCTAATGAGCAACGTTTCGTTATTCATCGTATCTATATTAAAGATGTTTCTTTTGAGTCACCGAGTTCACCCACTATTTTCACAGAACAATGGGAGCCAACAACCGACTTACAAATGAATACTGAAGTAACGTCTCAAGGTGATAATTTTTATGAAGTTAAACTAGAGCTAACCGTTACCGTTAAATCCGATGAAAAAACAGCTTTCCTGATTGAAGTCACTCAAGCAGGTGTTTTTGAAATTGCGGGTTATAGTAAGGAAGAAATGAATCATATTTTATCAGCTTATTGTCCTTCTATACTCTTCCCTTATGCACGTGAAGTAGTCTCTAGCCATGTAGCAAAAGGTAGCTTTCCAGAGCTTCACCTTGCACCTATCAACTTTGATGCACTCTATGCTCAACGTTTAGAAGAAGAAAGCCAACAAGCGGCAACTAAGGAAGCATAAATTGACTACGATGCTAAATAAAATTGCAGTTTATGGTGCAGGTTCATGGGGTACTGCTCTGGCAATCTTATTGGCACGTAATGGTCTACAGGTTTTATTGTGGGATATGTCGGCAGAACAAGCCGAGCGAATTAATACTGCACGAGAAAACAAACAGTATATACCCGACACCATCCTGCCTGATAATTTATGCGTCACTGCCAATCTTGATGACATGTTAGCCTTCTCTCGTTGCCAACTGATTGTCGTGCCCTCTCATGGATTTCGCTCATTACTTAATCGTATGCAGGATGGAGTCACCGCAGATCATAGTATCTTTTGGGCAAGCAAAGGGATTGAGGTTGACAGTGGTATGTTGCTACATGAGATCATGCAAGAGATTTTACCCAACAACCACTATGGCGTTGTCTCTGGTCCTACTTTTGCGCTAGAAGTTGCTAAAGGTCTACCCACCGCAATGACCGTTGCAGGTAACTCACTACAATCAAGCCAAGCACTCTCTCAAGCCTTACAAGGTAATAATGTGCGTATTTACACTAGCACAGATGTCATTGGTGTTGAGTTAGGTGGTGCCGTTAAAAATGTACTCGCGATTGCTGCAGGTATCGCTGATGGCTTGGGCTTTGGTGCTAATGCACGAGCTGCCTTAATTACACGGGGACTCACTGAAACTCGCCGACTCGCTAAAGTGCTGGGCGCTCAAGATGAGACGCTGATGGGGCTTGCAGGCTTAGGTGATCTTGTTCTTACCTGTACTGATAACCAATCACGTAATCGTCGCCTAGGACTCGCTCTAGGGCTAGGCAAAACAATAGAGCAAGCACAAGAAGAGATAGGTCAAGCGATAGAAGGCTTAAAAACCTCTCAATCTGTTAAGTTACTAGCACAACGAGCAGGTGTTGAAATGCCGATTTGTGACTTAGTCTATAAAATTTTATACCAACAGCTCCCACCTCAACAAGCGGTGGAAACCTTGTTATCACGCCAACAGAAAGCGGAAGCTAGCGATATAGCCAAGGTTATATAATCGTTATTAACGGATTGAAGTTCACTCTACCGTTGTCATTCCTGACTCACCAAATTAATGCAGGCTCATTCATTAATGCCGCCTGTTCCCGCAATGACAAGACATGATCTTCCCAGTAGTTAATGGTATTAAACCAAGGAAATGCTTGTGGAAAAGCAGGATCTTTCCAGCGAGAGCCTAGCCATGCTGCATAATGAATCATACGAAGCGTCCTCAACGCCTCAATCAATACTAATTCACGTGGATCAAACTCATAAAACTGCTCATAGCCCACCAATAAATCACCCAGCCGAGCCTGCATAAACTGACGATCACCTGATAAGAACATCCATAAATCCTGAATAGCGGGGCCGGTACGAGCATCATCAAAATCAACAATATGGGGAGTTTCTTCACGATATAAAATATTACTAGGATGACAATCGCCATGTAAGCGAATTTTGGCAAAATTACCTGCACGCTCAAAGCTTGCCTCAATTTGCACTAATAAATCATTCACCAATGTTGTGTAAGGCTCTAGTAAATAATCAGGAATAAAATTATTATCCAGCAACCACTGTTTGGGTCGATAACCAAAACTCTCTATCGTTAAACTAGGACGATGCTCAAAAGACTGTGTTGCCCCCATGGCATGAATACGACCAATAAAGCGCCCAAGTTGCTCCAATTGATCCGTATTATCCACTTCAAAAGCACGACCCCCTCGATTAGGATATAAAGCAAAACGAAAACCATTATGCTCTAGCAAGCTTTGACCCGCACTATCAACTAAAGGAGGAATGACAGGAATTTCTTGCTCTGCCAAGTCCAAGGTAAATTGATGCTCTTCTATTATTGCCTCATCTGTCCAGCGATTAGGACGATAAAATTTGGCAATAATCGCTTCCTTATCCTCAACACCCACCCGATAAACTCGATTTTCATAGCTATTCAGTGCCAAAAAAGCACCATCACACTCAATACCCTGTGACTCAATCGCATCCAACATAGAATCAGGTGTTAAGTGATGAAAAGACGATATACTTTGGTCACTCATTGTCTATAGTCCATTCGTTTGTAGCCAAAATTCTAATAAGGTCAAATGCCACAGTTTACTACCCTTAATACGGGTTAGATGACTTTCTGGATTGGCTAATAATTTATCAATATAAGCGCGTTGATAAATCCCACGCTCACGACATTGTTGTGAATTCAAAATATCCTGCATAAAGCTCAAAAATTCCCCACGCACAAACTTTAATGCAGGCACAGGAAAATAGCCTTTAGGACGATCAATCACACTATCAGGCACTCGTCCACGGGCAATTTTCTTTAGAATATATTTACCCTGATCACGTAGCTTCATTTCAATCGGCAACATTGCTGCCAGCTCAACCAACTCATGATCCAAGAAAGGAACACGTGCTTCTAAGCCCCACGCCATGGTCATATTATCAACACGTTTAACAGGATCATCAACAATCAATGTGGTCGTATCCGCGCGTAAGACAGCATCAATAAAGCTATCGGCATGAGGGGTTTCTAATAAGTCCTTCATTAGTTCTGAGGTAAAATCACGATCAATATACTCTGGCGTTAATAGCTGAGTCATTTCATCATGATCACGATCAAAATAATGTTGACGAAAACTCATGAGAGCATCATCACTTGCAGTAAAACTTTTTTGCATTTCTGGATACCAGAAGTAACCACCAAACACCTCATCTGCACCCTGCCCTGATTGTACTACTTTGACATCTTTTGCCACCTGCTCAGACAGCAAGTAGAAGCCAATCGCATCTTGTCCAAACATCGGTTCAGACATATTCGCAACCGCTTCAGGTAAGCGCTGCAAGGTCATTTCATTAGGAATATGGACTTTATGATGTTGCGTTTTAAAACGCTCAACAACAGCATCAGAAAACTCATATTCATTGCCCTTCTCTTCGGGTTGATCATCAAAGCCAATGGTAAAGGTACGAATGTCATTCACACCCACTTCATCCAATAAAGCGACTAATAAGCTAGAATCCAAACCACCTGAGAGCAACACCCCCACAGGAACATCAGCAATATTATTACGACGTTTAACCGCTATTTTTAATGCCTCATGAATACGACCAATCCACTCTTGCTCATCACAAGACTCTTGTGAAGGTTTGGCACTCAAAGTCCAGTAGCATTCTAGTTTAGATTCGCCCCCTTGGGTCAAGGTCAGCGTATGCCCTGGCTCTAATTTACGGATACCTTTTAAAATAGTTCTTGGTGCAGGCACAACGGCATGTAGAGAGAATAAATTATGCAATGCAGCAGGATCTAAATCAGTATCGACACCACTTTGAGTCAATAAAGCTTGTGTATTGGAAGCAAAAGCAAAGCCATTCTTACCAAAATGATAATAAACGGGCTTGATACCTAAGCGATCCCGTCCAACAAATAAAATCTTCTCTTTCAAATCCCAAATAGCAAAGGCAAACATACCCTGAAAACGCTTAACACACTCCTTTCCCCATTGTGCATAAGCTTTGAGAATCACTTCAGTATCACCTGTTGAACTAAAGTGGTGACCTTTTTGCTCTAAAGTTTTGCGTAGTTCAGGATGATTATAAATCGTGCCATTAAAAACTAAAGCCAAGCTCAAGTCAGTATCAATCATTGGCTGATTGGCTTTTTCAGTAAGATCAAGAATTGATAAACGTCGATGACCAAAGGCTAACGATCCATCAGAAAAACTCCCTGCATGATCAGGACCACGAGACTCTAAACGCCTCATCATCTGATCAATTCCCGCAAGATCTGCTAAAGAGCCATCAAACCTTAATTCGCCACAAATTCCACACATAGTGATTCCTTACTTCATTGTTACCAATTCTTCGGCACTCACAGGGTGTATTGCTATTGTGTCATCGAAGTCTTTCTTAGTTGCTCCCATACGAATAGCAACAGCAAAACCTTGCAACATTTCATCTGCACCAAGCCCAATAATATGACAGCCAATAATTTTTTCTTCCTCTCCCAAAACCACTAATTTCATCGCTGTTTTAGGCTTATGACGTGTTAACTGGTGATACATTGGCACAAAGTCTGTTTTATACACTTTAACCTGATCACCAAATTGCTCTTTTGCCGCTGCTTCACTGAGACCAATAGTACCAATAGGAGGGTGAGTAAAC
Source organism: Thiotrichaceae bacterium (assembly GCA_023144895.1). Classification (GTDB taxonomy): domain Bacteria; phylum Pseudomonadota; class Gammaproteobacteria; order Thiotrichales; family Thiotrichaceae; genus HyVt-477. Next base: position 21,100 of record JAGLEV010000055.1, read on the forward strand.
ATCACGGTAGCAATATCATCATAATTCATCTTACGGTCAGGCATTCCACCATAGAGGCGGTCACCTAAGCGTCGCCCAGCCGCAATCGCTACAGGGGTTAGCGGTGCTTTGCCAATAATATCCCCAAGGGCATAAATACCCGCCACATTCGTTTTTTCCTCATCATCAACAGGAATCATGCCATTATCATTGACCTTCACAGAGGTCTTATCTAAGCCAATCGCATGGGTATTAGGTTGACGCCCAATCGCCCAAATCAAAGCATCGACATCATCAATCGAATCACCGTCGGATAGTTTAATGGAGACTTTGCCATCGTCTTGCTTGACCACTTCTGTTATTTTGTCATTGTCATTAAGTGTGATTTTAACACTTTCCATTTCACGACGTAATGACTCTTGAATCATGCTATCAAAGCCAATTAATACGGGCCAACCTTGATGCAAAACACTCACATCAGAGCCATAGCCATTCATGAGCATGGCAAATTCAAGAGCAATATAACCACCACCGACAACCACAACTTTCTGCGGTTGCTCTTCATCAATATCATTAAAGAACTGATCAGAATCCATACCCAAATCAGCACCGATAATATCATCAGGAATAATGGGTTGCCCGCCCGTAGCAATAACAATATGATCCGCTGTATATTGTTGACCCTCAACGTCGAGGGTTTTGTCATCAATAAAAGCAGCATGCCCATCAATAACATCAATTCCTTTGTCATTAAGATAATCGTAGTACCAGTCATTGATACCACCGATCATATTGTCACGCTTCATGACCAATTTTTCCCAGTTTAACCCCCCATTTTCAACGGCAAAACCATAGTCTTTCGCATCTTCAATAGCATGAGCTAAACCTGCGCCATACCACATCACTTTTTTGGGAACACAGCCCACATTAACGCAAGTTCCACCCAGCTCACTGGACTCAATAACCGCACATTTAGCGCCATAACTTGCCGCTCTTTCCACAACGGAAATACCGCCACTACCTGCGCCAATGGCGATTACATCATAATGCTGACTCATAAGAGTATTCCTTAAATAGTATTGTAACGTTCAACGACACTACGCACGTGCTGTGGGTAACTTAAACGATTCATTTCGGACATTGCTTTGGCAAAAAAGTCCTGTTGTTGTTCGGGAAAATAGTGAATTAATGTTTTATAAGCTGAATCCATTAATTCAGGATTATTACTGCGTGTCGCAATAATTGCATAGTTAAAGATTAACTGTTGCCAGTGCTCATTATAACTCCCTTTATAATCCCCCATGATGGCAAAGGGTGTACTGGCGGCAATAATAAAAGAAACGACTTCATATAATGCTTCTAATCGAATCTTATCCTCTGTTTGATTAGCATTCACAGCCAAAGAATCAACGATCAAGTCTAACTGATTAATCCTACCTCCCTGACGACAAACCCAGTAAGCAAAGCTAATGACGGTATAGTTAAAGCCTTGCCGTAGCTCTGAATCCTTCCTTGTTTCAAAATAGAGTGTTCGTAATAACTCTAAATTCAACTCCGTTATTTCTTCAATGTCAGTTTCAGGAATACTTTCTTCTGTACTAATAATGATAATTAGGTTTTCAATAGAATGGGAGATACTGGTACTCAAGCCCGTTGCTCTAGTCTGTAGTTGTTGCTGTAGTGCTTCAAGCACTGTAGCTAACTGTTCATTATCAGCATAATTTAGATAATAATGATCAGGAACTAGCGCTGACACTTATACCTGCTCTCGTGCGACTGCACGATAACCAATATCAGTTCGACAATACATTTTATTCCACTGAATTTTATCGATTAAGGCATAAGCACTCTGTTGTGCTTCGGTCACTGAATCTCCCAAGGCGACAGCACAGAGTACACGTCCACCAGAGGTGACTACTTCATCATTGCGCATGGCAGTACCTGCATGGAATATTTTGGTATTTTCATTATCATGTGCATCATAACCATCAATGACTTCACCTGAATCATAAGCTTCTGGATAACCTCCAGCCGCTAAGACAACACCGAGAGCGCAACGTGAATCCCAATGGATAGTCTGCTGATCTAAAGTTCCCTCTAACGCTGACTCAATGAGCTCAACAAGGTCTGATTGTAAACGCATCATAATGGGCTGAGTCTCAGGATCACCAAAGCGTACATTATATTCCAGAATTTTAGAATGCCCTTCTGCATCAATCATTAGCCCTGCATAAAGGAATCCAGTAAAATCATTACCTTCTGCTGCCATGCCTTTAACCGTTGGCTCGATAATATCGCGTATCGCAGCGGCTTGAATATCAGCCGTTAATACTGGAGCGGGAGAATAAGCCCCCATACCCCCCGTATTGGGTCCTAAATCACCATTGTCTCGTGCTTTATGATCTTGGGAGCTAGCCATAGGTAAGATATTTTTGCCATCAACCATAACAATGAGACTCGCCTCTTCTCCTGTTAGGAAAGCTTCAATAACGACACGATGACCTGCATCACCAAAGGCATTACCTGCAAGCATATCTTCAACCGCAACGATTGCCTGCTCTTCTGTTTCTGCAAGAATAACGCCTTTGCCCGCCGCTAAACCATCCGCTTTGATAACAATGGGTGCGCCTTGTTGTTTAATATAAGCCACAGCTTCTGCTATATCAGTGAAGTTACCATAGGCTGCAGTAGGGATATTATGACGTGCTAAGAAATCCTTAGTGAAAGCTTTAGAGCCTTCAAGCTGAGCCGCCCCTTGTGTTGGACCAAAACAGCGTAAACCCTGCTTACTAAAACGATTAACAATACCTTCAACTAAAGGTGCTTCAGGGCCGACAACGGTTAAGCCAATCTTATTATCTTGAGCAAAAGTTAATAGGCTATCAATATCATTAGCGGCAATATCAAGATTAATCAGGTGATCTTCTAATGCGGTTCCTGCATTACCAGGTGCAACATAAACTTTACCTGCTTTTGGAGACTGAGCCAGCTTCCATGCTAGTGCGTGTTCACGCCCCCCATTACCAATCACCAAAATATCCATTATTATGTCCTTTAAAATCTCAAAACTAAAAGTAGCGTCATTTTAAATCAATGCTGAGAAGTTACAACTAAACTTAATACTTTAAATATAGCTTGGGCTTTGGCTCACTATGCTCAGGCTAAAGCTTGATCTATATCGTTAATCACTTACTCTGCCTCAATACGATATAGCTTATGACACGCCACACAGTTCTGCATCAAGGTCGAGAGTTGCTCCAAAATATCATTTTTATCACCCATCCCATCCGCATCCAGCGCAAGTTGATCAAACTTTATATGAGTATCATGACCTAATTTTTTAAACGCCATTGGCAACTTAGCCCCTAGTGTTTCTGGCATGTTACCTCGTGCTGTCATACCACTATGTTTAGCTGATTGTATAATTAATGCCATATCCTCTGCTGGTAATGCTGAGGTAATTTGCTGTAGAGATGATAGAAAAGAACGCATTTCTAATAGTACGGCATGGCGCTCTGTAGCGCTCAAATGTATCGCTGTACGCTGATCTTCAGAGGATGCTGTCATTTTATCCAAAAAGATATAGTTATAAGCACCTGTGCTTATAACTAATAACAGTAAAGCTATGATTATTAATAATATTTTATTCATGATTATTGTCCTACACTTATAGTGAATGTTATTAAGATTTTTAGTTTAAAAATAGCTAAATACGGTATTTTTAATCAAATCATTAAAAGTAAATTACCAATAAGCTTTTTATTGCTTACGTTAACCCGAATGAGTGTCTTCAATTAGGATAACGTGGTGTGTCCTGTGCCATAGTCATCGCACTGATTCAAATTTAAGTAATAGATTCGATTTTTACCAGTCTACTTCAATACTCATAACCCCCCTACTATTGATGAAGGCAATATTATGAAACATATTTTAGCACTATTAGTAGCAACAAGCTTACTATTAGCATGTAATGAAAATGACAATAAAATAATTTTAGTGAAAAAAGCAGTGTCGCTTCAAAAGCGTGTTGTTGCAACGGAGTATCGTATTTTTCTAGAAAAGGGAAAGCACGTGAAATGCTATAGCCGGCTGGCAAGTAAAATTAAAAAGGTGTATAGCTTAAAAGATGGACAATTACTAGACTTGGTGCCTAGTAGTGCAACAATCCGATATAACAATAGTATTTGGCTTCATGTTTCACCTAGAGGCTATACCGATACTTGCTACATTGAAACAAAATTTTTAGTCCCTTTATCTAACTACCAAGCCCAACGCCGATAATGATAAAAGATAAAAATTATACAAAAAAAGCCCCTATAGTCATTAGCAACTATAGGGGGTTTTAACTTCTACTAAACGAAAGGTTAGGTAGAGTTTTTAACTTTTGCTAAAAAGCTATCACAGTCGATACCTGTATCATAGAAAATACGATCTAACTTTTCTCTAGGAGTCGTTAGTAAGCTTTCTCTATCATTGATACCATGCTCAGCAAGTATTCGAGCAATTTTACCATCATCACCACCCATGAGTGTAAAATTATTTGCTGGTTCACTAATAGCCACTGACTCTGCAATATTTTCTGTTACTGAACTTGTTGTATCCATCTCATCATTGGTGACTGATTCTACTTTATCGGTAACACTTTCTGCTGTTGACATTGCTGTATCAGTCACATCATTTGCTACTGAACTTCCTTTGTCAGTAACGCTGTCTATCATTGAGCTTGCTGTATCTGCAACATCACCTGTGACTGAACCTACTTTATCAGTCACACTTCCAGCTACTGAATTTGCTTTGTCTGCAATATCACCCGTTACTGAACCCACTTTATCAGTAACACTACCTACCACTGAGCTTGCTGTATCAGTAACACTTCCAGCAACTGAACTTGCTTTGTCTGCAACATCACCTGCTACTGAACCTACTTTATCAGTAACACTTCCAGCAACTGAACTTGCTTTGTCTGCAACATCACCTGTGACTGAACCTACTTTATCAGTCACTGAGCTTGCTGTATCGGTAACGCTTTCAACAACTGAATTTGCTTTGTCTGCAACATCACCTGCTACTGAACCTACTTTATCAGTCACACTTCCAGCAACTGAGCTTGCTTTGTCTGCAATATCACCTGCTACTGAACCTACTTTATCAGTAACACTTCCAACAACTGAGCTTGCTGTATCGGTAACGCCCCCAACAACTGAACTTGCTTTGTCTGCAACATCACCTGTTACTGGACTCACTTTATCCGTCACACTTCCAACAACTGAGCTTGCTGTATCGGTAACGCCCCCAGCAACTGAGCTTGCTTTGTCTGCAACATCACCTGCCACTGAACCTACTTTATCAGTCACACTTCCAGCAACTGAGCTTGCTGTATCGGTAACGCTTCCAACGGCTGAGCTTGCTTTGTCTGCAACATCACCTGCTACTGAACCTACTTTATCAGTCACACTTCCAGCAACTGAGTTTGCTGTATCGGTAACGCTTCCAACAACTGAGCTTGCTTTGTCTGCAACATCACCTGCCACTGAACCTACTTTATCCGTCACACTTCCAACAGCTGAACTTGCTGTATCCGTAACGCTCCCAGCAACTGAACTTGCTTTGTCTGCAACATCACCTGCCACTGAACTTGCTGTATCGGTAACGCTTCCAACAACTGAACTTGCTTTGTCTGCAACATCACCTGCCACTGAACCTACTTTATCAGTCACACTTCCAGCAACTGAGCTTGCCGTATTGGTAACACTTCCAGCAACTGAACTTGCTTTGTCTGCAATATCACCTGTTACTGAACCCACTTTATTCGTCACACTTCCAACAGCTGAACTTGCTGTATTCGTAAGATTTCCTGCGACTGAGGTGGTTTTATCAGCAATACTTTCTGTGACTGAACCGACTTTATCGGTAACAAACTCTGAGCCTCGTGCTGCCAACTTATCTGCTGATGCTGTAAATTTTGATACTGAAATATTAGCATCCTGACTACTTGAATCAGCGCTCAATGATCCAGCTGTAGCTGCTCCAATTCCAGCAACAACTCCAGCAGCTCTGCCTTTACTGCCGTTATTACGACAAAACAGTTTCTTAAGGAAAGAGCCTAACAATAAACCAATAAGAAAAGTTGCTAGTAATAGAAAAATAGTTTGAATAACAAAAGCAATCATGAATCATCCCCTGTTTTCTTAAAAAGAAACCCCATTACTAGGCCAAAAACAAAGGTTGCTAACAACCAATAAAAAAGTTCTGAAATTAAATACATCATTGGTTTAGTTCTCTATTTTTTATTAATAATAAATGTGATTCTACGATTTTTAGCCATGCCTTCTTTTGTTGTATTATCAGCAATTGGCTGTGTTTCACCACGCCCTACCGCTCTAAGCTGGCTGGCACTAGTGCCTTTCTTAACTAAGTAACGCTTAACAGATTTTGCACGTTGATTACTCAATGCTAAATTATACTCATCAGCACCTCGTGAATCAGTATGACCGCTAATAGTAATTCCATCACTAATTTCAGACTTACAGTTCTTCATCACTTGAGAAATCGTATCTAATAACTTCGTACTTTCTGATTTAATGGTTGATGAGTTAGTACGGAATTGGATACTTTCCCCAGCCATTGCACTATTAAGGTCTGACTGACATTGCTCCTTAGGCGATACTTCTGTTGTCTTAGCTAACTCCTCTTCCTTAGCCTTAGCTGCTAGCTCCGCTTCTTCTTTGACTTTTTCCTCAGCCGCTACAGCTTCTTCCTTCTCTTTAGCCTCCGCTTCTTCTTTGGCTTTTTCCTCAGCTTCTGTAGCTTCTTCCTTCTCTTTAGCCTCCGCTTCAGCCTTAGCTTTTGCTTCTTCTTCAGTTTCTTTCTCGACTTCAGTCATTGATGTTGTCACGACAGTATCATCTGTATCTGTCTTCGTTGAACTAGTAACAACAGCATCAGCATCTTGTACATTATCAATAATAAGGTTATTGATGACTTTAAGGCTATCAGAATCTAATAGCTCTTTCGCTTTTTCAAGCTTGCTATCCATTATTGACTGGTTATCAACAGCACCTGTTAATGTAAGACCTGACTCATCAATCGATAAACTACCTTCATCGGTAATCAAGCCAATAATATCTTCAGCATTATCTAACCAAGAAGAAGGTTTGATATTCGTTTCAACAGTGATCTTATTAATAACATTGCTTTTACGAACCTTAGAAACTGCGGCTTTGAAGATAGCATCACGCTCTTCCTCTGTAGCAACAACGCCCTTCAGAATCATTTTATTAGCACTATCCATTTCTACTAAAAGAGATAGAGGATCTGTAGCTTTTACTGCTTCTTTACTGATATCTGTATCAGTTGTTGCTGTTTCTTCTTCAGTATCCTTTGCTTCTTCTGATGCTGTTTCTTCTTCAGCATCCTTCGCTTCTTCTGTTACCGTTTCTTCTTCAGTATCCTTCGCTTCTTCTGATGCTGTTTCTTCTTCAGTATCCTTCGCGTCTTCTGATGCTGTTTCTTCTTCAGTATCCTTTGTGTCTTCTGTTACCGTTTCTTCTTCAGTATCCTTCGCTTCTTCTGATGCTGTTTCTTCTTCAGTATCCTTCGCGTCTTCTGGTGCTGTTTCTTCTTCAGTATCCTTTGTGTCTTCTGTTACCGTTTCTTCTTCAGTATCCTTCGCTTCTTCTGATGCTGTTTCTTCTTCAGTATCCTTTGCTTCTTCTGATGCTGTTTCTTCTTCAGCATCCTTCGCTTCTTCTGTTACCGTTTCTTCTTCAGTATCCTTTGCGTCTTCTATTACCGATTTTTCTTCAGTATCCTTCGCTTCTTCTGATGCTGTTTCTTCTGGTGCTATTTCTTCTTCTGATTCATTAGCTTCTGATTCATTACTATCGGTAGTATCAGAATCACTGCCTTCACCAGCAACTTTAATATTATCTTCAACGACACGAACACCGTTCACACCTTGAACTAATTTAATAATCTCTGTTTTAGCATCGACATTAGGAGCTAAACCTGACAATAAAATATCACGCCCGCGCTCATCAATTTCAACATTTGCCCACTCTCCACTATTAGCAGACAATTCAGTTTCTGTACGGTCTTTAAGATCCACTTCAATTGGATCTTTATTAAGATTGAACATCAAAAAATAGGTAGACACCAGACCTAACCCAGTGATTAACCACCAAGCTCCTTTAGCGAACCCATTACAACAACATTGTTCTTTTTTCATCATAAAACCTTTGTGATTGATTTACATTATTGAATTCTATATAGCACTCGTATCAAATGATCTCTCAGAATATCTGGGCAATTCCAGTAACTTTCTGATAAACCCTATGATCTATATCATTTCAAATGTAAATAAATTTTAATAAATAGCTTTTTCAGCCTGATACTATACTTTTTTGTGTTGTTAAATAAGATATAACAACAAGATTAAGACTTTTATACTCAGCAAATGGGTCAGTTTATAGTCTTATTAAGAATGTAATGATAGCTTATTGGGTGTGAAAATAACCCAACTTATTGTTTGTATTACTAACAGGATGATATGAGACATGGCATGAAGCGAGCAATCAAACTCAAAAAATGAGCATTAATTATTCACCTATCATGCCTTAATCAACCCGTAGATTCAATATCAGCCTTTCATTGATTGTAGTGCATCGTCACTATACTCAAATGCATCTGAATACATTTGTTCTTTTGGTAAACCTTGTTTTTTAAATGCCTCAACACCTGACTCAACCATAATCGGTGGACCACTCATATAAACATCAACATTAGATAAGTCAGCAAAGTCTTCAACAACAGCGTCATGAACAAAACCCGTTCGTCCCTGCCATTGATCCCCTTCTTTTGTATCAGAGAGTACAGGAATAAAATGTATATTACTGTGTTGGAATGCCCATTTTTTTGCTAGCTCAGCATGATAAAGGTCTTCTTTAGCACGTACACCCCAGTATAAATAAATATCTTCTGTTGCACTTTCTGCAATTAGCTGTTCCATCATGCCTTTTAAAGGAGCAAAACCTGTTCCACCTCCCATCAATATAATAGGTCGTGTGATATCACGTAGGAAGAAAGTACCTAACGGCCCCTTAATACGCAAAATAGCTTTTTCTTTAAGCTGGTTAAAGACTTGATCACTAAATACCCCCCCTTTTATATGACGGATATGTAGCTCTAAATAACCCTCATCATTTGAACTTCCCGCTAATGAAAAAGCACGTTCTTTGCCATCATCTAATAAGAAGTTGATATATTGTCCAGCAAGGAAAGGTAAGCCCTGAGTCTCAGGAAGTTTAAGCATCACTTCCATTACATCATGGCTTAGCTGGCGTAAGCTGATAATTTTGCAAGGTAGAGTTTTCACTTCTAGCGCTACTTTTTGTTTTACTTCTGCTACTTCAATCACAAGATCGGACTCTGCCACTGCCTTGCAAAAGAGTGCATTGCCTTCTTGATGATCTGATTCTGATAAGCCTATTGGGAATTTATCAGGGTAACTCACTTCACCCTCAAGCACCTTACCATAACAAGTCCCACACACACCCGATTGACAACCGTAAGGAAATATAATTTTTTGACGTAATGCTGCCTCTAAAATTGACTCACCTTGACTGACTTCAATTTGATGGCCGCTAGGTTGAATGCTTACCGTATACTTCATTATTACTTCCTAATTTTTAGCTGATTATTAACTTTTATGGGATCATACAGGTTAACGATACAGCACCCCATTAAAACTTATTTTATTAGGGGCATCACTCAGTAAAACAAACGACTAAATCCATCACATTTGTACCTGTAAGCCCAGTAGTTACTAAATCACCACTGGCTTCTAAAGCAACACCTGAATTAGCGGTTTGTAAATAAAAATTAGCATCCAATCTTTTTGCCTGTATTCTACTCACGCTGTGCTGATCAACTAAAGCACCACTATCCATACTACTGCCATCACCACCATCTGTTCCTGCGGCTAATAATATCGTATGACTAGAGTTCTGAAGGTAAATGGCAGCGGCTAAGGCAAGATGCTGGCAACGCCCACCACGCCCAACCACCTTTGGCAATGCGACGGTTGTTTCTGCACCCCAAATAAGTAGTTGCTGTGGGTGTTGCTGACTAAGATCACAACAATATTTTGCCATCTCAATGCTATCTCCTGCCAAAAACTCAGGACGAATGACTACCGAGTAACCCAAACACTTTGCTTTTTTAGCGGTTGCTTGGAGTGCCTGTTGGTTATTGGCAATAATCTGCCAATGAAACAGCTTTCCCTGCTGTTGTTTAACTTTTTTGGATAATTGATTTCGCCATTGCTTAGGTAATTTCTTAGGGGTAGGCTGCTCATGTTCAGTGGCAAATAATAAACCCGAACCAATAACACTAGGGTCATTATCCACAACATCAGAAATCATTAAACAAAGAACAGGATGATCAGGTATTACACTCCACAGCTGCCCTTGTTTGATTTGGGAAATACGCCCTCTCACTGTATTGATCTGATGAATAGAGAAGCTATTTTTCAACATCCATTCTGTCAAAGCTTGATATTCTGCCAAGCTCCAATTATCTGGCAACACTTCAACTAAACTGGATGCGCCACCAGAGATAAGAAAGATATCTACCGTCTCACTCGTTGCTAAGGCACAAAACTTAACTAACTGTCGCCCCGCTTCAAGACTTGCTTGATTGGGTACTGGATGAGCAGATTCGATACATTGAATGCGAGGGTCACTCTGTAGTTCAGCACTAATATGACCTGTTTTTGTAATAAGTAATGCTGATTCTATACGTTCTTTTAGTAAGTCCAGTGCAGCACTCAACATCGCATCCGCCGCCTTACCGATGCTAATTAGGCGTATTTTTGAGTTGCTTTGCACTATTGAACTATTAAATAATTGGCTAGGTAAGCTATTGAGTACTGAAGAATATCCACTAACCGCTTCAACTCCTGCACTATATGATTTTAAAATTTGTTTTCGATGGTTCATATTAACTATTGATAGCTAGTAATTCCTGTTAGATTTTAGTTGGTGATTGGTAGTACGCCATCCTTCCTTCCAAACGGGATCACTTACATTTTACCAGAAGCGATGTAATCACTAACCTCAAACCACACTAAAAAAATAGGCAGACTAATATCATACTTTTTTGGTTTTTAACCCTTAATGTTAAAATTTAGGGTAAAAACAAACTTTCTAGTTTTAAGTGTTTCACCCTATCCAAGGAATAGCACCTTCTGTCATAATAAAGTGAATAATTTCAATAATGTAGAATAAATCAACAGATTGACACGAAACAGCTTCTAAAAACAACCCATTCCCATTAGCAAAGTACGGATATAACACACTGTTAAAAATAATAAAAAATACCGCATTTATAAACGACATATTCATTAAATTAAGGTCACTCATTCTACTAGGTATTTTATATCGTTACTTTATACTTTTATCTAATCAAGTTCAAAATCTCACAACAGATAAAACCAAAATTTGAATAAAAAATACCAGATGCCATATTAATATTATATTATTATCAACAGGGTAGACAAAGACCACCTCTAAACCAACATCACCCTCTAAGATTGATTCTTGATAGTTCACTCCTTATAATGAAGCTCCCATTAACAAATACTATTTCAATCTAATACTTAGCTAGCTATGCTATACTAGCATTCCCCACAGAACGATAAATGACAGTGAAATAATGGACTCAAGTTTCGTATACCCCCAAGAAAAACCCCAAACACTATTTAGTCGAATTCTGTCACATAAAGCACAGATATTTATTCTACTATTTCTGTTAATACTCTCTGGTATTTCATTTTACACTACCTATGACGGTCTCGTTCGTTTCTCCTATGGAAGCTTTGAACAAACACCTAAAGTCTTTATTATTGTACTTTTTTTGTTCGTTACCGTACTACAGGGCATGTTACTCTTTTCGCTCTACCAGATGCTACACAGTCGCTTCTTTGTCAAAATACTTTGGCTGACTGTTTACCTTGTTACCATGGGGGTGAGTGTATTTTTTAGCTATAGCTTTTACTACAATCTCTTTCGTGCTGATAGCTATGCTTTTGATAATTTCTCATCACAGCTCAAACAAATTAAAAAATCAGCCATTAATTATCAAGACAACTTCTTAAAGATTAAACAAGATACAGAAAAACTAGCAGACTACTCTCGCCGCAAAGCTGAAGAAGAACGTCAACGTGGTGGTACTTGTGGCTATATATCACCGCCAAATTCAGGTCCTCGAAGTCGCTATCGTGATAAAGAAGCACGTATTTTTACCGCACTTTCCTCTAATATTTCTGATCTTTATAATGATGTATCCACTGATATTCGTAAACTTGAAGCCTTAGTAAAAACTTTTGCTGAGCAATCACAAAATACCGAAGCAATCCAAGAGGAAATGAACCGAGTAGTACAGACCTTAAATAGCTACCGTGGCAGTGGAAAAGTACTTAATCTCAATAGCACTATTCGTGAGCATATCTATGAAAAGCGTAAAACGGATAGTAAAGACAGCTTAGGTTATGCTATTGCCTGTCCTGATGAGAATATTGATATAAAAGGTACTGCGATCATCAAGCAGATCAATGTACTACCCAATGTTCAAGAGGTTGAATTATTTGATCCTAATAGTGACCGTGAAGTACTCGGTCGTGCACTTAGTGTCTTTATGTCGATCCCTCAAGCCTTATTACCTAGTGCATTATTAGAGCAACTCTTCCCCTCAGATAAGAATAGTACGGATGCCACTAAGATTACTCCACTGGATTACGCACCTTTATTACTCGGTGGCTTAATCGACTTATTTATCTTTATTGTTGGTTTAGCGGATGGTTTAGAAAATTCTAAAAAGCATTGTGGGCTACGGAAATTTACAGGACGCTATATTGACCCTGAAAATATTCCTTCGATGGGTCAAGTCGCTAATGAGGATATGTTCCTGACTAATCTGCGTAGTCACCTGTTTCGACGGCGATGGAGTCGGCGTTATCGTATCTACATACCTTCTAGCACAGAAAACCTCAGTGATGAGACTCGTGGAATAATGGACTTAGTCGAGGCACTGGAAGCGGCTAATCTCATTTCCCAACCCAAAAATGTTAATATTACTTGGAAGTCATTACCTAAGAGCGTGCAAAGTTCATTAAGCGTACTGTACCCAACGGCAGAGACACGTCTCTATAATAAGTACAAAATGCCAGCAAAGGTATGGAAGGAAATGCAACAAGCCTATTACTCTTGGCATATTTATCATGATCGTTAGATTTTAGCTGGAGGTTAGGTTGTTCACAGGCAACCTAACCGCTATGTGATAATATTGGTTATTAGACTTTTAATAAGAAAAAACACTACCTTCAGCGAGTAGGTCACTGAAGGTAGTGCATTACATTCAACGCTTAATCTAAATGAAAATTATGGATGTACTCATGAGACTCCATACTGCTCACGATAAGCATTAATATGACTTAGAAGCTCAGGCTCATCAAGCATTTCTGAAGAGACATGCTGAATCACATCATTCAAACCCACAATACTACTCACAGTAACACCAAAATCCTGCTCCGTTTGTTGTACTGCTGATAAATCCCCCTGCCCTTTTTCTTGCCGATCCAGTGAAATAGAGACGCCAGCAAACTCTGCCTGATGTGCTTCAATGATGGCAACAGCTTCACGAATAGCTGTACCTGCAGTCATCACATCATCAATCACTAGTACCTTGCCTGCAAGTGGTGCACCAACAATACTACCGCCTTCCCCATGAGTCTTTGCTTCTTTACGATTAAAACAATAAGAATAGTCTTTGCCATGATGCTCATACAATGCAGCCGCCGTCACTGCTGCCAGAGGAATACCCTTGTAGGCAGGACCAAAAAGCATATCAAATTCAATCCCTGAATCAACAATCGATTGCGCATAAAATCGACCCAAACGAGACAGTGCTGAGCCTGTTTGAAACAGCCCTGCATTGAAAAAATAAGGGCTGATTCTACCTGATTTTAATTCAAACTCACCAAAACATAACACCTTGGATGTAATCGCAAAGTCTAAAAAATCATGTTGGTATTGTTTCATAGCGTGACTCTCATTGTGGTATTTAGCGTCGACTTTGTTATTAGAGTGAACATATCAACTTTATAATTCATTGAATAATAAAGTGATAATTTTCAGACGCAACAAAGCTGATTGACCCAAAGCCATAAACTGGTATGGTGTTGGCTCAAATTATTGGCTGGGTAAATTCTATGACGAATAATAAAGTAACAACAGACATTGATCCACAAGAAACTCAAGAATGGATAGAGTCACTTGAAGCGATCACCGCACGTGATGGAATTGAACGTGCTCATCACATCATCGAGAAGCTAATTGATACCGCGCGACGTAATGGTGCAAACCTGCCGTATTCGGCCAATACAGCCTATATTAATACGATACCAACACATCTAGAACCTTCAATGCCTGGCGATCAAAGCCTTGAATCACGCATTCGTTCTTATATACGCTGGAATGCAACAGCAATGGTCGTTAAAGCCAATCGCTTCAGCTCTGAGCTGGGTGGGCATATTGCCTCCTTTGCCTCCTCTGCGACACTGTATGATGTTGGCTTTAACCACTTCTGGCGTGCTCCAACGCCTGAGCATGGTGGAGATTTAATTTATTTCCAAGGTCATATTTCACCTGGTATTTATGCTCGCTCCTTTATGGAAGGACGTTTTTCTGAAAATGATTTGAATAAATTCCGTCAAGAAGTTGATGGTGGTGGTTTATCATCCTATCCACATCCTTGGCTAATGCCTGATTATTGGCAGTTCCCTACGGTTTCTATGGGACTAGGTCCACTTAAATCAATCTATCAAGCTCGCTTTATGAAATACTTACATCATCGTAAGTTAGCCGATACTGCTGAACGTAGTGTCTGGAGCTTTGTCGGGGATGGTGAGATTGATGAACCAGAATCATTAGGTGCTATTACACTCGCAGGTCGTGAGAATCTCGATAACCTTAACTGGGTAGTGAATTGTAACTTACAACGTCTTGATGGCCCTGTACGGGGTAATGGCAAGATCATCCAAGAGCTAGAGGCAATTTTCCGTGGCGCTGGCTGGAATGTCATTAAAGTTTTATGGGGTTCTTATTGGGATCCATTACTGGCTAAAGATAAAAATGGCAAGCTCCAAGCACGAATGATGGAAGTGGTTGATGGTGAGTTTCAAAACTATAAGGCAAAAGATGGTGCTTATGTTCGTGAGCACTTCTTTGGTGCTGATCCTGAGCTAAAAGCCATGGTTGAAAAGATGTCAGATGCTGATATCTGGCGATTAAACCGTGGTGGACATGATCCTCATAAAGTTTATGCTGCTTATCATGCTGCGACAAAACATAAAGACCAGCCAACCGTTATTCTCGCTCATACCGTCAAAGGTTATGGTATGGGAGCCGCTGGTGAAGGGCAAAACCGTACTCATCAACAGAAAAAACTGACTGAAAATGAAATGGTCGTATTCAAAAACCGTTTCAATATTCCATTAAGTGATGAGCAGGCAGCTGCTGCTGAATACTATCGTCCAGAAGAGGATAGTGATGAGCTACAGTACATGCAACAACGCCGCAAAGATCTGGGGGGTTACTTACCGATTCGTGAGTCTTTTGCCACACCACTAACCGTGCCAGATATCTCAGTTTTCAAATCATTACTTGAAGGTAGTGGTGATCGTGAAATGTCCACAACCATGGCATTTGTGCGTTTATTAACAATTTTGATTCGTGATAAGAGCATGGGTAAGCATGTGGTACCTATTGTACCCGATGAAGCGCGAACCTTTGGCATGGAAGGCATGTTCCGTCAACTCGGCATCTATTCCTCAGTAGGTCAGCTCTATGAGCCTCAAGACAAAGATCAGGTCATGTTCTATAAAGAGGACAAGTCAGGTCAAATCTTAGAAGAAGGGATTAATGAGGCAGGTGCATTCTCCTCATGGATTGCCGCAGCGACTTCATATAGCACACACCACGTTAATATGGTGCCATTCTATATCTACTACTCAATGTTTGGTTTCCAGCGTATTGGTGACTTGGCTTGGGCAGCAGGCGACTCTCGTGCGCGTGGCTTTTTACTCGGTGGTACAGCAGGTCGTACGACCTTAGCGGGTGAAGGTCTACAGCATCAAGATGGGCATGGCATGGTACAAGCAGGATTAATTCCAAATTGTATTAGCTATGACCCAACGTTTGCTTATGAGATGACGGTGATTATTCATGATGGTCTTAAACGTATGTTTAAAGATCAAGAAGATGTTTATTACTACATCACTGCAATGAATGAGAACTATCAGCAACCTGCAATGCGTGAAGGTATTGAAGATAGCATTCTTAAAGGCATGTACGTCTATAGCAAAGGGGCTGACAAGAAAGCAAAGGTTCAACTACTTGGCTCAGGCACAATCTTACGTGAAGTCATTGCGGCGGCTGAAATGCTAGCATCCGATTGGGATGTGAGTGCAGATATATGGAGCTGCCCTAGCTTTAATGAGCTGGCTCGTGAAGCGCGTGATATTGAACGCTGGAATCGTTTACACCCATTGGACGAGGCAAAAGTGCCTTATGTGACACAATGCTTAAAGGGTCAAAATGGCCCTGCTATTGCGGCAACAGATTATATCCAAAGCTATGCTGAGCAAGTACAAAGTTGGGTGCCGATGGCTTATACCGTATTAGGTACTGATGGTTTTGGTCGCTCTGATACACGTGCCCAACTGCGTAAACACTTTGAAGTCAACCGTTATTATATTGTGATTACTGCATTAAAAGCACTGGCTGATGAAGGCACACTACCTGCTGAAAAGGTTGCTGATGCCATTAAGAAGTATGATATTAATGTCGATAAACTCAACCCGATTAAGGCATAGGAGAGACTCATGGCAAATAAGCAGATTGTTGTTCCTGATATTGGTGATTTCGGTGAAGTAGAAATTATTGAAGTCTTAGTCAGTGTAGGGGATCAGATTCATGTTGAAGACTCACTGATCACGGTGGAATCTGATAAAGCTTCAATGGAAATCCCTAGCAGTGATGCAGGGACTGTGACAGCAGTGAAGGTTGATGTGGGTGGTATGGTTTCTGAAGGCTCGGTTGTTATTGAGCTAGAGTTAAGTGATGCGGTAGCAACGGTATCTGTTGAACCAAAAAAGGCTGAAGTGGTGGAAGAAACAAAGCCAGAAATTGCCACTCCTGCCCCTCAAGCAAAGCCAGAACCTAAGCCCTCACCCACAGCATCGATTGATGAAGTTAGCTTTAGTTATGCTTATGCTAGCCCATCAGTTCGTCGTTTTGCACGAGAATTAGGTGCCGATCTTGGCAAGATTAATGGCTCAGGACGTAAGAAGCGTATTTTACGTGATGATGTTAAAGGCTTTATTAAACAAGCCATGCAAAAACCTACGACCACGGCAGGTAATGGCTTAAATGTGCCTGCTATGCCAGAAGTTGATTTTAGCCAATGGGGTGATGTTGAAACGGTTGCACTCAGTAAAATCAATAAGCTTACGGGTAAATTCTTGCATCGTAACTGGGTGAGTATTCCTCATGTGACGCAATATGATGAAGCTGACATTACGGAAATGGAAGCCTTTCGAAAAAAGATGGGCAATGAGTTAAAAGAGACCAAGATTACGCCACTCGCCTTTATTGTTAAAGCCGTCGTAGCAAGTCTAAAAGCCTATCCTCGCTTTAATAGCTCTCTGGATACTAGCCAGCAAAACCTCATTCAAAAAAATTACTATCATATTGGTGTTGCGGTTGATACACCTGATGGTTTAGTTGTTCCTGTTATTCGCAATGCTGATCAAAAATCATTGGTAGCAGTCTCTAATGAAATTCGTGAAATAGCGATTAAAGCACGTGACAAGAAGCTTAAACCCGCCGATATGCAGGGAGGTTGCTTTAGTATTTCTAGCTTAGGTGGTATTGGTGGAACAAAATTTACCCCCATCATCAATGCACCTGAAGTCGCTATTCTTGGAGTCTCTCGCTCTAAAATGCAGCCTGTTTGGAATGGCTCTGATTTTGATGCTCGCTTAATGTTGCCATTATCACTGTCCTATGATCATCGGGTGATTGATGGTGCAGAAGGGGCACGATTTACCACGCATCTAGGACAGATGCTCGGTGATATTCGTCGTTTATTATTGTAAATCATAATAAAAGGCTATCTTTAAAGTGATTTGAGGATAGCCTTTGCAAGCACTAAGGTAAGATAAGATTGATACCTTTATTCTCCATATGCTGTATGAGTCGAGTAAATCGCTGATCATTTTCAGGAATCTTCTTCAGCCACTCTGCTGAAAAAATAATATACTTAGGATCTAACAACATTACCTGCTGAATTGCCTTTCCTGATGGGATAAATTCAGTCATGCCTAAAGAACAATTCAGTTTCTTTAATGTGTGATTCAATACACTCAATTGCTTATGATGTCGTTTAAATGCAAGGTAAGGAATTAATATTGTGATCGCTGGATGTGGCTCAGACAGTGATTTTAAAGCACTCAATAAAAACTGAATAAAACCTTTATCTACCATACTTTTCTCATTTAATGACACTAAAAAATCATCTTTAGTATCATGATGATGCTTTACTTTTTCTACCAACTCAGTGATTAACACACTATCCCAAAAGCAAGAGGGTGACATTTTTTTAGCCAACTGCTTTACTAACTTAATATCTTCCTGAGTTTTTTCTAGAGTGACCCAATAATGAGAGATTTTTGAGGATTGATCATTATGTAAACGTGAAATATTCACCTCAACCTGAGATAAGTGTTTTCTAATATTATTAAATTTAAACGGTGAATTTTTTTGTTTTTTATTCTTTACTGGAAGCGTTTCCCATGGTGATACTTGCCCAGTCTCAGAGGATGGTAATTCATCAGGAGTAAAATCCACCCCTCTCTCAATTTTATGCACCCAAACTTGCAAACATTTAGACTTATTGAATACCGCTAAACCTATACGAAGAGAAGCACGTAACTTTACGCCCTCAACCGTATTCATTGTTAATAATAAGGACTGTTGCATATCCATTTTATCACTTTGTTGACGTACAAAATTCTTGAACATGTTCTTACTTCGTACAGGGATTAAATCCCAAATACTTGAAGACTGTAGCTGTGATTCTGAATGAAAGTTAAATAAAGAAAGATAGGCTGAATTTGCATGAAGATGAGTATCTTTACCCAAATAAGCAATTGGCTCTTGAGTCGTATCCACTATCCAGCGATTACGTTGATCGGTAATATACAGTAGTTGCTTACAATGACGAAAACGATTTTTAAGTCGAATATAACTGAGCAACATGCTAATAAAGTTATAATTACTACTAGGGTCTATTTGCGATAAACTACAATACTCAACTCCTGTTGATGCCGCCTGTAGAGGGGAAATATGAGCAGCCTGAGTCACCAAAATAGTCTGTGCGGAGTGCTCATGTAACCTACGTTTGTATTGTAAAAATTGATCATTATCCAATACACCTGTAATCACTAAATCTGAGGCAGGCGAACTGACAACAGACTGTTGAGATAAAAAGTCATTGTCATCAAGAATCTCAATTTTTAACTCCCCATCCCAGTGGTTTAACATTTCCACGAGATTAGGCAACTGTAATACAGCCTGTTTAAGAACTGTGCAGTGTAAAGAATTAGCAACCATTAAGACAATTTATCAACCCATAGTAGAGAAGCAACTGAATATGCTGTTTTCCCGACCATAGTGTAAAATCTTGAGACTAAGTGATGAGTTGCTTGAGATATCTGCTATCTAAGTTTTGGCACTCTGTTAAATATTATTCTGGTATTAAAAAAGTGTAAAAAATTTGATGATGTCCTCTTTATCAATGCCAGCGAGCACTTTGAAAAAGTTAAATGCCAAAATGAATTATTGCCAGAGCATATTGATAAAATCGTAGAAACTTATCAAAACCGCAAAGAAGAAAAACGCTTAGCCTTTTATTTTCTCAATCACACCCTCTTTAATCGTACTGCTTTTCCATACAACTTTTAATGATGAATTAATAAAATCATCTGGAATCAACGTCGGTCGTTTACGAAAGGGTGCACGACGATCACGCAATACAACGCCTTCTTCATCCATAGACTCCTTCATACAAAGATACACAAACTCAGTACACGAAAGATTATTATAGCGAGAAAAATCAAATTGGAAATCATAAGGAGTACCAAGCTCCATCAATGCACGATTATAAATATTATCGACATCTTCTTGGCTCACTTTTGATGGACGCAACACAACAATATAGTCACAGCGACAGAAGTTAAGCAGATCTTCCATAAACACGCCTTCTGCCATTGCATGAACAACAATTTGCTCTCCTTCTGCATAAAACTGGTCTTTTACAGAAGGTAACAAGGTAATATTATTTTCATTCGGCACATTCCCCAAATACAAAGCGGCATGAGAGAAATAACCTGGTATAAAATAACCATCCAAATAGTTTTTATAACCTCGTATTAATATATCACCTGCCTCTAAGGTGTTCATGATTTCACGGGTTTCATTACCTTTAATAAGATAACTACCAGGATCATAGAGGATAAAAAATGGAAATTTAAAAACCTTAATATCACCAAATATGCGTAAAGTTGTATTATAAACTTTAGTCCAGAATGTCATGTTAAAATCCTTTTGTACTCACCTTTATTCAATTCCTTCTGAATTGATGTGGGAATCATCTCTGCATTAATCATTAAATCTCGCTCATGCAAGGGGCGATCAAAAGCATTTTCTTTCGGTAGCTTAGATTCAATTTCACTCAAGTTAACACGCTTACAATCTTTAAAATCCTTAATAAACTGTTGTTTAACCTGCTGTGCAAAATCATCATTATAGACAAAAATATTGCTTTCTGAGTGATGGTAAGTTGAGCCACGTGCAAGATTATAAGAACCCACTGAAGCCACTTTATCATCGACTAAAAAGTTTTTAGAATGAAATGCCCCCTCTAACTGCCACTCATAAATATGAATCCCATCACCTAACAAGCCACGATAATATTTTGTACACTCTTGATACATCCAGCCCATAAGACCTTTTGCCATCAATGAACGTGCAGAATCTTTAGAGTTAGTAATCAAGTGTACTTTCACACCACGCTTCACTGCTGCAGCTAAATATTCACCATAAATCTTGGGTGGACGCACACCATGACAACCCCAATAAATTGATTCCTGTGCACCTTCAATTAAAGATAAAAATGCATGGGTCATGGTTAATTCATTATCATCATAAGGCTTGTGTGCCACATAACGTACGGCAACATCACCTGCCTGAGCGGGCTGTTCAGGAAAATACTGTGGATTATCGGTCTGGATTTTTTCAGCCGTTAGCACTGTTTGCTGTTGAGCAAAATCAGGATAAAAACTAGGCTGTGATGAGGTTCTATTATCCCATATTTTATAACGGGTAAAATCACGCAAAAATTGTGTTTGAATGTCAGTAACAATACTCCCTTGAAGATAGACATCCGTATCACGCCATGCAAAAGATTTGATCCCACCAAAGGCATATTTATCACCCCAATTGATCCCACCTAAAATCACTTCACTACCATCAATAATCATATATTTTTCATGATAATGACGCTTTAGTTTTAGCTTAATATTACGCATTATATGACGAAATGGCTTTTTAGGAATGGGCAACCACTCTTCAAATAAGCCATTGTATTGGTGTACCCGTGCGCCTGCTTTCGATAAACGACGGATCATTTTCCCTGCAAAAGTACTACGGTTGACAATCTCATCAAGAATAATACGTACTTCAACATTCTGTTTTAACTTGCGTAGTAAAATTTCTTCTAGCTTTTCCGTTGTTTCATCCTTCATCATCGAAAAAGTAGCAATATGTATTGATTGCTGTGCTGCTTCTAACAACTTCCAGCGTATCGCATAGGACTCTCCTCCGCTTGGGAGAAATTTTATTTTATTATTCTCACGGATTTCACTGTGAGTCAGCAAGTCTAGCTCATCTTGATAATAGGTCATTAATCTGCCTTGAACAAAAAAGTATCAAAACAGTATAGTTGATTGTTATTACTATTGAAATAAACATCTTAGATGACCATTATAAACCAGCAGTTCCCGTTAGATTTTTAGCTGAAGGGTTGATGGTTCGCCATTCTTCTAAAAAAAGGCAAAGCCCACAAAATTTTAAAGACTTCTATGATGAGCTTTACAGAAGCAAGGAGAACAGCTGATTATAAACTTATCACTATATTTCAGCACAAAAAATGCCACACAATAGGGTTAATATTGGTGGCATTATCATGCTTTAAAAACTAACAAAAAATTTTATTAATTAATATGTTCTGCGAGCATAGCAATTATTTCATTAGATTCCTCTAGCTTCTGGTCTAATATCTTCTTTTTACTAAATAGCTCAAGTGTTTCTTCAAGATGTCGTGTATATTTTACTTGCTTTTTAAGTAATTTAACTGACTTCTCCAAAGGCTCTATAGAATCGTATGCTTTTTTACTATCTATTGAGATATTCGATTTAATTGTTTCAATATGCTGAAATGCTAAGTTACAAGTCTTCTCTTTAACTAATGAGTTATTACTATCAATCTTTTTAGCAAGAAGATCTATATCAGTAAATGGTGCATTTTTACCATCAGGTGCGGTTGAAATAGAGAGCTCTAATTGTAGCTTTTCCTTCTCTTCACGTAGTTTAATTGCATCAGTCCGCATCTTCTTGATGCTTTCTTTATAAGTTATACGCTTTTTATCCATATCTTTATAAGCCATTAGAATGTTCTCTAATACTTTGATATTATCGCTTCCTTGCGCTATGGAATTAGCTTGTGACGGGTTCTTTCTCTTTTCCACAACGGATGATGTTATCTCTTTCACTGGTATCATTATTATTATTCCTTAGTTGATTTATAGTGAGGTTGTCTAGTAAATATTCTGATAATCTTAGGAAGTCATCACGAGGGTGACAACGACCACCAATAGTTTTAAAAGCTAAATCGGGTTCACTTCCCCATTTTTTTAATATAGTACTCTCTCTAATACTGACTTCTTCTGGATCAAGAATGATACATTTTTCATCTGTATGTTGAGAAAGTATATACTTAACTGATCTCAATCTATCAAGCTCTTTAGCTGTTGGTTTATTATATTTATTTAAGAGTATAAATATATCTGCTACTTTATTTATTTCTCTTATTTGTTTTATTGTCCTCAATAAAACTTCAGCATTATTTCCTATATCCAATGGGGAACTCAATGAAGTAGGAATAATAAAACTCTCTGTTTTTTCAAATAATCTAGATTTATTTCTCTCAATGGCAGGAGAACAGTCAAAAATAGTAATGGATTCATTACTATTTAAACTTTCATTCCAGCCACCTATTTTTAAAACCTCTATTTTACTATTTTTACCCGTTCTTGAGTTAGGTACGATAGCAGTATCACCCGTTAGACCATATAGGTTTTCTTCTGGATCTCCATCAACAATATTGACTCGGTATCCTGACAATGCAAAAGCCCCAGCCAAATGAGCAGAAACTATGGTTTTACCCACTCCACCCTTTGCTGTAAAAATAGAGATATAATGTGGCTTTGTCGGCTCTATAGGTTCTAGAGGTTGTTTGTTCCCCATGTAATCCCAAACAATTTGACGAGAGGAAAAATGCCCCATTTGAAAATTCTTTAATTTTTGAGTTCTTATTGCAGTAAGAGCAGCAACACTAAAGCCCGTTGCAGAGATAATAGCACCATACTTATAATCACTAGTCTCCATAAAATCTCTAAATTTCAATACGGCACTAATTGGAAGCTTATTTTTATAATTTTTAACCTGAACAGCAATAGTCATTCCATTTTTTGTTGCTAATAAATCATAACCAGGCTCATTTTGTTTAGAGTTCAATTGAACATCAAATCCCATTCTTTGATATTCCATTCCAATGACTTTTTCAAAATCGAATGCATTATCAAAAACAACTGAAGCGCTCATGTATTATTACCTATTGGAAATATTATTTTTTTGCTAATATTATTAGCAATATGATAGAAATTCAAAAAAACTTGACAAAAGGGGGCAGTAAAGAGTAAAGAAAGTAAGCTAACTAGCCGAATGTTGCTATTTCCTGTAACGTATTGATGATGAAACCTTATGCTAAATCCTGTGAGCAAAACCAAGCGGTGATACTTGATGTCATTAAACCCTTATTAGCCAATAGCCAAACAGTATTAGAAATTGGTAGTGGCACAGGGCAACATGCGGTGTATTTTAGTCAAGAAATACCTCATTTATACTGGCAAACCAGTGATTGTGTCGAACATCATGAAGGCATCCAGCAATGGATTGATGATGTTTATAATGAAAAACTATTAGCTCCTATTGCACTCAATGTAGGTAAAAATAGGTGGCCCGCACACTGCTACAACACAATTTTCACAGCAAATACTTTGCACATTATGAGTCATAAAGATGTTCTTGCCCTCTTTGCTCAACTTCCAACAAGCCTACAAGAGAAAGGTCAGTTTATTGTTTATGGGCCTTTTAACTATCATGGTCACTACACTAGCCAAAGTAATGAGCGCTTTGATGAATGGCTACATTCTCGTGATCCAGACAGTGGTATTAAAGATTTTGAATGGCTCAATGAATTAGCTGGGCAAGCGGGGTTGAAACTTACTGAGGACTATACAATGCCAGCTAATAATAGAATACTTTGCTGGCAGAAAGTTTAAAGTTATATTTGCTGGACTGAAGTCCAACCTACAGTTCCAGTCGTCATATCAAAGATTTCACTCTCCACAGACTCAAGCTCTTTCTCAAAAGGTCAAAATATTCTTCGACCATGAGTTGCTTATTTTTATCCAGACTTTCAGCAGTAGCAAACTAACCGCCATAAACATGTTGTTATCTTTTATCATAACAACATGTTTAACCTTCACTGATATCGATGAAATTAGTTCACTAGGACTAAACGCCCAAAGTGTTGAGGGCTTTTCCACGCTTTATCCTGAGTTGCATTCCAAGCCAGCTTACCATCACGATGACCTCCATCATCATCATCATTGACTTGAATATCAATACCAATACTTTGCCCCGTTCTAGGACGTACACCTAAAATAGACCATGGAATTGATGCCTCTAAAACATAACCATCGTGTGTTTTAATCATCTTGTGTCGTACACCCGTAATATTTTTACGTGGTGAGTTTTTGCCTAAACCAATGCCATAATCCTTCCAGCGAAACATAAACTGGAAATCATTTTTACCATCATAGCTTGCTGTTCGGCTACCATCAGCATCAATAAAGATCTCAATAGAATCATCACCCCAAGGTTGCTGAGAATCTTTAATAAAATAATCATCCGTCACATCGACACGAAGATGTAAGCTCTTAGCATCCCAATGAGCCTGCCAAGCAGCCGCTAAATCATTACTGTCTTGGATGCGCCCACTAATTGCCTTCATTAAGCGCATCTCTGATTGTGGTGAGAATATTCTCTGAGGATTACGCACCCGTCCAATCGGCTGTTCATTCCCAGTTAAACGACTTGGGCGAACAACCACTCTACGCTTTGTCGTACTGACCTTAACTATTTGTGGACGATAAGCTTGCCGTGGTGCTGGAGCAGGTGCTGGAGGCGTATATGTCTGCCATACTGCAGATCTTTTAGGCAATACAGGCTTTCTTGGCATAACCGCTGCAACCACTACAGGACGTGGTGCTGGTCGTACTGACCGACCTGGCAACCTTATCGACATCAAAGGATCAGCAGCAGGTAACGGGTACGCAACAGGAAGTGGTCGCGCTGCTGGAATCGGTCTAACTCTTCCAGCTAAAACAATACCTGGCTTACTCTTAACCACATCAGCAGATACAACACCTTGAGAACTTTTGCTTCCCGTCCGACAGCCTGCCCACCAACAAGGGGACATGCGATTAAATGCCATTAATGCTTGATATTTAGGTGCTTCTTTAGAGGGCTGAGTAATATATTCTTTAATTCCCCAGCTACCTAACCAAGTATTGATACGGGGTGAAGAGAAGGCAACAAAAGTCTCTCCACCTGCATCCTTCCAGCCTTTTAAAAAGCTAAAATACAAAGCCGCCATGCGACGATCTTTATTAGCAAAAATCAAATGACGATTAGGTCCTTCATTCACACTATGCGTTTTATAAGCAACCAGATGCTGCCCCCCTTCATAAGCAATTAAGCTCACGCCATATTTTTTTGCTACCTTTGCCTGCATACGTACCGTCTTTAAGATACTTGGCACAGAGTAACGATTTTTAGGATCTTTAAGTCGCTGAAATATTTCATTAACACTGCGAACCTTACGAATAGTTTTTTGATCAATATAAAAATAGGGAGCAACCGCTAAAGCATCAACATATTTATAAGCATTTTCAAAACCTAATAAAGTATTTGATAAACGCTTATTCGTTGTCATTGCACCCATCACCCGAATAATATTTTTAGTTGAACCGTAAACATCTTCCCATATTTTAAAGATCTCGACACTACGACGAGAATAGAATTTATAACCTGCCACATCTTTGTGTCTATCAAGACGTGCTTTTAAACCCATTTTCTTCATATAATGGGCTTGAGTAAAAATACCATTCCATGCTTCATTGGTATATTCAACATAAGGTTTAAGACCTGTCTTTAAGTGTTCTTTAACGTATTTCGCATAATTGTAAACAAAACTATTATCGGCACGATGTGGCAAATTAAACCATGGGTTTGCATTAAGAATATTTGCCAACTCAACCATAACCTCCAAGGGCACACCACGTACACCCTCTTTACCACCCCATGTCGACTGAGATGTATTAGGACGATTCTGCCATCGCATTAAACCATTACGTGTAATACCTGACATATTCATAAAGCGAATCACCTTAAAATCTTTCATAAAGTTTAAGTAGTCTGGATTAAACGTTATATGCTTGTGGTAGCGCTCAAAGGACAAATACTTTTTTGTTTTGCAATGATGTTTACTAGGAACTCGTCTAAACTTATTTCCTGCACAAATCCCTCCTGGCATTAAGATTTGTAAATGACGAATATGATTTTTAGGATTTGTTTCCATGATAATAACAGAGGCACTAATACGACCATTTTTACCTGGCTTAATACGAATAATATCACGACCTTTACTATGTTTTACTAGCTTGGCATCAACACCATAACGTAACTTTCCCTCACCATCATAAAGTACAGTATACAAACCCGTTGGAATAGTATTAGCAGGTAAATTGCTAATAAAACGTGTCCCTGCTTGACCACCGTGTAAATTTTTAGGCCAACCATTATTATCATAAGTAATTTTGCCCTTGGTTAGCCAAGGGCGCGCATGTTCAAAAGGTAATGATAGTTTAAATAGATCGACAAAAGGAACACTGGCATCGATATCCATTGCTTCATTGGTATTCATACCTAATGCAGAGGCAACATTGGGAGAAGCAGCATAACTGCTTACAAGCATACTGTTGACAGCCAACAACATAACGGCACTTAACACTCTTGTTATTATTTTCATAAGATTACCGAAGACTTTTTTAAGCCCTAGTTATTATTATTATTGTTATTGTTATTATTATTTATCAGTAACCATCAAGAATACATTGGACTATTCATGAAGATTTATTTTAGAGAGGGGATATCTCTTTATATTTTAGCCCTAGCCTAGTTATTTCAAGTCTTAAAAATAGCAGCGACTTGACTAGCTATTCGTCATTCTAAGGTAATTTGTATTAGCGCATTTAATTATCAGACCGTTGGTGAAAGTATTTATTACAATTCTCACACTCTGAAAGTGGTAAAAGCTTTGCCTACAGGTATAATCGCCAGCTAGTGAGAGCAGACCCCGTCATGCTCTTTTGAGATTTCTTTAAAGGAACAAGCATGAGCCTAAGTGAAGACTGCAAAGATACAAGTTGCACAATGCCCGACATTGCCAATGAACCCCATCAGGGACCCAATGCCAAACTCAATTGGGTTGGGATGAGTGGAATAGAAGTTCCTGTCTTTATGATTAATGGAGCCAATGAAAAAATTCAAATGGTCTCCAAGGTGCAGGCTTATGTCAACCTCATTGACCCTAAAAGTAAAGGCATTCACATGTCTCGCCTCTACCTAACCGTTGATCAAAAGCTAGGAATGGGAGTGCTTAGCCCTAGATTATTAAGTGAGATTGTTACTGACTTTACAGAATCACACAAAGACCTCAGTACGAATGCTTATCTAGAATGCCGACTAGAGTTTTTTGAACGTAGACATTCATTAATTAGTGAAAACACAGGCTGGAAGAGTTATCCATTTCGAGTCATTACCGCAATTCGTGATGGTGATCTGAGCACTGAAATTTCACTACAAATCCCTTATTCCTCCACCTGCCCTTGTTCCGCTGCACTTGCACGACAGTTAATTCAGAAAGGTTTTTCAAAGCAATTTTCCATTGATGGTGATGTTGATGGCAAAGCCGTTCATGACTGGCTAGGAACAGTTGAAGGTATTAGCGCCACACCACACAGCCAACGCAGTGTGGCTCAAGTACGTGTTAAGCTCGACTCATCGCTCAATGAGCTACCTATTTCTCGCTTAATTGATGAAATTGAAGATGCCTTACAAACCCCTGTTCAAGCCGCTGTTAAGCGTGAAGATGAACAAGAGTTTGCTCGTCTTAATGCCGCTAACCTTATGTTCTGTGAAGATGCGGCTAGACGTATTCATGCCAAGCTAGATAAAGACAACACACTGAATGATTTCTGGGTACGTATTAATCACATGGAAAGCCTGCACCCCCATGATGCGGTCGCTATTGTCACTAAAGGCATTAAAAATGGCTATCGTGACGACCCACGTGAATTTCCAACTCACTAAGGGATGAAAATTCAATAACCTCACTCCTAATCTGGAAGGTCTGCCCTACAGATGATAGAAATTTAGATTAAATGCTAGAGTGAACTTTAGTCCATCATTTGACAGACTAAAGTTTGTCCTACCGTAATAGAAATTTATTATATGAAATATAAAGACCTTCGTGATTTTCTCGATCAGCTTGAAAAACAAGGTGAACTTAAACGTATTACTGCGGAGGTTGATCCTATATTGGAAATGACTGAAATTTCTGATCGGGTATTGCGAGCTAAAGGCCCTGCTTTATTATTTGAAAACCCCAAGGGCTATAAGACACCAGTATTAACTAACCTATTCGGCACTCCCAAGCGTGTCGCAATGGGTATGGGAGAAGAAAACACTGAAGCTTTACGTGAAGTTGGCAAGTTACTCGCCTTATTGAAGCAACCAGAGCCTCCCAAGGGCTTTAAAGATGCACTCAATAGTGCGCCTATCTTTCGTAAAGTCTTAGATATGGCACCGAAAAAACGCAAGAAAGCGCCTTGCCAACAAGTCATTATCGAAAAAGATCAAGTGGATTTAAATAAGATTCCGATTCAAACCTGTTGGCCTGGTGATATTGCCCCTCTGATTACTTGGGGATTAGTCATTACACGAGGCACACAACAAACTCGCCAAAACTTAGGCATTTACCGCCAGCAAGTCATTGGTAAAAATCGTTTGATTATGCGCTGGTTATCGCATCGTGGTGGCGCCTTAGATTTTCAAGATTGGCAAAAGAAACATCCGAAAGAACCCTTCCCTATTGCCGTTGCCCTAGGTGCTGATCCTGCAACTATTTTGGCAGCCGTTACTCCTGTGCCAGATACTTTATCAGAATATGCCTTTGCGGGCTTGCTACGAGGCTCACGCACTGAAGTAGTAAACTGCTTACTCTCTGACCTGCAAGCCCCTGCATCCGCAGAATATGTCTTAGAAGGCTATATATATCCTGATGATATGGCAAATGAAGGTCCTTATGGTGATCACACAGGTTATTATAATGAAGTAGAATCATTTCCTGTCTTCACAGTAGAAAAAATCACTCATCGCAAAGACCCAATCTATCACAGCACCTATACAGGACGACCTCCTGATGAGCCCGCTATCTTGGGATTAGCACTAAATGAGGTCTTTATTCCTATTTTACAAAAACAATTCCCTGAAATTGTTGATTTCTACCTGCCCCCCGAAGGATGCTCTTATCGTATGGCGATTGTGAGTATGAAGAAACAATATCCTGGACATGCCAAACGGGTCATGATGGGTGTTTGGTCATTCTTACGTCAGTTTATGTATACCAAATTTGTGATTGTGGTAGATGACGATATTAATACTCGTGACTGGAATGATGTGATTTGGGCAATGACTACCCGTATGGACCCTGCCCGCGATACAATGATGATTGAGTCCACTCCGATTGATTATTTAGACTTTGCCTCCCCTGTCTCTGGACTGGGGTCAAAAATGGGTATGGATGCGACGAATAAGTGGCAAGGTGAAACCACTCGTGAATGGGGTGAACCTATTGTCATGGATGATAACGTCAAGAAAAAGGTGGATAAACTTTGGGATGAATTGGGCTTGTAAATCATTATATTCTTATCATTAGGGTGCTTTCTGTAATACAGGCGTATTGGTTTACTGATAGTGACACTATAAAGCCTCTTGTCTCGCCACAATTCTCACAATATAATCCAAAATAATCAACTTATTTTAAGGAGCCCCTCATGGCTGTCAATTTTCAAGCTGCAACCTCTCTTTCAAGTATTGCGGGAATACATCTTGCTAGTGCAACAGCAGGCTTCTACAAAGATCGTAATGATGTTGTTTTATTAGAAATAGCAGACGGAGCAACCACCGCCGCTATTTTTACTAAGAATGCTTTTTGTGCCGCACCCGTCACATTATCAAAACAGCATTTAACATTAGCTAGCCCTCGTTTTTTACTCATCAATGCAGGTAATGCCAATGCAGGTACAGGACAAGCAGGAATGGCGGCAGCCCAACAAAGTTGTGAAACAGTTGCTCAATATTTTAACTGTACACCAGAACAGGTTTTACCATTTTCTACAGGGGTCATAGGGCAATTATTACCCGCAACAAAATTCCAACCAGTGATGTCAACACTTGCCTCAAAACTGAGTGAAGATCATTGGCTTGAAGCGGCAAAAAGCATTATGACAACGGATACTGTCTTAAAGGGTGCTAGTGAGACCGTTGAAATTAATGGCAGAACGGCCACCCTAACAGGGATTTGTAAAGGTTCTGGCATGATAAACCCTGATATGGCAACGCTACTAGCTTTTATTGCGACAGATGCTGAAATTGAAACGAATGTGCTCCAAGATATGCTCCAAAGTGCTGCTACTGATTCATTCAATAGTATTACTGTGGATGGCGACACCTCAACCAATGATTCTTTAGTTTTCATTGCTACTGGAAAATCAAGCATAACGATTAAAGCGGAGAATATTGCTTTTCAAAAAGCATTAAATAAGCTCTGTCAGCATTTAGCACAAATGATTATTCGTGATGGTGAAGGTGCTACCAAGCTCATTACTATTGAGGTTGAACAAGCGACTAGCCGTGATGAAGCACGAGAAGTTGCTTATACTATTGCTCATTCTCCTCTAGTAAAAACGGCATTATTTGCTAGTGATCCTAACTGGGGGCGTATTTTAGCGGCAATTGGACGGAGTAAAATCGACGCATTGGATATTAACAAAGTCAGTGTATGGCTCGGCAATACAGCTTTACTTGAAGCAGGCGAGCCAGCAAGTGACTATACTGAAGAAAAAGGTCAGATAGAAATGAATAAAGAGGAAATCACAATTCGTGTAGCCCTTGCTAGAGGTAAACAATCAGCACGTATTTGGACTAATGATTTATCTTATGAATATATTAAAATCAATGCGGAGTATCGTAGCTAAATGTACTTTTTCATGCATGTTGTGATTGCTGTCATTAAAGACCCAGTGACTGATAAATTTCTCATTGCTAAACGTCATGACAATAAACCCCAAGGTGGCAAATGGGAGTTTGCAGGTGGAAAAGTAGAGCATAATGAACCCCCTCAGCAAGCCCTTATTCGTGAAGTTGATGAAGAGTTAGGCTTACAAGTGGAAGGCATGGAGCCTTTAATAAAAATAAGCTATCAATATACGGGTAGAAGCATTCTCCTTGATGTTTATACAGTCACTCAGTACTCAGGCACAGCGACTGGACGAGAAGGTCAAGAGATTTGCTGGGTAACAGAGGATGAATTAAGTCATTTTTCCTTTCCAGAAGCCAATAAAAAAATTATTCAAGCAATTAAGCTACCTCTACGTTGTTTAATTACTCCTGAGCCCAGCCATTCCAATGACTTTCTTAGCCAATTAGAGTTAGTATTAAATAAAGGTATTAAGCTAGTACAATTTAGAGCAAAGAAGCTAGAGAGTCATCAATATATTCATTTGGCAAAGCAAGTGATTAACCTCTGTCACCATTTTAATGCACAAGTTTTATTAAATAATCCACCCCATTGGATTGAAACAGCAGATGGCTTGCACTTGACATCTCAACAGCTGCAAAAAATTTCTACACGACCAGAGTATCTTAACAATAAGTTACTTTCAGCGGCTTGCCATAATGAAAAAGAAGTCTTTCAAGCGAAAAACTTAGATACTGACCTTATCTTTTTATCTCCTGTAAAAACAACACAATCACATCCTGAAGCAACACCAATGGGCTGGGAGCAATTTTCTCTATTAGTAGAAAAAAGCCACTGCCCTATTTATGCTTTAGGTGGCTTAGATGAGAGTGATATTGTCGTTGCTAAGCAATCAGGCGCTCAAGGAATTGCTGGCATTAGTGCATGGTGGAAATCAGAGTAAACGACGAGATTATCATTCACTTAAATAACACTTAATCCTTCATTTAACCAATGAATTTGCTTTGAATTGATTATCAGTCATTAGATGTTTAGAATCATATGATCATTATCTTCCAGAATTTGATAAACTCCATCGTGCACGTCCTTTGGGCGTGGGCGCATCAAAGGCTGTGCCATTAAACGACATAGTGCTATACCTATTCTTGAGTTGAACCACCAATTCAAGAAAGAGGAAATAGCACATGAGTCGATTTTCAAAGTTATCACATGTTATTTGGCACTGCCAATATCATATTGTTTGGGTTCCAAAATATCGTTATCGCATACTGCGGGATGCGATCAAGGAAGAAGTCCGTAAAACCATCATAATCCAGTCAGAACGATTAGGCTGTGATATTGTTGAGTTAAATATTCAGGAGGATCATGTTCACATATTAAGAAAGGTGCCACCAAAAATATCCATTTTGAGATTGATGGGTACTCTATTTGATGGGTACTCTATTTGATGGGTACTCTAAAAGGCAAATCAGCGA
>JAGLEV010000056.1 GCA_023144895.1 Thiotrichaceae bacterium
ACAAAGCACTTTGCGTCAAGCGTTGATTAGCGCACCTGCTTTAGTAGAGCTAATTCGTTCACAATTAGAACAAGATACATCCCTAACCATCATGGGTATTGTGCCTTTGGATATTTCAATTAGTGCCATTCAGCCTTCTAGTGAAACAGCGCGAGCATTAGAGGCGGAGGCACGAGAAGAAATTCTTAAAGAAGCCGATGATGCGACTTATTCACGGCGTAAATCGGCGGTGGAACAGGAGCGCATGATTAAGGAAGCAGAGTTAGAAACGGATTTATCGGTACAGCAAAAAGAGCAGGAGATTGAAGAGTCGCGTATTGCCAATGAACGTACTTTATTGCGTGCTGAGATGGAAACAGAGCAAGAGCGTTTACAGGCAAAAATTGAGGCAGAAAATCAGCGTAAAGCCTTGGTTTCGACTCAAGTAGAAAATAGTAAGCAAGAAGCAGATGCGGAAGCTTATGGCATTGCCGCACGGATGAATGCTTTTAAAGAATTGCCTGTCGATAACCTCAAAGCCATGGCATTGGCCAATATGCAGCCTGATCAACTAATGGCGATGGCATTTGAATCGCTGGCACAAAATGCGAGTAAAATTGGTGAGTTAAATATCTCTCCTGATTTATTCTCACAAATGGCAAAAAAAGTGGGTAGACAGCGATGAAAAAAGTCAGCCAAAAACGCTTTATATTAGTGACACGCAAAACCCGTCAACAAGAACTCATCGAGCGTTTTAATACATGGCCTCAAGCAAAATTTTATTTAGAACATAATGCTATTGATGCCCAAGATTATTTGGATGAGCACGATATTTATCAAAAATGTTTAACTGAGGCAGAGCATGTTTTAAAGCCACTGGGTCGATTTCAGCAACTTGATCGTGTGTTATTGCCAAACTATCAATTTGGATCATCCGATATTGTGGTAGTGATTGGGCAAGATGGCTTGGTCGCGAATACTTTAAAATATTTGCAAGGTCAACCTGTCATTGCGATTAATCCTGATCCTGCACGCTGGGATGGCAAATTATTACCCTTTGAAATTGCTCAGCTAAAAGAAGTGGTCATGGCAACACTCGCTGAAAGTATCGCCACTAAAAACATCACTTTTGCTGAAGCTAGTACGAATGATGGACAGAGATTGTTAGCAGTGAATGACTTATTTATTGGTCCTAAAACGCATACTTCAGCTTATTACACCTTGAGCTGGAATGGCTTTAGTGAAGCGCAATCTTCCTCTGGCGTGATTATCTCCACAGGCTTTGGCTCGACAGGCTGGTTTCAATCGATTCTTGCGGGAGCAATAGGCATTAGTTCTAATGATTCACATGCGTCAGGTGAAGGTTTTGCTTGGGATGGAACAGCCACTCGTTCTATTAATTCACATGCGCTGGGTAAAGGTTTTGCTTGGGATCAAGCACGTTT
Source organism: Thiotrichaceae bacterium (assembly GCA_023144895.1). GTDB lineage: Bacteria > Pseudomonadota > Gammaproteobacteria > Thiotrichales > Thiotrichaceae > HyVt-477. The sequence goes on from JAGLEV010000056.1 coordinate 1,425, forward strand.
GCAATTTAGTGTACGTGAACCGTTTCCAAGTCAGGCAACAGGTGTGGATTTAATCTTTGGTGAAATTATCCCAAATACCCTGTTTCAGATGGAATCACAGATGCCTGAAAATGGTGTGATTTTTTCTGATGGGATTGAGAGTGATTTTTTAGCGTTTAATTCGGGCACTGTTGTTTCGGTGGGTGTGGCAAAGGTACAAGGACAATTAGTTTGTGGTGAATAATGAAAAATAAAGAAGAATTGGTCGAACAACTTTATGCAGGCAATAAAGTGAAATATCTGCATTTTTGGGGACATACTCAAAAAGGTGACAGCATTGATAAAAGCTGTTTAAGCCAATGGTTTCCTGCCTCTTTTGTTATTAATAAGGAAGTTTATGTTAGTGCTGAGCAATACATGATGGTAGCCAAAGCTTATTTATTTGATGACCTTGATAGTGTTGCTAAGATTTTTGCTACAGATAGCCCTGTAGAAGCAAAAAAGTTAGGCAGACAAGTAAAGAATTTTGATGCTAAACGTTGGAGTGATTATTGTATGAAAGCGGTTGTCACAGGAAATATTGCTAAATTTTCTCAGAATCCAGCGTTAAAAACCTTTCTCCTCAATACTAAAGATCGTGTGTTAGTGGAGGCTAGCCCAAGGGATAGAGTGTGGGGGATTGGTATGGGCGTGAATAATCCGAATGCCTGTAAACCAGAGAATTGGCGAGGGCGTAACTTATTGGGTTTTGCATTGATGCAGGCGCGTGAGGTATTGAAAAATGAATAATACAATAAAAATGACAAAGGCACTTAAAGGTTTATTGAGTCGAGAAAATGAGGATTCTTTTGTTATATTTTCTGATCAACAGACGAAGCGATTTGTGCAATTTGCAGGTTCTGAGCATGAAAATCTATTATTAGATTTACCGATTCAGAGCCTCTCGACACAAGAAATAGAGCAAGTACAGCGTATTGCTAATGATTCTTTTGATCTTAAAGTAGTGACGACATCGTTTGGTTTGAATATTGACTTAGGTAAAGATTATAAAATAGCAGTAAAGATTGCCTTAGATATTATGCATCAAGTCTTTGAACTGAGTAGAGACTTTGAACTAGAGGTAGAAGAAAATTAATTCCTATTGATGAGATGAAAACAATGGATAAAGAAAATCTGTCAACTATCGGTTTAAAACTATCTTTAGAGTTAGAGAAATTGGGAGGGCAGTATCCTGTTCGTTCTGATGATCATGATGCTTTGCTTTATGAGTCAGCTATTGTAGAAGAAAAAGCATTGGATCTGCTGGTTAAGCGCGATATTCCAAAACATCTAAGACGATCAATAATATTAGCCAATAAGAGAATGCTTTCTGATAATAAACTCATTGATATAAGCCAAAAGCTTCATGATTTTTATCAGTAATATGAGGATATTAAAAATGAAGCACAGCGATAATATCAAGCACTATGATGATTTAGAAGTGCTAGCAGAATCATTAGGTGATTTATATTACGACACCTTGGCAGATTTTCTAAATCTACTCAGTGATAAAATATTGCGCGATGGCAATGCCGATATGCAGCGTAATCGCGCTAAATTAAGTGGACATTTAATGGCATGTTCCAAGCATATTGAGCAAGCATCAACAGAAATACAGCAAGCATGGAAGATATGTAAACCTCATGTTTGGGATAAGAATAAAAAGGAAAACATGAAGAATAATAAACAAAAAAATAGTCGCTCAAAACGCAGTAATATGGCGAGTGAGACATTAAGTATTATCGAAAAAGGCTATTACGATGTAGCAGATAAGCAAGTATCGATCAAAAAGATGTTAGGTGCTTGTAATCAAAATACACGTTTATACACTCCCGATGATTTTGCGGCATTAGCAAGCCCATCGAATGATTATAGCGATAGCACAATAGAAGTGGTGAATGAAACGACTTTACAAGGTGCTAAACGCTTATTGGATAGTGGTGATTTTAAACGTATTGCGGTATTGAATTTTGCCTCGGCAAAAAATGCTGGCGGTGGCTTTCTTGGTGGCAGCCAAGCGCAAGAGGAATCCTTGGCGCGTAGTAGTGCTTTGTATAGTAGTTTGCAACAATGCCCCACGTACTATCATTATCATCGTCGGCAAAATAAAAGCCTTTTGTATTCAGATCATATGATTTATTCACCACAGTGTGCAGTATTTAGAGAGGATACAGGAGCAATGTTAGCAATGCCTTATGCTGTCAATTTTATTACCGCTCCTGCACCAAACCGTGGAGCAATAGCGCGTAATGATCCCAAAGCATTGGAAAAGATTGATGCGGTATTTAGTCAGCGTATTCATTACATGTTAAAGCTTGCTGCCAGCCAAGGCTGTGATGCGTTGGTATTGGGTGCGTGGGGCTGTGGTGTGTTTGGCAATTTACCTGATAAAGTTGCAGGCTATTTTGCTGATGCGCTAAAAGGTGGGGGTGAGTATGCCCACGCTTTTAAATATGTGAGCTTTTCGATACCTGAAAACTCTAAATCAGCGGCAAATACAGAAGCATTTAAGGCTATTTTAGAGTGAATGATTGGGTTAATTACATAGAAATCATTGCTAATGAGAACAATAATGAAAACAGAAAACTATAAAGATCAACAAACACGTTTACCCCAAGAAGGGCGACATATTTTGGCAGATCATGATGCCGATAGTATTGTGGTGTATCAGGCATATTGCCCTGCTATTGGTCACTTTGCAGCGGAACAGGGTTATTTTGGTGGACAGTTTAGTTTTAGTCGCATGACATGGATAAAAACTAACTTCTTATGGATGATGTATCGCTCAGGCTGGGGTACGAAAGAAGGGCAAGAGGTTGCACTTGCCATTACACTAAAAAAATCATTCTTTGATAAAGTAGTTGCACAGGCTGTCCCTGCGATGTTTAGGGAAAGTGAATATCAAGAAGAAGCGGATTGGAAGCAGGCATTATGTGATTTTCCTATACGTTCACAATGGGATCCTGATAGAGATCCTGCGGGCAATGCTATTTCGCGCAGAGCATTGCAAATCGGCATCAAAGGGGAATTAGTGAAAGAATATGCACAAGAGGCTATTGTGAAGATAGAAGATATTTCTGAGTTTGTTGAGTCTCAACGAGCGAGTGCGGTTACGGGTGATTTTAGTCAAGTGATGATGCCTGTTGAGACGGTTTATTATTCGATCTGAACATGAAAAAACTTAATAGTCATAGCCTTTTAGCGACTCTATATTCTATAATTTATAAGAGCTAATGAATATTAAGGTCTTTTTCCATCCAAATTTTTAAGTCTTTCCCCAAAATATGGCGGCGTTCATATTTAACATACTCGCCATGTTCTACAGGTTGTGCATCTTCTCTTTCATGAGGTAATACAGCACGTCAATGGCTTCATTAATGGCTCTAGTTCGCGCCTGAAGACAATCTACATCATCATGTATCCAAACACCTCGACCAAATCCTGTTTCTGAAAGTTGATATGTTTCAGGTATAAAATTATTCATCTCATCTTCAGGAACACCGCACCAAAGAAGACCAGCCTTTAGGACTGAATAAACAGCATAATGTACCTTCATGTTGGCACAGTTATCATTTTTCCAAGGTTTATCCATTTTTTCAGTCCGCATAAATTATCAACAAATCTGGTTTTGTTGTAACTCAATTATAAAGAACATTATCGTAACTTATAGTACTATGTTGCATCGTTAAAAAATCACATCTATTCTCAAAGAGGTAATAATGAAAATTAGCCAAGTCCTAGATAAAGTCGATGAGAAACAAATATTTATTCCAGCTTTTCAGCGAGAATATGTTTGGAAGCGTGATAATGCTAAGCAGTTAATTGATTCACTCATTCGTGAGTATCCAACAGGGACGATGCTAACGTGGGAAACATCCAACCCGCCTGAACTTAAAGGACAATTTAAATATTCATCAACACAGGGTTCAGTAAAACTATTACTAGATGGTCAACAGCGTATCACAACGCTGTATATGCTTATTCGTGGAGAGATTCCGCCTTACTACACTGAAGCAGACATTATTCATCCAATCATGGGGCTATACGTTAATCTCGAATCATTAGAGCTTTCTTACTACATGAAGAAGAGAATGGAAGGTAATCCTTTGTGGCAAGATATTACTTCTATCTTTCAAAGAAAAATTAGAGCAAAGGATGTAGTTAGAGCATTAGAAAGTTTTGATATTGAAGTAAGTAGAGAGCTTGATGATTTAATTGATGACAATGTGCGTGCTGTTGAAAATATTGTTGAAAGAGAATTTCCCGAACAAATCATTCCACCTAAAGCCACAGTCAAAGAAGCCATTGATATTTTTTACAAGGTTAATGCCAGTGGTGTGGCACTGACTGATGCAGAATTAGCACTGGCTCAAATATCAGGTTATTGGCCTGAAGCAAGGGACTCAATCAAAGCTAAAATTGCAGAACTGACAGAACATGGCTTTGTATTTAAATTAGACTTTATGGTGTACGCATTATTAGCCTGTATGTATAACATGGGTTCAGACATGAAAAAGCTTCACGGAAATGAAAACCTTGAAGCGGTTTATGATGATGAAGGTAATCTTGTTAGAGAAGGTATCAAAGAAGTTTGGGAAAGATTAGAAAAATACACGCTAGACTATGTAATGAACCTGATGCGCTCAAAAGCCTATGTTGACCATACTTCAGAAATTAACTCAATATACGCTTTGATTCCAATTATTTCATTTTGCTATAACCACCAAGCAGAAGCTATTCCAGAACCACAATTATGGCGCATCATTAAATGGTTTTACTATTCACAAATTAGAGCTAGATATGTCAGCCAATTACCTCAAAAGTTAGACTTTGACTTACGCATTATCAAAGAAAAAGAAAAGCCATTTGAAGAGTTATTAGGTGTTATTGCAGAAGACAGGCGTTTAAAAGTAGTACCTGAAGAATTTATAGGAAGAACAATTTCACATCCCTTCTTTGCTTTAATGAAATGGTACTTTAAAAGCAAAGGGGCAACCTGTTTTACCACGGGTTTGGGCTTGCATAAAAATATGGGGGAAAAATATCAGTTAGAAAATGACCATATATTCCCTTCAGCAATCTTAAAGAAACATGGTTACAGTCGTGATAACCGCATCAAGTATCAAATGGCTCAAGAGCTTACTAATCGCGCTTTGCTCACCCAGACTGCAAATAGAAAAAAGTCAGATAATTCTGCAGAAGAATACCTTTCAAACATCAAAGCTATGTCACCTAATTCACTTCAAAAACAATGTATTCCCGAAGAAGAAAACCTTTGGAAACTTGAAAACTTTGAAGAGTTTTTAGATGCAAGACGTTCAATCTTAGCAACAGAGTTCAATACGTTTTTAGATGGATTAGCATCTGAAGATGATGATAGTTATGGTGAATTGACTACCGAAGAACAATTGCAGGCTTTGCAAACTCAGATGGTGGAACGCTCATAATAGGCGTTACAGACAGTGGTGAAGCGGTAGGCTTAGAGTCTGACTATGAATCTCTCAATGGTGATAAAGATGAGTTTGAACTGCATGTAGGCAACTTAATTGATGCAAGTTTTGGCAAAGTATTTAGAGCTAATAACATTAAAATGCAATTCCCAGTCATCCATGAATTTGAAATATGCCAAATAGAGATTAAGTCTAATAAAACGGCAGTAGTGCTTGATAGCAAAAATAAGAATGGTCAAACAGTAGAAAAGTTTTACTTACGTTCTGGCAATCAAACAGCAGAGCTAAGTATGGCAGAAGCAAGTGAATAGACAATACAAGGCTAACCTAAATGGATTTAAACAAGCTAGAACAAGACATAGCTAAAATTACAAAGCATCTGGATAAAGATGAGTTTATCTATGAGTTATTGCTTGCCTATGACTTTCCAAAGGCAACCATCACACGCCTTAAAAAAGGCACGCTAAATAAAGCTGAAAACAAAGGCGGTGCTAATCAAGAGATTCTTTGGAAGAGGCTATACTTCGTGGATACCTTTGAAGAGGAAGAAGAGATTGATTTGGTGGTGGTACGCCAAGAACGTGAAGCACTTAAAAGTAAACTGGCTGATCTTGAGGTTGAGATGGATGGGTATTTGAAGGAGCTTGGTTATGCTTCCTGATGGATGGCTAAAAACTGATCTAGGTGCTGTTACGGAGATAGTTACGAGTGGTTCACGAAACTGGCTCAGTATTACTCTGATTCAGGGAGTAAGTTTATTCGTATGACTAATTTGAGTCGTGATGGAATTCACTTAAAGCTTGATAATATGAAATTTGTTGATGTTATAAGCAATTCTTCAGATGGAAAAAGAACCTCTCTTCAGTCAGGGGATATACTAATCTCGATTACAGCAGAGCTTGGTAAAATTGGGTGGATTCCTGAAGGTTTTGGAGAAGCATATATTAATCAACATACTGCATTGGTTCGATTGAATAAAATTAAGGTATATTCAAAGTATATTGCCTATTTGTTAGCATCAAATCAAATGAATAAAGTTATAAATAGGCTTAACGATTCAGGGGCAAAATCAGGATTAAATCTTTCCACAATTGGAAAGATTCCTGTGAGTGTAGCTCCACTCCCAGAACAAAAGAAAATCGCCAAAATCCTCTCCACATGGGATAAGGCAATTATCACCACCGAACAACTGATAGCCAATAGCCAACAACAGAAAAAAGCCCTCATGCAACAACTGCTTACAGGCAAGAAATGCTTGGCGGGGTTTAGTGGAGAGTGGCTCAGGTATTCCCAAGTTGGGGCGTTGCCATCATACAATGCCAGTGATTTGGCAACTATAAAGACTATAATTCCAAGTGAAGATTTAGAACAACAACAAATAGCCCAAGTCCTAAGCAGCGCAGATCAAGAAATAGAAACCCTGCAACAAAAACTCAACTTCCTAAAAAAAGAGAAGAAAGCCCTAATGCAACAGCTTTTAACAGGTAAGCGACGAGTGAAGGTAGATGAGGTGATAGAGTGAGCAAGAATCAAAGCAACCCCACCCCAGCCCTCCCCTTGTCAGGGGAGGGAGTTAGTTCGGAAGAGTTTGAAGCATCAAGTAAAATTCAAACAATAGTACATTCTGCCCCTCCCCCTGAGAAGGGGGAGGTTGGGAGGGGGTTAAAACCACGCCTCCACAACCTAAAATCACAAGAAAACTATCGTCGCCAATTACGAAAAAATCCAACTGAACCTGAAAAACGATTTTGGTCTTGGGTACGAGCTAAACAGTTGGGCACAAAATTTCGCCGACAACAGGGTATCGGGAAATACATTGTTGATTTTTATTGTGCTGAGTCTGGTTTAATTATAGAAATAGATGGCGATAGTCATTACACAGAAGATGCTAAAAAGCATGATAATGAACGCACTATTTTTTTACAATCTAAAGGTTTTCAGGTTGTTCGTTTTACCAACTTGGAAGTGATGCAGAATAAAGATGGGGTATTGCAAACAGTAGCTAGTTGCATGGAGCAGCAAAGAGGTGCTAGCAAATGAATCTTATAAAGTACACCCCCCCTGTTTTTACCACTTTTGTACGAGATTTGCCCTCTAACATAGCCGTCACGCCTCTTAATAATGCGCAACCTTGGCGGCTCTTTTCTTTTCCCAAGGTTATGCCATGTTTACTAAAATAGATGCGCTTCAAGAAAAGCTCAATAGCTTTCGTCCGCTGCCAAAAAACACCGTTAAAAGCCTGCATGAACAGCTTGTTTTAGAGTGGACGTATAACTCCAATGCTATTGAAGGCAATACGCTTACATTGAAAGAAACCAAAGTTGTTTTAGAAGGTATCACCATTGGTGGTAAGTCAATGCGAGAGCATTTTGAGGCGATTAATCACAAAGAGGCGATTGATTATGTTGAGGCAATTGTTAGCAATGATGAGCCTTTTACTGAGCATGTAATTAAATCTATTCACCAGTTAATTTTAAAAGAGATTGATAGTGATAATGCAGGGGTGTACCGCAAAGAGAATGTGTTAATTGCCGGTGCTGAACATACGCCACCTGACCATATTTTACTGGCTGAACAGATGACTGCTTTACTGAAAGAATATAATGAATTTAAGGGTCATCCATTAGAACGTGCAGCAAGGCTGCATATCGACTTTGTAAAAATTCATCCCTTTGTTGATGGTAATGGACGAACAGCACGTTTGTTAATGAATCTAGATTTAATGAAAACAGGTTTGCAACCTGTGGTGATTAAAGCGGCTGACCGTTTGAGCTATTACGAGGCGTTGGATAAAGCGCATACCTTAGATCAGTTTGATGATTTTTTATTACTTGTTAGTAATGCAGAAGAAGAAGCTTTGAATAAGGTTCTGGCATTAGTGGATTCATCAGGAAGTGCTAATGTCTAACAATCATATGATTCTAAACAATTAGAACAGTAGATTAAAAAGATCATTCTGCTAATCGACCCAGTAAATAATCCTGCTATTTTTAATTGGTCTTGTGATCAACCTAGACCGCTTTATCACAATAATTTGCAAAGGTTCACTATTATTTATATTATACAAAAATGAGTTTATCTTAGACTCTTACTCTATATAAATATAATAATAATAAAATAAGGTTATCCCCCGTGACTGAAATTCTCATTGCTACTTTTACTGGCTTATTAATAGGGCTCTCTATATCGCTTATTATTCTTCCATTCCATAAGGAAAAACAACTTAAAAAAGAACGATTACAAGCAAGCTTAAAACTATACCATGAACTATTACTAAAAAAACGTGATAGCACCTACAAATACAGCCCTACGGTTAGAAAAACAATTAATCTTGTGCATATGGATTTGTTGCTTCAAGCTCAAAATGGCTCTTTATCTATTGGTAGCACATAAGACAACGAGCAATCATTACCTTTGAATGATTGACATGTTACTATGTAAATCTTTGTTTTTGAGATTTATAAATGTGCAATATAATTGATGTCCAGATTAATTTTAGCTTTAAAGGGATTGAACACAGCCCCAAAATAACCATTAATCTTGATGAGACATTACAAGCAACAGGTAGGCTTCCCAGTCTAAGACAACAAGTGGTAAACGCTAGTGAATTTGGTGCTTATTCTTATGAGCAAGAAGTTATGGAATCCATGCCTCTGACGACAACGCTTGTTTCTGGAACAATTGCACAACAGTGTATTAATGAAGATAAATATTTTGATTCTAAGCAGTTTATACAACAGTGGAAAGAACAACAACGTGATGTAGATTTGCACTCTATAGCAAAAAAGAGACTCAATATTAGTAATCTTAATGATAATCAACATGCTGCTATTAAGTTAGCATTAGTTGATGCTTATACTTTATCCCAAGAACAAGTATAAAGTGCCCATAAAAAAAAGGGATTATCTCTACACAAGATAATCCCTTTTATCAGTAAAAAAATTTACTGCTTATCATCTTAAGGCCAAATAAAGCCAATTTCATGATGACGGTGATGTCTATGTCCACAACCACGGCTACGACCACAATGATGATTGTTATAAACATGAATAACATGATGATGTCCATGATGACCATGGTGTCCACCATAACCACAACCACTCGCTTGTGCAGCACCTGCTGAAAGTGCTAGTAAAATGCCACCTGTTAGTGCAATTAGTTTCTTTTGAATTTTCATTTACTCCGTCCTTTTATTTTTATTGTCAAAGAGTTGCCACCCAACAATACCCTTAGTCTGACCTAGGGATATTATTGAATATTTACTTCTTATTATTAATGGTGTCCACCACAATGTCCACAATATCCATGTGCTACATGGTGTCCATGGTGATGACCATGAGAGTGGTGACTATGATGATGAGATGCATGGTAAGCGTAATACCCACAACCACCCGCTTGTGCAGCGCCAGCAGAAAGTGCTAGTAAAATGCCACCTGTTAATGCTATTAGTTTCTTTTTCATATGTGCCTTTGTTTCTTAATATTAGTGTGAATGATTTGGACGATGATAACCAAGGTCAAATGCTTCTTTAGCAACAATATTAGACTCTATCGCTAAATGTGTTGCATTATGTCTAAGGTTTTTGGCATCTGCTTTTAAATGAACAGGATTAATACCATGCGATTGTAAATGTTTAATGTCATTTTCAACAGCGGTAGCATGATCATTCAAATGCCAAGCAGAAGCTCTAAGATTATTTGCATCATTTACAACACCTGTTAAGTGGTATGCAAACGACTGATTTGATGCGACTAATACAGCTGCGACCATAATAGCTAAAGGGATACTTTTTTTCATTCTAAACACTCCTTGTTTATTTTTATTAAATATTCTAGTAAAGCCTCCCGTATTCACCAGATACAATAGAGTATAATAAACAAATAATAATTTTTCATATTTTATTTCACTATGACTTTTAATTAAAAATTTATATATGTTAATTTTAATGCACATTTACTTAATTAATAATAGCTACTAATAATATTCAATAACAACTACTAATCATTATTACTTTTAATGCAATTAATAAACAATAACTACTATTAATAACTAAAAAACTATTATAATTAATATTAATGAATGATTTTTTTATTACAAAATAGGCTAATAACTCCGCAGTTATGTATCCCATTTTCAATGATCTCTAGCAATACCACACCATGACCAACAATAATACAACCTACTGTTAACTATCATTATTTTTATTATTCCCTCTTTTTTAGTATTAGCACTTAACAGCCTCTATACAAATGTTTATACTTTTGCCTACTTCAAACTAACCTATTGAGAAAAACTGATGAAAATGGACTTAGCACTAACCTTGCACCTATTAGCCGTAGCCATCTGGGTAGGCGGTATGTTCTTTGCGTATGTGGCACTTCGCCCTGCTGCAGCTCATGTGCTCCAAGGCCCTTTTCGTTTACGCTTATGGAATCGAGTATTTGCTCAGTTCTTTCCTTGGGTGTGGCTTTCTATCGCAGCCTTATTTGCAACGGGTTACTATATTATTTTTGATATTATTGGCGGCTTTGCAGACACGGCAATCTATATTCACCTCATGCATGGTCTTGGTATCATTATGCTACTTATCTTTATGCATGTTTTCTTTGCGCCTTATCATAAGTTAAGTAAAGCCGTTAGAAATGAAGACTGGAAAACAGGTGCAGAGGCACTGGCTCAAATTCGAGTACTCATTGCTATTAACTTAGGTATTGGTATTTTTACTATTGTGGTTGCAAAGCTAGCTAGATTTATACTTTAGGCTTTATTTAAGACTAAAAGGTTTCTATGGACTGACATAAAAAATAGCTAGCCGTTTAAGCTGGTACAACACCCAATTTCTAGCCACTTGTATTATACTAATGTTCTCCAATAAACATTAATCAAGTGACTAAACATGAGAAAAGGAATAATACTCGCAGGTGGTAGCGGTACTCGTCTACATCCATTAACCCAAGTCGTTAGCAAGCAACTCATGCCTGTTTATGACAAACCCATGATCTATTACCCTCTAACCGTTTTGATGCTATCAGGGATTAAAGACATTTTAATAATCACCACCCCACATGATCAAGCCCTATTCCAGCAATTACTGGGCGATGGTAGCCAATGGGGAATCACTATTGAATATGCGGTTCAACCCTCTCCTGATGGCTTAGCCCAAGCCTTTATTATTGGTGAAGAGTTTATTGGCAATGATTCGGTCACTTTAGTACTAGGGGATAATATTTTCTATGGTGAAGGGCTATCAACACGTTTAGCCACTATTGCCAAACAAGAGCAAGGTGCAACCGTCTTTGGTTATTATGTGAATGACCCTGAACGTTATGGTGTGGTTGACTTTGATACCGAGGGCAAAGCATTAAGCATTGAAGAAAAACCGACAATTGCAAAATCAAACTACGCGGTCACAGGGCTTTATTTCTATGACAATGATGTGATTGAAATTGCCAAAACGATTAAGCCCTCACATCGAGGTGAATTAGAAATCACCAGTGTTAACCAAGCCTATCTAGAACAAGGCACACTAACAGTCGAGCTACTCAAGCGGGGTACTGCTTGGTTAGATACAGGAACTCACAAATCCCTATTAGATGCGGCCAACTATATGCGTATTATTGAAGAGCGCCAAGGTTTGCGTATTGCTTGTCCCGAAGAAGTTGCTTGGCGCATGCACTATATTAATACCGAACAATTACTAAAACTTGCTGAGCCACTAAAGAAAAGTGGTTATGGACAATACCTAGCAACCATTGTAAGACAAAGCCTATGAAGATTATTGACACCACTATTGCCGATGTGAAGATTATTGAGCCACAAGTCTTTGGAGACTCCCGTGGTTATTTTATGGAAACATGGAATCAAGCCTCATTCCTTGAACAGGGCTTGGATATAAACTTTGTACAAGATAACCATAGCCGCTCAACACAAGGCATTCTAAGAGGTTTACATTATCAGTTACAACAAACCCAAGGGAAGCTTGTCCGTGTGGTTACAGGGGCTGTCTTTGATGTTGCTGTTGATATTCGTCAGCACTCACCCACTTTTGGGCAATGGGTTGGGGTAGAACTCAATGATACCAATCATCGTATGCTTTGGGTGCCACCAGGTTTTGCCCATGGTTTTTATGTTATGAGTCAACAGGCTGATTTTCTTTATAAGTGTACCGACCTTTATGCTCCTGAGCATGAGCAGTGTATTCTTTGGGATGATCCTGCTATTGGTATTCAATGGCCTATTGTTAATCAACCTCTACTCTCTGATAAAGACAAGCAAGGTCTATTACTTAAAGATGCCAAGGTCTTTGATACATTATGAAAATATTACTTACAGGCTGTGATGGGCAATTAGGCTTTGAACTACAACGCTCTGTCCCCAGTCAACATGAACTCATTGCGATTGATCGTCAGCATTTAGATATTACAGACCAGCAAGCCGTACTTGATTATGTCACTGAACAACAACCTCAATTGATTATCAATGGTGCTGCCTATACAGCGGTTGACCTTGCTGAGAAAGAGCAGGCAATAGCAGTCGCTGTTAATCATCAGGGTGCTGACAATCTGGCACAAGCGGCTAAAAATATTCAAGCCAAAATGATTCAAATCTCAACCGATTTTATTTTTTCTGGCAAGAATCACCAACCTTATACACCTAATGATAAACCTGAACCTATTAGTGTTTATGGACAAAGCAAATATGCTGGTGATCAGGCAGTATTGAACAGACTAGGTGATCAAGCTTGTATTATCCGTACATCATGGCTATATAGCTCTCATGGTAATAACTTTGTTAAGACAATGTTGCGACTGATGCAGGAGCGTGATGAGTTAGGTATTGTTGCTGATCAAATTGGCACACCCACTTGGGCGGCAACACTCTCTGAAACAATTTGGCAGGCTATTAATGTTGAGATTCAGGGAATTTATCACTGTGCTGACAATGGTGTAGCTAGCTGGTATGATTTTGCCATGGCAATACATGAGGAAGCACTAGCACTGGGCTTATTGAAGAAAAAAATAATGATTAAGCCACTACGTACCGTGGATTACCCAACACCTGCAAAACGTCCTAGCTATAGTGTGATGGATAAAACACAAACTGAAAATGATTTAAATATTACTTTTCCCTATTGGCGCAATACACTACAAAACATGTTAAAGGAATTATGAGCGATACATACCAACCTAAACGGCTACTAGTGACTGGTGGTGCTGGCTTTATTGGCACTAATTTTGTTTATTATTGGCTAGAGCAATACCCCGACTCACGAGTTGTCGTCGTTGATGCACTCACTTATGCGGGCACACGCTCTAATCTTGATGGCTTAAATGATCATCCTGGTTTTCGCTTTGTTGAGGACAATATCCTCAACCAAGAAAAGATGGAAGCATTGTTACGCGAAGAATCCATTGATACTGTAGTGCATTTTGCTGCTGAATCACATGTGGATCGTTCTATTTATGCTCCTGATGCTTTCTTTGAAACCAATATTACGGGAACTCATAGCTTATTAAAAGCGGCTAAAAAAGTGTGGATGGATGAAGGCAACCTTAAAACAGCCCATCGTTTTCACCATGTTTCTACTGATGAAGTCTATGGGACTTTAGAACTCGATGACCCTGCCTTTAAAGAAACGACAGCTTACCAGCCCACTTCACCCTATGCCGCCAGTAAAGCCTGTTCTGATCATATTGTAAACTCGTATTATCATACCTATGGCTTGCAAACAACGATTAGTAATTGCTCAAATAACTATGGTCCTTGGCAATATCCTGAAAAACTGATTCCTTTGATTATCTCCAATATGTTAGAAGGTAAGACTTTACCTATTTATGGTGATGGGCAACAAATTCGCGACTGGCTTTATGTTGATGATCATAATCGTGGTATTGAGCTGATTATTAATCAAGGTCGTATTGGTGAAACGTATAATATTGGTGGTAATAATGAACAAGCTAATTTAAGCCTTGTGAATCAATTATGCTCACAAATGAATACACGTTACCCTGACTCTGAACATGCCCCTCATGAATCACTTATTCAGCATGTAAATGATCGTCCAGGACATGATCGACGCTATGCGGTTGATACACAGAAAATCACGAGTGAATTAGGCTATCAGCCCATCGAAACTTTTGAAACAGGTATGCAAAAAACACTAGAATGGTATCTTGATAACCTTGGAAAATGGGAAGTGACCGTCAGTTTATTTGGTACTCATTAAGCTTAAATAGTAACCATCACCATGGTATCCACTGTCGGCCATACTTCAGTCTGTGACTATTGACAGGCTGAAGCCTGATCTACAGTGATGAAGCCCTCAATAATAATTAAAATTCGATATTAAGCGATTAAATATGCAATGTAAAATATGTGGTAATGCCGCCGAGAATGACTATTACGAAGCAAAAGAGATGATGCTAGGTTATCGTGATAGCCACCAGTATATCCAGTGTAAGGAATGTGAGTGCCTACAATTGGTTACTATTCCTGATAATTTGCCAGAATACTATCCTAACGATGACTATTACTCTTATAGCAATGTAGGCTCAGAGACTGGGCTTAAAAAATGGTTAGTGAGCCAACGTGATCATTACGCTGCAACAGGTAAGGGCTTGATTGGAAAATTACTATTTCAACGTAACCCTGAAAAGAAAATTGCGACATTACAGGCGACAAGTATTACTTCAGACCAAGCGATACTTGATGTCGGTTGTGGCACAGGTCACTTATTACATTCATTAAAAGAAGCAGGATTCTCCCATGTTCAAGGGGCTGATCCTTTTAATGAAAAAGATATTGAATATGATAATGGCTTGAAAATTATCAAGCAGACGATTCATGATGTCGTCGGTCAATGGGACTTAATTATGTTCCATCACTCGTTTGAGCATGTGGTTGATCAGTTAGAAACACTACAATCGGTCGCTAATCGCTTAAAAGAAGGTGGTACTTGTTTGATTCGTGTGCCGACCGTCTCTTCTTGGGCTTGGAAGCACTATGGTACTGATTGGGTTCAACTCGATGCACCGCGTCACTTATTTCTTCATTCGATTAAGAGTATGGAAACTCTAGCAGAACAAGCAGGAATGCAAGTGGATAAGGTCATTTATGATTCCTTTGCTTTGCAATTTTGGGGCAGTGAACAATATCGCCAAGATATTCCATTGAATGATGAAAAGTCTTTTGCAGTCAACCCTGAAAAGTCACCATTTACTGATGAAAATATTGCTGATTATTCACAACGTTCTATTGAACTTAATGAAAAACAACAAGGGGATCAAGTCGCCTTTTATTTGAGCAAAAAAAGATGATATTTTCAAGCGATAAGGTACTAGCAATCTCCTCACCCGGCGGGCATTGGATACAGCTTAATAAAATTTGTAACCCACTAGAGCTGAAACATAAGGTTATCTATGCCTCTCCACGTAGCCAGTACCAGCTTAATAAAATAGGTACACGCAAAGTATTTAATATTTTAGATGCCAGCGCTGATAATAAACTGACTTTAATTCCGTTAGCAGTACAGTTACTTTTTATTCTATTAAAAGAGCGCCCTAAAGCGATTATTTCTACAGGGGCAGCACCCGGTGTTGTCGCTATATTATTAGGTAAAATTTTACGGATAAAAACTATTTGGATTGATAGTATCGCCAACGTGCAACAGCTTTCACGCTCTGCACGGATTATCAAGTCTCATGCTAATATTGTCGTCACTCAATGGCAGCCTTTAAGTGATGATAAAACCACCTTTTACCGAGGTTCTGTCTTGTGATTTTTGTAGCAACAGGAACTCAGTTCCCTTTTGATCGCCTGATCCAAATTATGGATAAATGGGCGCAAGAAAATGATGAAAAAGTGATTGCTCAAATCGGTGATGGAAAGTACACCCCAGAACATATTGAGTGGCAACGCTTTGTCGGTATTGATGAATATAATAAAAATATCAAAGAATCCACATTATTTATCTCTCATGCTGGCATGGGTAATATCATTAGTGCTAAAGAGCAAGGCACACCGATTGTGGTCATTAATCGCCAAGCGAAACTCGGTGAGCATCGTAATGATCATCAAGCCGAAGGTTTAGAGTGGATGGGAAAATTAGAGGGTGTTTATACCGCAACGGATAAAGACACATTATTTGCTCAATTAGCTCAGCGAGAACAGTTACAGGCGAGTAGTGATGAGAATAATCAGAATCTAAATACACTGGTGGATTTTATTGATCAGCTCGTTGGTTAAGCACAGGCAATGGAGGGGGGACAACTAAAGGTACCTCTATCTCCGTCTGTTCTTTTTCTTCAACAACAGTCTCATTAGCAATGCT
This sequence comes from Thiotrichaceae bacterium, assembly GCA_023144895.1. GTDB lineage: Bacteria > Pseudomonadota > Gammaproteobacteria > Thiotrichales > Thiotrichaceae > HyVt-477. The sequence continues at coordinate 18,222 of JAGLEV010000056.1, forward strand.
CTGATCTATAACAACAATCGGTTTTTCCTCTTCAACGATATGCTGAATGACAACTGTCGGTAAGTCTTCCTTTCTTGTATTAGCCAAGCCTTTCGTCTCAACCTGTGTTGGTGTTGGCTGGGTTGCTTCTACTGTTGACTTATGAGTTGCCTGAGCAATAATTCTGAGTAAAATAGAAGTGGCAACAAAATAGAAACTAAAATACCAAATATAAAAACCACTGCCATAATTAAGTACAATGCTTTTTTCATTATGTGGTGTATCTGTGGGTAGATAAGAAGGAATCTCATCAAATAAGTAAGCTTGTGATGCGATTAATATACTAGAGATTGCGATAAAAAAAGCAAAGGTGGGCTTCTTGCGAGAGTAATACAATGCAAATAATGCAAAAGTATTAGCATACCAAGCAAATTGAAAGCCAATAAAGCCTATCCAGCCTGTCACTAACACCCAGTAACCGAGTACTGTGTTACCTTCAGTAAAAAAAACAGGGAGAAATAAGGAGGCAATAAACAAGCCTAATGCAATAGATAAGGCAGTAATAGATAAGCCAATGATAGTTTTAGTATTTGAATATTCAATCATAGCTCTCATTATAATATTCTATCAGCTTGAGTCAAACTTAGTTATCCAAGCCACCACGAGAAAATATTTATTTTAAACTGAATGGCTGTATTTTTTATTACTTTCTTTCGATCCTAAGCGTGCAACCCCAAGATCCGCCAATATTGCATAAGAAGCAGGTAACACAATCAGTATCAATACAGTCGCCGCCATCATCCCAAAGACCACACTGGCAACCAAGGGAACCAGTATTTGTGCTTGTGGACTTGTCTCTGAAAGAATGGGAATCATTCCTGCCACTGTCGTCACTGAGGTGAGTAGTACCGCTCTAAAACGATCTTTAACAGCTAGTTCTGCCGCATCATGCATACTCAATCCTTTAGCACTATGACGTTTGACATACTCCACCATTAAAATAGAATCATTGACGACCACTCCAGCCAAAGCAACAAAGCCAATCATACTCGGCAAGCTCATATCCAAGCCCATAAAATAGTGCCCCCAAATGACACCAATTAAAGCCAAAGGAATATTAATCAAGACCATTATGGGTTCACGGTAGTTTTCAAACTGTAAACTCAGTAGAAGATAAACGCCAATAATACCCAAAATAAATCCTGTTAAGACTGAACCACTCGTTTCTTTATCATTCTTCACCTCACCCTCTAAGCCAATCACTAACTTGGGATATTTTTTCTGTAATTGATTAAGAAATTTTTCTTTAGTATGTTGTAAAACTTGCCCCGTATTGGCAACACTGGAATCTATATCACCCACCACTGTTACTGTGCGTTGATGATTAATGCGTGTCAGTCGAGAATATTCTCGCTGTTCGTTAATACGTGCCACTGCACTCAAAGGCATACTTTCACCCGTCTTAGAAAAGAGAGTCAGTTGCTCAAGATCTTCCAGTGCATTTTCAGGTGCACTATCTAGCTGTACATTCACTTCATAATTTTCACGCCCACGATAAATATCACTAACCTTCACCCCTTGATAAGATGCTCGCAGTTGTGCAGAAAAACTTTGTGAATCAATACCAGCAGCCAATGCACCCGGTAATAGTGACAAACTAAACTGAGTTTTTCCTGGACGTAGGTCATCCATCACATTGCTGACACCATCATAAGCCTTGAGCCAATGCTGCAACTCCCATGAAGCCTGTGAGATCTGTTGAAGATCATTGCCTTGTAAGCGAATAGAAATTGATTTTCCACTAGGACCAAAAGAGGGTTCTTTAAATTGTATACTGATCACATCTGCCATCACAGGGGTCTGTTCCCTCCACTTATCTTGTAATTCAGCCAAGCTAGTGTGACGCTTCTCTGTGCTTAATACATCCAAAGTAATCGTTGCGAGATGAGGACCTGTTTCATTAGCATCCTTATTTTCACTATAAGAGACCTGTGTATTAATCACTAACTTACCATCAGGCTCAATCGGTAATAACTTGACTGTTTTATCTAAACTTTTTTTCAGTACTTCCACCACTTCCAAAGTACGAGAAAAAGGTGTGCCCTGTGGTAATAAAATACGGGCTTGAATAATATTACCTTCAATTTTAGGAAAGCCCTTAAATTTCACCACACCAGAAGCCATCATACCAATAGAAAATATCAATAAAGCAATCGCTCCACCTAAAACAAAATAGCGCCCAACAATTGCTAGCCTTGCTAACCTCCCTACCCCGTGACGTAATACCTCAAAGCCTTTATCAAAATACTGTCGCCAGACTGCGGGTTTGCTAATCGCACTTTTTTCTAATGATTGTTTAAGATGGTGGGGTAAAATCAAGAAAGCTTCAATCAAACTAATCGACAAGACGGATAATAAAACGACGGGTAAAACACCGAGTATTTGCCCCATGCCTCCCTTTAAAAAAAGCAAACTACCAAATAAAATCACGGAAGTCATAAAGGATGACAGCACCCCACGAATAACATTATGTGTGCCATCTAAAGCAGCCTGTAACGGTGACTTTCCTAGACGATACTCATACTCAATACTCTCTGATAATACAATCGCATCATCCATTAAAATCCCAATCGCCATTAATAAGGCAACCATCGAGATCATATTAATACTAACGCCCAAGATGCTCATCAGCATAAGACCGCCAAGAAATGATACTGGCAGACCCAGTGCCACCCATAAGGTATAACGCCATGAAAAGAATAAGAATAAAACCAAGGTTGCCAAGATCAAGCCCTGCCAACCATTCTTTAATAATAAGTGTAAACGATCAGCCACCACAGAAGCAGCATCACGAGTAATGACCAAACGAGTACTTTCAGGTAACTTCGTATTTTCATCATCAACAAATTGCTTAACAGCATCATAAATTTTTAAAGTATCATCGGTTTTATTCTTACTAATCATTAATAAACCCGCAGGCTTACCATTAAGCGTGGTGTACTGCTCTGGTGTTTCAAAAGTATCGCTAACCTTGGCAATATCACCTAGTCGTATTTCACCACCATTAGCACTATTAAGAATAACTAAATCTTCCAGTTCCTGTACGGTACGACGTAAGTTTTCAAAACGAATTTGGTACAGTCCTTTTTCAGATTTCAATAGACCTGCGGGGCTATCAATGGATTGTTTACTAATCAGGTTGGCAATATCTTGAATACTGAGTTGATACTGCTTTAATCGCTCAGGCTTTACCAGCACACGATACTGATGTTGAGAGAAACCAATGACTTCAACAATAGGAATCTTGGGATTGCTTAATAAGCGTTGCCGATAATGCTCAGCCAAACCTTTTAGTTCAGACTGGGGTAAATCAGCACGAATTGCCATAATCAAGACAGCATCTGTGCGTCCTAACTCACGTACAGTAATATCCTCAACACCTTCAGGAAAGTCTGTTACCCGATCAATTGCTGTTTGGACATCCTCTTTGAACTGCTTAATCTTGCCACTTTCCTGCATGGTCAGAGTAATGGTACCGACGTTATCTTGTGCCGTACATTTTTGTTCTTTTAGAAAAACAATGCCATCTGTAGCATCCTCTAGACGATTGCAAATCCCCTCCTCCACATCAGAAGGGCTGGCTCCAGGAAAGGGCACACTGACTTGAACTTTATCGGCTTTTAACTGAGGAAAGGTTTCTTTATTAAGCCCGCTAACACTCGCCAAACCCAATAATATAATTGCTATCATGATAATATTGGCAGCGGTGGGGTGCTTTGCAAAATAACGAATAAGTTGCTTCATTAAGGCTGACCTTGCTCACTCGCTTTCAGTCGCATTCCAACAATCACAGGAATAAGATCATTGACAATTAATGTATCTCCTACTTTTAATCCTTTTGATACAATGACTTGTGAGCCTTGCCGTGATTGGATCTTTAAATCATGTATTGCTAAGCGTTGTTTATTATCGATAACATAGACTCGTCCTAGATGTACCGCACTACGCGGAATAACAATGGCTTTGTAACTAGGAGCGGTTAGCTTTACCGCAACATACATACCCTTTAACAAAGGCAAACGCTGACCAATAACAACCTTACCGTAAGGATCATCAACAGCAACGATAATGCCTAAAGTTCGTCTCAAGGGGTCGATAGATTCAGCAAAGCGCACTACTCTTGCTTTCCATGTTGTCTTCTCGCCATCAACTAAAGTAACCTGTGCTTTAAGATGGAGTGAATCCACGAGATGATTAAAGCTAGTGGCACTTAGGCTAATACTCTTACCATACAAAGGTGATAGCAATGACTTCATTTGATGCAAAGGAATCTCTGCTTTAATTTCAACACCATCCGTATTAATCGCTTCAAATAAAGCACCACCTACCGCTGTAAATTGCCCCTTTTCTACTGAGACACTACTAATACGTGCATCAAAAGGCATCCGTACTATTGTACGACCCAGTGTATTTTCCTTGCCTTTCACTTGCTGTTGAGAACGACGGATATTCGCATTAGCACTACGAAAGCGACTGCTATAGGTTGATAATTTACCTTCTATATCCTGTACACCTTGTTGGAGCTGAATAACTTTTTGTTCTTCAGCATCCAGAACGGAATGAGCAATGAGACGACGCTTCCATAAACTTCTTATTCGCTCTAGCTCCTCAAAGCCAAATTTTAGTTTATTATTTGCCAGCTTTAAGGCACTTTGAGTTGAACGTTTCTCTTGCTGTATTTGGGTGAGTTGCGCTCGTGTCGCCACCAAATCTGCCTTGGTTTGTTGCAATGAGACGTTGTAATCATCAGAGTTGATACGGATAACCACCGTACCTTTAGAGATACTGCCACCCTCTTTTAGCTTAGGATGAATGTAGCTCACTTTGCCACTCACTTCAGCCTTACCTTGTAAGACAACGGCTGGCTCAACATTGCCGTAAGCGATGACTGTGGCACTAAAGGCTTGCTTCGTCACGGTCATGACATCAACGACTTTTACAGGCTCGCTTTTTATATCATGGGCTAAGTTCTTTTTGCTTTTCGCCTTATTGACTACCATAGTGGCAACAACACCAATGCCTATCATAATAATAAAAATTAGTGCATTGGCAATAAACTTAAACTTACGCATTACTTATCTCAGAGTTAACTCAGGGTACAACCAGTAGCTCTTCTGGCACGGGGGATTCTTCTAGTCGCCTAGCCCCTCCCCGATCCATCACCAGCCGAAAACGCTTTACTGTTACCTCATCAGTGGATGAATATCTAACAATAAAATCAATATTATAAACCTTTCTTGCTGAGGTTCGGCAATAATTTTCGCCATCTGTGGTGAATAATTGGCGCTTGGGGTTATCCATTTTCTTAGTAAATCGTGACACATTCAAACGTGTAATATCTGTCACACCTTGAATATTAAATGCCTTAAAAACCTGCTCAAAACGCTTGGGGAATATCTTTACTTTTTTACGGTAATGAAGAATAACCTCTCCCACTGAATACTTACGAATCTGAGATATTTGATCACGGTTACGCAAAGCTTTTATATCTTCATCAATCGATTTACTTTTAGTAAAGTTAAAATTTTCTCGTGTGTTACCAATATTACTTTTACTGACTCCCGATGTGATCTGAGTTTTTTGATCATAAAAAAAGCGTACTAATTTACTACTAAGATAATCCCGAACACCTTCCTTAATCCTATCTTTAAAAATATAACTAATCACCAAAGTGATAAAAAAGGTCATCGTAAATAAGCCATAGCGGTATTGTACATACATTGCAATACTCGTTGCCCATAACATTGCCAAACCTGCAGCAAAACCAAAGACCATTTGCTGTGCTAAGCGCCCTTCAGGTTCTGAACTCACGCCTAAAAATAAAATACTTTCGGTATAGCTACGCAAAGTACTCATTCTATAGATAAGATTTTCATTATTGTCATTTTTCTTGGGTTCTGAAATATAATCCTTTGACTGCCGATAATCAATTTCACTACTGACTAATTGTAGCAATAAGCACTTATAATCATCCCACTTAGGCAAACCTCGTTTTTTTAGTGTTTCCAACAATCTATAGCAATATTGATCTGTCACCAAGCTCAAGTATTCATCAATTAATAAATACTTATCAAGCATCTCTTCATCAATCGTAGGAATAACAATAATTTCTCTTAGAGCACGCACTTTTTCTAAAATATCAATAGTCAGTTGATGAAAATTATCCACTAACATATCAATATCATCATGATCGCTTGTTTCAGCAATAAAGGTAATATGTCCACTCATTGCCTTACGATAAACACAGCAAAACATTTTTAACTGGTTTTCATACTTGCGTATATTACGCACAGTGGGACGAGAGGCTAGCTTCTTAAAGCTATCATAAAGCTTTTTATAGGGGTTTTGCTTGCCTTTAGCAACATGTTGTAGCGCAATTCTAGGTGTCTCAAAACGTAAATAAGTTTGTATATCACGATAGAATAAGTAACTTGGGTAGGTTGTCGTATTAACATCAAGATTTTTAGGCACAAACATATAGATCTCCATCTCATGAGAGCTATGCTTTTGTTTCTGATCAAAGCGATAATGTGTTTTGAATTCAACCTGATATTTGTCATGAATTCGAATATCTAGCACGATTTTTCCTATTTTTATATAATCTTTAGAGAAGTAATCTTAGTCGATCAAAATTTCTAGTAAAGTTTTTTTGCTTATTTTTATAGCAATAAATAATTCTAGTACGCCCTTTACTATGAGATAGTCACTAAATATTAATAGAACACTTTATATTATCTCTAATTTAGCCCCTAGATACTGTGTGTAAATGGGTAGACTGATCATTCTCTTTTGATCTGAACCCGATTGAAGTGAGCAATCACTACCATCATAAACAGCCATAATGGAACTAAGTTCCTGTAATATGCTGTTTTTTTCAGTATTAGTTAATAGCTCCAGCCCTTTTGGAGAGTCTTTTTTCTGAAGTAAAACAATAACTTGATTGACATGGGCACAACCTTGTTCACAAATAGTTTCAACTAAGGATTCAATCCGCTCTTCACTCATATTTATCAATTATTGCTACACTGGAGAAGTTTTATTGTAACAGAAATTCAATGACTCATTAATGACTGTACGATAACGCAACAAGCCTGAGATTAACCCCTTGTAAAAACCACTGAAAAATAGATTTGAAAATAAAGATTGAGTCAAGCTAGCCGACGACAGAATACTTTTTGAGAAAGACTAAAATAGTGCTTTTATCGACCCACCTGAAGCCTATTGACTATGGTTACGTAAAGAAGGCATACCGAATGGCAAACGAGAAAACTAATGACATTGGCTATTGAGATAAAGCGTAATTGGCTAGAATATTTGCTCAAACCTTAACGAGAATAATAAACTGACATTACAAGATATTTCATGAGAACGGGTGAAAATTAATGTATAAAAGGTATGATTTGTCATAAATACTCACGTATGATTAGCTCATTAATCTAGCGAGAGAATATTTGACCATGAGTACAGAGCAACGTATTGCTAAAGACTCCTATGTTCAATTTCAAGCAGAAAATGGTGATGTCAAAAACTTTCATGTCACTGCTGTTGGTGAAAAAACGATAACAATTGATAGTAATCATCCTTTTGCCAGTCAAACGGTGATTTTCCATGTTAAGGTAACCAACATTCGTAAAGCCACCGATAAAGAACTCATTGAAGGTACTCCTACTGGAGCTGAAGCGATTGGTGATGCTTCCGAAGCTGGCGCAACACTACATTAATAAACAGCCATTCATTGAAAAGGTGACTGTATAATTAACTTGCTAAAACTATAAGAAAAATACTAGCAAGAATAGTCGTTTATGTAATTTTGAACCTTGGTATAATGACGATTGTCATCAAGGGCTCTAATAAGATTTTAGTTTAAATTAACTTTAGGAGATAAAATGTCTGTTAAAAATGCTTTTTACGCACAATCAGGCGGTGTTACCGCTGTTATCAATGCATCTGCTTGTGGAGTCATTGAAACGGCTCGCAAATTCCCTGACAAAATTGGCACTGTTTATGCAGGTCAAAATGGAATTATTGGTGCATTACTTGAGCGCCTCATCGATACTAGCCAAGAAACAGATGATGATATTTCTGCTCTTCGCCACACTCCATCAGGTGCTTTCGGTTCTTGTCGTTATAAGATGAAGTCTCTTGAAGACAATAAAGCAGAATATGATCGCTTAATTGAAGTATTTAAAGCCCATAATATTGGCTATTTCTTCTACAATGGCGGTGGTGATTCTGCAGATACTTGTCTTAAGGTATCACAGCTTTCTGAGAAAACAGGTTTTCCTATCCAAGCAATTCATGTTCCTAAGACGGTAGATAATGATTTACCGATTACAGACAACTGCCCAGGTTTTGGTTCTGTAGCAAAATATATCGCTGTTTCAACGCGTGAAGCAAGTTTTGATGTCTCTTCAATGGCTGAAACTTCGACTAAAATCTTTGTTCTTGAAGTGATGGGTCGTCATGCGGGCTGGATCGCTGCAGCAGGCGCATTAGCTGCTGATGCAGATAATGATATTCCCGTGGTTATTCTATTCCCTGAGATCAAGTTTGATCAAGAGAAGTTCTTAGCATTAGTTGACTCTAAAGTAAAATCACATGGCTATTGCACGATTGTTGTATCAGAAGGTACGGCATGGCCTGATGGACGTTTTCTTGCAGAACAAGGCACACGTGATGATTTCGGTCACGCTCAATTAGGTGGCGCAGCACCTGTTGTTGCTAACTTGATTAAAGATGCTTTAGGCTATAAATTCCATTGGGCTGTTGCAGATTATCTACAACGTGCAGCACGCCATCTTGCATCTAAGTCTGATGTTGAGCAAGCTTATGCCCTTGGTGAAGCGGCTGTTAATATGGCAATGGAAGGTAAGAACTCTGTGATGCCTGCAATTATCCGTACATCAAATGACCCATACACATGGGAAATTGGTTCTGGTGATCTAAAAGACATTGCTAACGTTGAGAAGATGATGCCAATGGAGTACATCTCTGAAGATGGTTTCGGTATCACTGATGCTTGCCGTGAGTATTTACTACCATTAATTGAGGGTGAAGATTATCCTCCTTACAAGAATGGTATGCCTGACTATGTGACTTTACAGAAAAATTTAGTAGGGAAGAAGCTACCTGAATTTAAAATGAAGTAACATTGTTATAACCTATAGGTTGGATCATCTGATCTATAGGTTTTATTGACGCAAAGTAAAGTAAGCTTCCCTCAATCGAGAGATATTTGCCATCATATAGCTAGGTGTCGCACGATTAGAGTCGAGATAATCATTTGATAAACTACTAGCCAACCTAGGCTCGAACATCATATTAGGTCGCAAACGATTACTTCCTGGCAGAACAGGATCTTTAACGGTAGTAGTTAACTTGTATTTCCAAGCAGGTCGCCCCCTCACTAGTAAATGCTTATTTTTATAATCCTTACGAGGTGTCAATGGTAAAGACAATGAGATACCTGCTGACATATCATCTTCTTTGATATAGTTACCATACAGTGATATTACAGCATCACCAAAGCGCCTTTTCAATCGTAAGCGTGTACCTTGATCACCTTCAAAAAACTCACCAACACTCAGTTCAGCGCTCCAATCTGAGTCATTTAAATGATATTCATATGACCCAAGTGCTAATTTTCGCTTATCTACTTTTTCATCATCAGGGTCAAAAGAAGCTAGATGTGTTGAAAACTGATGATTACCTCTTGGTGACATCCACCTTGCTTCTGTTTGTGCCGTATTAAAATCATTTCTATTGATAGTCATTTTACCAAGACTAGCTAAAACAAATAACTGTTTAGTCGGTCTTATATATTGCTGAATAAGGGCTTGTTTCAAACCTGACTGATGAGCGCCACGACTAAAAACACGACCTTCCTTAAAATTGATACTAGAATGTACGGGAGTATGACCTGACAATAATAGATTACCTCCCTGCCATAGATTAACCTTTACATCGGTTTGAAGTGCCAATGAATAATCAAACACTCCCCACTCATGCCCAACCGATGTTGCAACAGAAGGGCTTAATTTAATATCGAACCATGATGAATAACCATGATTCAATCCTGAAAACCAAACAATATCAGCATTTTTATCACTATACTTATGAGCAAAGCCAACAATTAACTGTGACCTAAATTTTTGTTGGCTATGGTCTGAAGCACCATTTTTTAAATACTCTGCCAGCACGCCAACGTTAGTCTCAATAAACATTTCCTTCTGCCCTTGCTGGGTAAAAATAATTTTTAATGACTGACTATCAGGTAAAAATTCCTGCATTGTCCCAAGAACAATAGCTACCGCATCCACCCTACTATGATTAAAAACACGGTTTTCGACTAATAAAATATATTGTCCTAATGGCATTTTGCCTATTTTTAAATGTTCAAAGCCATAGTTAGCAAGCTTATCCATTAATTGTTTTATTCTATTTTGTTCAGAGCCTTCTAGTTGACGATTGATAGCTTTTGATGATTGCTTAGATAAAACTGAAGCTTTTTTTCTCTTCCCATCAAATGGTAGTGTAAAGCCAATACCAGCAAAGCTGGAAGGAGTATCACTCATAGAGCGACTTACCTGAAGAGACAAAGGCACATGAAGTAAGTTAGATAAATCATAACGCAAACCAAGCTGTGTTCCCTGAGTATCATATTCTGCTCGAAGTGAAAAACTTGGATTAATATCATAATCTAAACTAGCAAATTTACCCTGAAGCTCAGAATTCTCCCCCACGATATAACCTAAACTAACATCTAAAGAGGATAATGATTGTGTTGCTACCACATAGTGACTTCTAAAATTAACGGCTTCACCAGCAAAGTCATTGACTCCTAATGCAATACTTGGCATCCATTGTATCAGTTTAGGCATCTTGATTTTTAAATTACCAGAAAGGTCAATTCGACCTCCCTTTGGACCATTAGTATTAGTAGATGAACTTATCCGAGGGTAATCCGTTAATCGACCGCCTAACTCTACATAGTTCGAAAGCCCCATAGAAAAAATATAGTTTGCTCCAGCTTTATAAGTATTTTTAATATTACGTTCAATATAATTATTATACTGATAGGAAACAGAAGCTTCTTCTACAAGATGTGCATTAGGTGTTAATATGACTCCAGATGCTCCTGAGTAAGAAAGACTATTAGCAGAGGCAAGTGATGGGAAAATGCAAGCGACTAAAAGAACTATTCTTAACTTAAATATTGTCATAGATTACCAAATTAAGCATTAATTGAATCAACTAAACTATATTTTTTATAAATAAAACAAGGGATAACAAATAAGTTCATTATCCCTTGTTTATATCAGATAATATTTATAAATTAACTACCACCTGTACCACCTGTGCCTCCTGTAGCTGGAGTAGTAGACCCACAAGTTTTACCTATTCTAAAATCAACCGTGTTATTCGTAGTAGAAATTGTTTGATTAGTTTTAAATTGATATTTACGATTAATTCTATCCCACAGATAGTACTTGTACCCACTGCCTGCAGGTAGTAACCGCACGGCTTCACCTACAGTATTAGTCCTAAGACTAGCGATAAAACGCCATGAATTATCATATATATAAATACGTCCTTGAGTATAAGGCTTATCAGCAACACTACTATTATCAGAACAGTAGGCATCAGCCGAGAAAGTCACAGAAACAGGAGGAGGAGGAGGAGTTACATCAGGAAGTACCAATGTTGTTGTTCGATCTGTTGCTCCTGTTCCACAAAGAGGAAATGTAGACGGATCTGTTGAAACTGTATCACCTGCTCTATTGGTAAGCTTCATTTTCACATTAAAAGTTGAAGGTGCATTAAGTAAGTTTAGTGTTCCATCACCAGGATAGCTGACGCTATGAGACCAGCCGTTATCTTCAGCAATAACCTGCCCATATAGTCGACCAGTGTATGGTGCACCTGATGATGTTGTAAAATTAATTGTTGAAGTACAATTTGCCGCAGTAAACCAATCAAGGTTATAATATGATAAGTGCGTTGCATCATGGCTGACCGTCAACTTACCATCTGAGCCAGCAATAACAGTACCTTCTGTTTCATATTTCCACTTTCCAGAATCTGCATCAAAACTCCATACTGGAATTATATCCCCAGCTTTAACTGCTCGTGTTGTCCCATCAGACTCTTGAAACTTAGCTTTTGGATCAATTGCCATCGTAATTTTGATAGGAGTGTCATTATTAAACTTGGTTATATTCTTACCGTCGGCATCCTTCAATTCAACAGCAACAAAACCAGCAGACTTGAAAACTACTGACGCTGGTGTTTCTCCCGTACCTGTTCCTTCTATAGGGATAGCATTAACGTCACTAGGGTTATCTAACTGTGCTGTAAAACCACCTGGAAAGCTATTTAAACCATCAGATTCTTCACTGTTAAAGTGAGCTACATCCAAGGTTACCTTTCCTTCAATAAGGTCACCCCTTTCATCCCTTAGGTTTTCTGGTACTATTATTTCTGTCTTAGCATTATCCACTGTCAAACCATCGCTAACTAAACCAGTCTTACTAGCCACGACTATTCCCGTTGTAGTCTCTTTTTTAGTAATAACAATATCAGTAACCGCA
>JAGLEV010000057.1 GCA_023144895.1 Thiotrichaceae bacterium
GTTAGTTCTTTTCTCAGTAATGTTTAGAACGGTGGTTTTCAAAGTCCTCTCGCTTTAAAAGTGAGGTACTGCTGTTGAGTCCCTTAGTGTTAAGGTTCAGGGATTAAAAATACTTTGCTAGTTGTTAATGCTGGATTATCTCGTCTCACAGGCTTTCTAATAAAATGGTTATTTACCCCGTAAATACTGATCAGGATTGATATAAAATAGTCGTTGCCAAGGCTGGCGCTGGTTTTTATCCCATCGCCAGAATCTAGGAAAAGTACTCTTAATGCTATAATGTAAATGTGCGGGCTTACCTTTGGCATTGCCTGTGCTTCCTACGGTTGCTATTTTTTCTCCAGCAGAAACCCACTTTAATCGAGTGGTATTGATCGTTTTCAAGTGAGCATAATAATGCCAACGCCATTGAGCACCTAAGACCAAGACAACATTACCACCAATGCCGTCCTTTCCTGTATAAATGACAATACCACCTGTTGCTGCAATAACATTGCGTCCTTCTGGTGCAAAAATATCAATGCCTTTATGCACGCCTGACCGTCCCCATGGGTAGTACCAAAATGATTGATTATTCCAATCATGAGTCTTGGCATTTTTTACAGGAATTGTTGGGTTTTCAGGAATAAAGAAGCCTGCGATAAAAATGATGAGACTCACTTGAAGTATTATTTTAAGTAATTTTTTCATAAGAGAATGATGACAAAATAAAATGCAGATTTTATGCAGTCTTTTTGTATTATTTTGGGTTAATTGTCTGAGCTCTAGCGTTATAATAAAACTCTGTTATTGTATTCTCCTTCAGCACCAAATTAAACCTAAAACAGGTAAATTAGAATGAGTCAAACTATTGTGCGTCATCCCACCGTCACCGTTGCAATTGATCACATCAAGGTCGGCAGTGACCACCCTGTGGTTGTACAGTCAATGACTAATACTGATACTGAAGATGTTGTACGTACTGTGCAACAAGTGGTAGAGCTTGCTAAAGCAGGTTCAGAACTAGTGCGGATTACGGTAAATACTCGTGAAGCTGCCGCCGCTGTGCCAAAAATTCGTCAACATCTTGATGAGATTGGTTGTGATGTCCCTTTAATTGGTGACTTCCATTTTAATGGTCATAAGCTATTAACAGAGCACCCTGAATGCGCACAAGCCTTATCTAAGTTTCGTATCAACCCTGGTAATGTGGGTAAGGGGAAACGGAGAGATGAGCAGTTTGCTAAGATGATTGAGTTTGCTGTTGAGTATAATAAAGCCGTTAGGATTGGAGTTAATTGGGGGTCATTAGATCAAGAGTTATTAGCTTCTATGTTGGATGAGAATGCCAATTTAACCACACCATTAGCCGTTGAAGAAGTCATGCATGAGGCTTTAATTGAGTCCGCTTTATCAAGTGCAAAGAAAGCAGAAGAATATGGTTTAGCACATAATAAAATTATTATTTCCTGTAAGTTGAGTCGGGTGCAAGATTTAGTCCGTACCTATCAAGATTTAGCGAGCCGTTGTGATTATCCTTTACACCTAGGCTTAACAGAAGCAGGAATGGGTTCTAAAGGTATTGTTGCTTCAACCGCTGCTTTGTCTATTTTACTACAACAGGGTATTGGCGATACCATTCGTATTTCTTTGACACCAGAGCCAGGGGCTAAGCGTGAAAAAGAAGTCATTGTAGGACAGGAGATTCTTCAATCTTTAGGTTTACGTTCGTTTATTCCTCAAGTGGTTGCGTGTCCAGGGTGTGGGCGTACAACAAGTGAGTATTTCCAGCATTTGGCGGCTAATATTGAACGTTATATCCGTGACAATATGCCTGATTGGAGTCTTAAATACTTAGGTGTTGAAGAAATGTCCGTTGCTGTTATGGGCTGTGTGGTGAATGGTCCTGGTGAAAGCAAGCATGCCAATATTGGTATTAGCTTACCGGGAAATGGTGAAAAGCCTGTTGCTCCTGTGTATGAAGATGGTAAGAAAACAGTGACTTTACGGGGTGATGATATTGGTGAGCAGTTTATTGCTTTGGTTGATCAATATATTGAGCGGCGTTATGGCTAGTGTTTGAGTTATTAGGGCAGGCAACACCCGATGTTATTTCTATTGACTTACCTTTGTGTCGAGAGAAGAAGGTTAAACTTTGTCTGATACAAACGAGTCACTTACACCCTTTGGCGAGTGGAAACAAGCTATTCAAGCTGGCGGCAAATGTTGATGAGGTGCTACAAAGCTCACTCTATTCCCAGATCCTCAGCTTTGGTGGTGCTTATTCAAATCACTTATATGCTTTGGCGCAGGTAGGCAAGGCTTACAATATTAATTGTATTGCCGTTGTTAGGGGGTATCCCCATTATATTGATAATCCGACCCTATCCGTCATTGATCAGCTAGGTGTAGAGATTGTTTGGGCTGATAAAAAAACCTATCGTCGTCGTTATGATGAGGATTACTTGACAGAGCTACAGCAAAAATACCCACAGGCTTTCATTATTCCTGAAGGTGGAACGAATACAAATGCAGTGAAAGGATGTCAGCAACTGGGTACACAACTCAATCAGCAATTGCAAGGTGTCGACTCGGTTGTTTTGGCTTGTGGTACAGGGGGAACGTTGGCAGGATTAGCGACTAGTCTAAAGAAAGGGCTCAGTTTGTTAGCCTATGATGTGGTGAATGACCCAATGACTCGGTCTAGAGTGGCAGGTTTTATTGATGAATATGGAAAAAGTACCATTCCTTATGAAATAAAAACCATTGATAAGGTGGCTTATGGTCGTATGGATCAGGCATTGATAGAATTTATTCGTTATTTTGTAAATCAAACAAGCATTTTACTCGATCCTGTATATACTTCTAGGGCATGTCAGCAGTTATTTGTCGATATTCAATCTGATTTTTTCCCACCTAATACAAGTATCGCCATCCTTCATACTGGTGGTTTGCAAGCATGGTATGGAATGCGTCCTCAGTTTATTCAATATTCTAGTGAAATATTGTGGCAAAAATATATTCAGAAATCCCTTGATCGATAACACTTGAAAGTCTATTTCAAACAACTGTAATTTCTAGCAATAACCCCTTATTTTTTTGGAGATTTTATGTCAAACAGTGTAAAACAACCTGAGCCAGTGGATAGTTATGAGGATCTTTATGCTCAAATTAGTGCGTTAACAGAAAAAAATGAACAGTTAGCAGGTCAAGTTGTTCACTATAAAGAAAATAAAGAAGGTAAAGAAAAAAAAGAGCAGAAGGTGTTAGCTAAATATAAAAAAGAGAATTTATTAAAGCCTTATCAGGCAGAATTAATTGCTTTGCAGAAACACTTGGAAGAAACGAATAAGCGAATGATTATTTTATTTGAAGGTCGTGATGCTTCAGGTAAGGGTGGGACTATTCGCCGAACGACACGTTATATGAATGAAAAACATTATCGTGTCGTTGTCTTAGGTAAGCCGACTGAGCAACAAAAGAGCGAGTGGTTCTTTCAAAAATATATTTCTCAGTTCCCTCGTGGTGGTGAAATCGTACTATTTGATCGTAGTTGGTATAACCGTGCGATGGTAGAGCCTGTTTTTGGTTTTTGCTCAGAGCAAGAATATAAAGATTTTATGAAAGGGGTAAAAGGGCTAGAAAAGGATTTAGTTCGGCAAGGTACGATATTAATTAAACTGTATTTTAGTGTCACTAAAGAAGAGCAAGAAAAACGCTTTAAGCGTCGTAAGACGGATTCATTAAGGCAGTGGAAATTAAGTGAGATCGATGTGCAGGCACAAGAAAAATGGGATGAATTTACTGAGTTAAAATACCATATGTTAAAGCGCACTCATACTTATCAAGCTCCATGGACAATTATTCGCTCAAATGATAAACATCAAGCTCGACTCAATACACTAAAGCTTATTTTAAATTCTGTACCTTATCAACACTTAAACAAAAAACTTGACTTAGTACCTAATGATCAAGTGGTTATTTCAGGGTCGCGTGAGTTAGAGCTTATGGAGAAAGAGAAGTTAAAAGCGGGTGAGTTTATATAAATAAAAAATTATAGAAACTTATTAAGGCATATAGGTTTCTTTAATACTATACTTGAGTAATAAAGTAATCATCGTATTCACCTCGTGTACAGCTTTGGAGCTGTAAGGTGTTGTAAGACATAAGGGCTTTCTAGGGTCTAGTATAAAAAAAGACCCTGGCTTTACAAACAGGGGGTCTAGAAGCCAGGGTATAAAACAACAAATTTGGATTGGGGAAGCCAAATCTGTCATCACCATAAGAAACTGTAGTGCCGGGCTTAAGCATTACGTTTGGTGTCTCTTATATCAGTGATACCTTACAAAGTAACAATACTCAAAATAGTATGGGTTACTTTATTATTAAGTTTAAGTTTATTTAATGGTTGAAGTAACTAACCTGAACCTAAGCTTAACCGAAACATACTGCAATTATAGTTCATATTCAACAGAGTGCAATATTTTTTTCATATTTAAAAATCTAGTACTTTCAAGTAGTAGGAATAATACACACCAACCACTACAGTTCTAATGTCAAAAAAGAACTGAATAAATAGTAATCATGCTATTCATCAACGGTTAATGTTCAGCTGTAAACTGAACACAATAATTTAGACAACAAAACCTGATTATTGTTCCATTTAAAAATCATCCCAAGCAAAACGGTGAATATTCTATTAAGCTTGACGGTAATGAAGAATCAGCCTTGGTGTTGGTTATTTATTATACACACCTAAGCGCCTTAAGGAAACATTAAGTTTCATAAAATATTAATTTTATGATTTGTTGCCTGTTGATAGAAAAAATATAGTAGACAAACTAGACTCTAGCACTCTTGTGAAGAGCCTAGAAGGCTAGTTTACAGATAGAAGGTAACCCTCTGATATTTTTACTCCTGAGGAAAGTCCCAAATAGGCAGTCTTCTAAAATTCTGAGGCTTTATTTTCTTACCGACAACAGAGGTTATATCCAGAGATTTTCCATTACGGATAATTCGTAAGTTAACCCTTGTTGAAACTCTTAAGCTTCCAATACGTGAACGTACATCACCTTCATTCTTTATCGCTGCATCATTAATCTTAATAATAATATCACCTTCCTGTAATCCTGCTCTTGCGGCAGGGGAGTTGAGTACTACAATTTTAATGACTGCTCCTTGGGTCGTGGGTGAGTTAAGAATTTTTACTAATCGGGGTGTTAGGTTGCCAACTTGAATACCAATATGACCACGTTGGACTTCACCATAATTAATTAACTGATCCATTAAATTAGTTGCCATATTGGAAGGAATAGCGAAACCTATTCCAACATTTCCACCACTTTTATTACCTAATATTGCGGTGTTTATGCCAATTAACTCACCTTTTAAATTAATCAAAGCACCTCCTGAGTTACCAGGGTTGATCGGTGCATCGGTTTGGATGAAGTTTTCATATTCTTCAATATTAAGGTTGTTTCGTCCTAATGCAGAAATAATTCCAGAAGAAACGGACTGTCCTATACCATAGGGGTTACCAATAGCGACGACAAAATCACCCACTCGCAGTTTATCGGAGTTGCTAATTTTTAGAGCCGTTAGTTTTTCAGCAGGTATTTGAATCACTGCAATATCAGCTTGTCGATCAGCACCAATTAATTTGGCTGTAAAAACACGGTTATCATTTAATGAAACCGTAATCTTACTCGCACCATTAATGACATGTGCATTTGTTAATATATAGCCCTGACGATGATCAATAATAATGCCAGAACCCGTTCCACGTGTGGCTTCTTTATGTAACCTCCTGCCATATAGCTGGCGTAATGCAGGGGTTGCAGGGTCAAAGACAACTTGATGACCATCAGCATGGATATTAACAACAGCGGGCGTTGCTTTCTCAAGCATATCGGCTAAGGTTGGAATCAGTTGACCATTGGAGTCAATCGGTATTTTTGCTATTGCTGTTGTGGATGTGCCTAGAATACTAAGGCATAAAGTGAGGGCTACTAGGGGTTTGTAAATAGATTTCATTTAATAAGTTTTCCTACTAATCTATAATTTTCTACTTCGTGGATTCCATGCAAACTCAGTCTTCATTTTTTTATAAAGGTTTCGTTCGTGTGCAGTCTGAGCTGGAGGCGTGCTAATCATTAGGGTGATATATAAGTCGCCACTAGGTTTACCAGTAAGTCCACGTCCTTTTAAACGCATTATTGTTCCTGACTGTGTTCCTTCAGGTAATGTTAGTTTTACGTTCTTATCTAATGTGGGGATAGTTATAACAGAACCCAATGCGGCTTCCCATGGGGCTATAGGGACTTCTAGATATAAATTCTTACCTTTAAGTTTAAAAAGAGGGTGGGGCTGTAATTTAACTTTTAATAAAATCGCCGTTAAAGCACTCTTTTTTGGTAAACGAATATATTGCCCTTCTTGGATACCTTTTGGGATATTGACTTTAATCTGTCGACCATTGGGTAAGCGAATTTTGCGTTTTGTACCTTGGTGTATATCCTGTAAACTAAGAGAAATGCTAGCAATATTATCCTTTTTCTGGTTTTTTTTCTGATGACGACCAAAGATTTTATCGAAGAAATTAATGGTTTTGCTTTTAGGTTTTGTTATATTTTCAAAAAAATCAGCATTATACTGTTCTTTTTGTCGCTCTGAAGGGGTGAAGCTAGTGTTATCATTGCTTCTCGTTGATTGTTGGCTGTGAGTCTCTTGTTTTATTGTATTATTATTTAGAATTTCATAAGCTTGCTTTATTTTTTTGAACTTGGCTTCAGCATTACTGTCCTTGCTAACATCAGGGTGATATTGACGTGCTAGCCGTCGATAAGCCGATTTTATTTCATCTTTGCTTGCAGAGATTTCTAAATTTAAAATGGTGTAACAATGACTTAACTGCATTAAATTATTTCCAACAAGGGGTAAGATGGACTCATTCATATTTATCTTATTTTTATGCTGTAATGGCAAGATAAAAACGATGAAAAGCCTTGAGAATCTTATAAGTTGAAGTTTGTGCGTGCTAGCATTTCCACCCAAGCTGTAGACCCTATTATATTAGGCGCTAAAAACAGTAAAGGTTTGCTAATTTTTAGCTAAATGGCTTGCTACCCGTTGTTTATATTGAATTAAAGCGGCAATTGCAGGTGTTTTTTATGAGAATAAAGTGTTTAATTTAGATGTTATAAAATGATGAAGTTAAAATACTACCTTCCTATCTTTTTAATAAGCTTGGGTATTTATCGCTGTGAACAGCATGATGAGCCAGTGCCTATCGTTGAAGATAGATCTGTTCAAGAGAGCAATATACCTAAGCCCAAATTTGTGCCTAATGATCTACCGAGTCAGAATGTCGATACAAGACCTAAATACATACCTTCAGACTTACCAGAATATGTGAAAGGTAGTATTGCCGAAGAAGAAGCACTTCTTGATGAGCGAGAGTGGGTTATTACGGATTATACCCTTCTCTGGCCTCCTGAGCCCCCAGGTTTTGCTGAGCTTTTAGTGCGGGCAGCCTTAGAGCGTACAACGCATAGTGTGCGTTATGATGGCTCATACCTTAAGATTGATTACCCGATGGGCGATGTGCCCGATGCTATTGGTGTTTGTACCGATGTGGTGATTCGCTCTTATCGACAATTAGGCATTGATCTACAAGAATTACTACATAAAGATATTAAGCGTAATTTTCGACGTTATCCCAATCAATCACGTTGGGGATTGTCGCGCCCTGATACTAATATTGATCATCGTCGAGTCCCTAATCTGCGGATATTTCTTGAAAGACATGGTCTATCATTACCCGTTAGTGATGAGGCGATTGATTATCTTCCAGGTGATTTAGTCACATGGAAACTTAATAATAATATGGTTCACATTGGTATTGTCGCCAATATGTATGTGAATGAATTCAGTGATCGGCGAATGATTATTCATAATATTGGCAGTGGTCCAGAGCTGGGTGATATATTATTTGAGTATGATATTACAGGGCACTATCGTTATCATCCTGATCAGAAATAGGCTGAATTGGCTTTCTATACCCTGAGGCTCGAATAGCAACAACACAGCGAATACGTGTACATAATTGACCATCTGTACGATAAAAGTTGTATTCAAAAGTAGGCGTACTACGATTGCACTCAGAAATCTCCTGTAGAATCTGTTGTTCTAGTGCTTTTGGAAAGTCAAAGCGTAACTCTAAGTCGGTTGTTCCTGGATGAAGAAAGTCAATGTGTAGTGATTTTGTCCATACATCATGATTAGGGCATACTTTAGTACAGGCCATAGGGGCAATCGGATCAGCAAGTGAGGCTTGAAAACCACCAAACATACTACCTCCCATATTTTTGGAGATACGGGTTAAGGGCAGTTTAATACGGAGATGTTTCCAGTTAGGATGAATATCAATGACTTTAATCCGCATTAACCACCATGGAGGAAACCATTCGATTAATTTTCTATCAGGCAACCAACGTAAAAATTTTGTTATTTTGATGAAATCAAGCATACTGAGACCCTTTATGATGAGAGCTAATAATAGCTCATACTACATTGTCCAGTGGACTCTCAATAATTTTTAAGATTATAAATAAAATGTTTAAAGCTGGAAAACTCCTTAATTTACTCCTTATTATTCTATTAATAAGTATTGTAGCTCCTGTCAATGCTGAGCCTGAAGTGGTTGTTGTTGAGATAGAGACCCCTGTTTGGGATGACTTAGATGATTCAGAGACGGGTGACTTAGATGATCCAGCAGTGGATGATGGTTTTGTTGAGCCACCTCCCCGTGAAAAAATCGTTAGTGTTGCAACCGATGATAAAATCGAAAATACAGAAGCGACTAGCAATAAGCCAGCACTAGAAGCGGTGATTATGCCTAGTACACCACAAGTACAATCAGGTGAAGTCATTATTTTTAAGGCGGTTGCTAACCAAGCTAATTTACGCTATTACTGGAAAAGTGGCGAGCAAAGCTCTATTGAGCCAGACTTTACTTTTAATACAGCCGACTTGCCACCCGGTAAATATAGAGTATTACTTACCGTTACCAATAGGGAGCGTGTACAAGCACATACCTATACACATATCTCTATTATTGTTATTAACCCCGCTTCAGTTGTTAGCACTCCCGTCTCTAAGGATGAATCGACAACGACAACAAAACCTGTATCAACAGCGCCTTTAGCTATCCCTCCTGTTATTGCTCCTGTGATTCCAACAGAAACAACGGATGAAAAAACAGATTCACTGGTAGAAGTTCCTGATTTAAGTAATAAGTCAATGACCGAAGCACATCGTGAATTACGAGAAATAAAACTATCGATTGGAGCGATTGAAGAACGTGCCGCTGCAGGTAAGCCCGGTCTGATTATTGAGCAATTACCACCCGCAGGTGAGCAAGTACTGGAAGGGGCAACGATTGATTTAGTGGTTAGCGTAAAAGCAGCAATTGCGATGCCTGACCTGATTGGAATGCCTGAAGAGCAAGCTAAAATAATTCTTGATCGCAGGGGGTTAACCTTAGAAAAAATTATTACACGTGCCGACGATAAGAATCATTTAGGTCTGGTGGTTGAGCAGTCACCACAGGCATTATCGACGGTTGAGGAACATACAACTGTCACCTTAGTGGTAGGTAAACAAGCAAGCTTTGAGCCAAAATTAGCTATTAGTGTCTCGAAGAAAAGAGTGGAGCAAAACGAACCGCTTAGCTTATTTGTAAGATTAAACCCTAAGTACTCAGGGGAGCTAAAATATGAGTGGAAGCTAGGTCCTTATCATACGAATAAAGCAAAATTTAAGATTAAACGACTTGGTTTAAAATCAGGAAAATATACCGCCCATTTAAAGGTGAGTAATGAGCAAGGTCAAGCAGTCACAGCGATACAGCAAATTACTGTAGTGAAGGCGAGTCCACTGATGCCTAATGTACTGGGATTATCAGAACAAGATGCTCGAGCTAAATTGGCATTCTTAAAAGCAAATAAACTACTTGTTTCTGTTGAAGAAGCAAAGGTTACTAAGCCAGAGATTATACGCCAGCACCCAGCAGAAGGTCAGAAAATAGACCCATCGGTAGTCGTGAGATTAATTTTAGTTAAGCCAATGGCTGAAAAGCATCAGCTAACGCTATCACTTGATAATAATTCACCTGTTAAGGGTGATACGGTGAAGCTAACCGCTCAATTAGAGCCTATGCCTACGACAAAAAATATTCATTATATGTTCCACCTCAATGGTGAACAAAAAGCGCAACTAGAACCAGAGTACTCTTGGTTAGCCAGTCAGTCAGGTGATTATGAGCTAAGTGTATCCGCCTATAGCGATGAGGGCTTAATTAAAAAGTCGTTACCTCTCCAGTTAAAGGTGGCAGAGCCATGGGATAAGCCCGTTGCTATGATCGTACCAACCACTCAAACGGTTGTACAAGGTGAGAAAGTTGAGTTTAGTAGTACATCGACATATGATATTAAATCGACATTAATTTATCAGTGGTCTAATGATGTGGGGGGACGTAGTGAGCTGAAAAAGTTTGTTATTGATAGCCAGCAGGTTGCTCCTGGTGAGTATGCTGTAAAATTAAGTGTGACGGATGATCGACAAAACATGGCGACAACTTCCGCCACCTTGATTGTCAAGGCAGTGACTTTAACAGGGCGTTCTGATAAAGAGACTAAGGAAGAGGCAACACTCGCACCACCTAAGGTTGCACCCAATAATCCAAGCCAAAATCAAGCAAAGAAAACCAGCCTGCATATCGAATCATCACGTAAATTTGCGAATACAGGAGAAGTGATTAGCTTTAAATTACTCGGTTTACCTGTGAGTGATCAAGATAAGGTAAAGTATTTTTATAACTTTGATGATAACTCTGTCATGAAGTGGAGTGACTCTGCACAAGTGTCACATACTTTCGCAGAGTTTGGCACCTATCAAGTTCGTGGTGGAGCTAAGATTAATGGCGAAATTTATCGCACACCAACGGTCAGTGTTTGGGTGTGGTCTTCTGGATTGTTGTATTTCGTCTTTGGTATTGCTGGATTATTATTTTTATTGATGTGGGGGTGGACGAAGTATATCCCCAAAGATAAAGATGCTTTGAAAGAACAACCTATTCTTGCCGAAGAGCAAGTCCCACTCCCTTTGAGTGCTAATAAGGCGAGTACACGTCAGGTTGATAATAAATCGGGCTTTATTTCAAGACTATTAAAAGGCTTCATACAGCTTATTCTGGGTGTCGCTATCTCTGCTATCGCTATTTACTTTATATTAGAACGTTTGGGCTTATCTTAATTATGCTTATAGATTCTCACTGTCACCTTGATAAGGTTGACCTAAAACCCTTTGGTAATGACATCAATACCATGCTGGATAATGCACGTGAAGTGGGGGTTAGCCAATTCCTTTGTGTCGCTATTGATCTTGAACATTTTGATGATGTCCATCAGCTTGCACTGGCTCATGATGATATTCATTGCTCAGTGGGTTTGCATCCTGTGTATCAAGACGGTGAGGAACCAACTTATGAGCGTTTACTTGAATTAGCGAGTCAACCGAAAGTGATTGCCATTGGTGAAACAGGTTTGGATTATTTTCATTTTAAAGAAAATGAAGATATGACATGGCAACAAGAGCGGTTTCGGATACATATACGAGCAGCGATAACTACGGGAAAACCGTTGATTATTCATATGCGTAATGCTAAAGAAGATACTTTGAGAATATTGGCGGAGGAAAATGCCCAAGATGTGGGTGGCGTAATGCATTGCTTTGCTGAGGACTGGGAGACAGCAAAACAGGCGTTGGCGTTAGGTTTTTATATCTCCTTCTCTGGTATTGTCACCTTTAATAGTGCGAAAACTCTACAAGATGTTGCTAGACAGATGCCAGAGGATAAAATCCTGATCGAAACAGATTCACCTTGGTTAGCACCAGCACCTCATCGTGGTAAACCAAACCAGCCAGCTTATGTTAGTCATGTTGCTGATAAGGTTGCTGAATTAAGAGGTGTTGATGTTGAGTTTATTCAACAGCTAACTCATGCTAATTATAAACGGCTATTTAAGCTTGCGATCTAAGGTTTAAGATGTTGAAAAAAGCCGACTAAGCAGACTCCTCTAGATAATTACAAAAATAAACGGTATCCTGCTGATGAAGTGAGAATAATCAGGTCATTATACTACTGATTAGGATAACGTCGGGCTTATTTTTGTAGCATTTTTATAACCACAACTCCCTATTACTATGAATATTTTTTCTATAGTCAGTAAAGCAATTTTACTGTTAACCACTGTTGTCGCTTTGGTTTTTTCACAAAGTGTTTTAAGCTTTAATAACAATCGTTTATCACCTTTGGGTATTAATACCAATGAAGTGATGGATATGGATTCTAGTGTCCCTTTTGTTGATTTATTTAAACAATCAATGCCTTTTGAGGAGGCTCGTCCTTGGCTCACTAAGGGTAAAATTGATTATGATGAATATGGCTGGCCAAAAAATCTTAATGGTGGGCAAGCAGGTACCCGATTTGTTAATAACTTCCCTGCAAAGAGTATTCCGAATACAGTCTATATTGTGACTTATAAAGGTAAAGGAAAGATTCGTTATGGCGGCAATGCTGATCTTATTCGACGTATGGGGGGGCGTGATTATGTTCGTATTCGTGCAGGAAAGACCAAACGCATTACGGCAACATTGATTATTATGGAAAGTGATCCTAATAATTATATTCGTGATATTAAGATCGTTTTGCCTGGTGGAATTTGTGAGAATAATCCTTATCGCAGAGTGCGTTCAGCAAAACACTGTACAGGGCAAAAATACTTGGGGTTTTTAACCCATTCAGAGCAAATCATTTTTAACCCTGATTATTTGAATTTCATGAAAGATTTTCGAGTGATTCGTTTTATGAATATGTCGGGTATTACGCGTAATGAAATGAGCCGATGGGATCAACGTCCTAAGCTAACAGATTCTACGTGGGGTGGAAAGGAAGGCAAGCGGGGCTTACCTCTGGAAGTGATGATTCAGCTTGCTAATGCTTTGGATGTTGACCCTTGGTTTAATTTACCCCATCGTGCCGATGATGAGTTCATTAAAAACTATGCAGAGATGGTTAAACAGCGGTTAGAACCTGAATTAAAAGCTTATGTGGAATATAGTAATGAAGCTTGGAATGGTATTTTCACTCAAACCCATTATATGATGGATATGGGGCAACGTTTGGCACTGGATGCTAATCGTACTTATGCTGGTTTTAAGTATTATTCTCGACGTAGTGTGGATATTTTTAAGGCATTTGAAACCGCTTTTGGAAATACTCAACGTTTAGTCCGAGTGATGGGAGGGATGGCAACGAATATTCCTTTAACACACATGGTTTTGGGTTATGAAGATGCCTTTAAACATACCGATGCATTAGCCATTGCACCGTATTTCCATGCACCACAAAAATTACAGAAGCAAGTAAAAAGTGTTGATGCTGTTTTTGATTTACTTAAGTCACCACGCAATCCTAATTCTATTCCTCGTACTTTAAATATGGTACGTCAACAGTCTAAAATGGCAACGCGCTATGGTATTGATTTAATTGCCTATGAAGGGGGGCAACATCTGGTTTCTTATAAAACACATAGTGTTGATGAAGGTGCAAATCCCTATTTGATCAAAGCCAATAAAGATGATCGCATGGCTAAGTTGTATTATGAGTTTCTCAAAGGCTGGAAAAAATCAGGAGGTAAGCTTTTTGTCGCTTTCTCCGCTCCTCGTGATTATAACTGGATCGGTAGTTGGGGAATTAAGGAATATATTACTCAAAACCCTAATGTGGCACCAAAATATCGTGGACTGATGTACTTTCAAAAAAATGAACGTTGTTGGTGGTATGGTTGCACAGGAACAAGAATAGGGCGACACAGTAAACCTGCTTATAATCCTGCGGCTGGCGTGATGGCACGACGGTTTAAGAAAGCTGAGAAGCCAATTTATCGCGATACTTTAGCGATTATTGCCAAGAAAAAGCAAGAGCGTTTGAAGAAAAGTAGAAAAGAACCTGTTGTTGAAAGGAAAAGCATTAAAGCTAAAGCTTCTAAAAAGCCTGATTTATTTATTAGTGATGAACTGGTTGATTTTATTCTAGGGGATTCTGACTATTAAAGTATTAATAGCTGAATTTAATTGAATGAATATGTGATTTTATGAAAACTAGAATACGAAAAATAACGGTAAAAAACAAAGTCTATTCTTGGTTAGCTGATGAAGTGCTATTCCCTGAGTGTATCCTGAAAGTATGGATGGAATGTGATAAAAATAAGCCATTCATTCACATGCAATTTAGTAATATTGAGAGTGTTATTACTCCATCTATTGTTGCAAATGTCATTGAGTATGTTGTAAAACTTAGTGATAGCACTGAAGGTGTTGAGTCGCCAGTGGCTCTGCAATTCAGAGATCAAAAATTTTTCAGAGTCTAGGTTTTAGGTTGGTACTCAGTGTACCAACCTAAAAACTACAAGAATAATTTCTACTTTGTCAGCGCCATAAATAACTTAGGCAGCTTCTCTGGCAAGCTTTGTACATTATCAATAACAGAATATTGATTACCAAAAATATCCTGCACATACTCATCAGCATTGGGGTCAAGGTTAATACAATAAGTGTAAATACCTTGTTGATCCAATTCTTTCACTGCTTTAGCACTATCTTCAATCAATGAACGCTCATCATCCATATCAATATCCGATGGCTCACCATCCGTTAGTATCAACAATAATTTTTTATCCGTTTTTTGATGCTCAAGGTAATGCCCTGCATGACGGATAGCAGCACCCATACGTGTTGAATAACCTGCTTCAATCGCAGAGAGTCGAGATTTTACTTCATCATCCCAATGTTCGTTAAAGCCTTTGATGTGCTGATAGCGGACTTCATGGCGGGTATTTGATGAAAAACCAGCAATAGCAAAGGGGTCACCTAAGCCTTCAATTGCCATACTCAGTAAAGCAACCGCTTCTTGGCTGAGTTCTAAGATAGTTTGTGAACCGCCTGCGGGGACTTCATTTAGTGAAGCTGATAAATCCAATAACAACGTTACCGCAATATCACGCCCATCATGTTTATGGCTCATATTGATGCGTGGATCAGGTTGTACACCACATTTGAAGTCAATTAATGAGCGAATCGCAACATCTAAATCTAGCTCGCTTCCTTCTTCCTGATAACGTACTCGCACAAAGTTTTGTGGTTTAAGTAACTCTAACATCTGCTTTAGGCGTTTTGCTAGTGCTGCATGTTTAGTTAATAAAGATTCAATTTTTGTAGGATTTGTTGATGGATGTAAGCTTTCATACAGGCTTACCCAGTCAGGACGATAGTTTTTCGCATTATAATCCCATTCAGGATAATGACGTGGTGGTAAGCGTTCAACTTCCTCATCTTTCTTTGTCTTTGCTCTCTCGAATTGTTCTTCATCATCACCGTCTTCGATATAAATCCATAGGTGGCGATTATCATCATGATAGTCAATTTCAGTATCTTTAAAGTGCATTTTAGGCAATTGGTCACTTTGAAGACGGGTTCTTGCAATAAAGGAAATACCAATAGAAACCATGCCTTTAAGACTGGACTCTTCACCATTTTTCATTGCTTCATGAAAACGGTCAGCAAATTCGATAATATCTTTATTAATATAACTATGTTCAACACTCATGCATGCCCATGACAGCATAGCAAGGCGGTGACGAATACAAGACTCTTCTTTAGAGTGGCACGCATCTTCATCAGGCTGAGGATGCAGTGATAAAAATAACTTTCTTAAACCAGGATAGCGACGTAATATCAAGGTATCAACACGACAATCTTCAAGTCGCTCAATAGCAATACGTTGGAATGGGCTGAAGTTATCGACAACAACCTTTGAGCTCCAGCGACGGTGTGCTTCCATATGTGCCAATATGGCACGATAGCGGTTGATACCTGTAACGCCATTTTCTAAGTCATCCAATACATCAGGAATACGGATACCCAGAGAATCAAAGTAAGGCTTAGGCTTGCGTAATTCATCAAAGCCTAAAGAGTACGGTACTAATATCTCTTGGTCATTCCACATGGACTTAAGGTACATGTTTAAACAACGTTCATTATCAGCAAATAATGTGCCGTGTCTTTCACGTTGCAAAATAGCTTTACTATCAGCAGATTGTAGTGAAAAATAATCTTTTTGTCGCTCGGGATGCTTGGTATAATAATTAATCCCATAATCAACCCAGTTCTTTATTCCACCAATGGATAATTGACCCAGTATATACGGACTATGTTTTAGAAAATCAACCAGACCTGGACTAGGAATCGTGGTATGAATACCATGTATAGAGCCTGTTGTCCTTTCCATAAAATCAAAAATAATATCAATGTAAAGATCAAATTGTTTTTGGCTTCCTAGGCGACGAGCAGCTTCTGGCAGGGATTGTAAAAAGGGAAGAATAGCGACACCATTGGGTGTCCGTGTCATTTTCCAAACGCACTGCGATATTTGTTCACAACTTTGCTCACCAATAATGTGTGCAATTTGTGGTAATTCTTCAAGATAAACTAATACAGGCTCAAAACCACGACCAATCATGCAGACTAATGATGCACCTGATAAATAGTCTTTTAGTCCTTGATCAGATAGTGTCGCAATCGCTTCATCCATGCAATCATCATAGACATCTTCCAATTGTGGAAAGTTACATTTGAGGGCAGAACGATAGTGTTGATGACGGCTTTCTATGACTGTTTCGGTATCGGTTGTTTTTACGGTTTTCATTTTTTTACCACAGAGAACACAGAGGACACGAAGTGATAAAGATAGACCTTTATACTCTCCGTATCCTTTGTGGTTTTATTTAATAAACCAAAGATAACTGCTTTTTATCCAAATACCGCATCAATTGCGTGATCCAATGTGCTACGAATATCTGCATCATCAGTGATGGGTCTTACCATTGCCATTTTACAAGCATCATTTGCAGACATACCTGTAGTAATAAGACTTGCTGCATAGACCATTAAGCGAGTAGAAATACCTTCATCTAAGCCATGCCCTTTTAAGTTACGAGCCGTTTCACCCACAGTCACAAGCTTGGCAGCGATTTCTTCACTAATACCACTTTCTTTAGCAATAATAGACGTTTCTAACGCTGCAGGAGCATAGTCGAAATCCATACCAACAAAACGTTGCTTAGTTGATTGTTTAAGGTCTTTCATTAGGCTTTGATAACCAGGGTTATAAGAAATAACCAATTGGAAATCAGGGTGAGCATCAATTAGCTCGCCTTTCTTTTCTAAAGGTAAGGTACGACGGTGGTCTGTTAATGGGTGAATAATAACCGTCGTATCTTGACGTGCCTCAACAATTTCATCTAAATAACAGATCGCACCAATACGTGCCGCCACAGTTAATGGGCCATCTAACCAGCGAGTACCATCAGCATCAAGTAAATAACGACCCACTAAATCAGACGCGGTCATATCTTCATTACAAGCAACCGTAATTAATGGCTTGCCGAGTTTCCATGCCATGTGCTCAATAAAGCGTGATTTACCACAACCTGTTGGACCTTTAACCATCACAGGCAGGCGTTTTTCATAGGCTGCTTCATACCATTCAACTTCTTTACCCTGTGCTGAGTAAAATGGCTTTTCAGTAATTTTGTATTGTTCGATGTCAGTCATGTGTTAATTCCTTATTCGCAAATTAGGTATCTACACAAAGATAAAGCTTACCCTTGTGTAGATATCCAATGTGTCAGTTTAATTAAAAATAAAAATTTGAACAATATCTCTGTATTGAAGTCGGCTGGTTTTTAGGGATAGTTTCAATGTCATTTAAATACGAAAAAGCCCCGAACGGGCGGGGCTTTTCCTTTGGGTGTACTAGCAAGGGTAAATTGCTTTACCTTCACTCAATACCATAAGCACTTAGCTTACTTATGTACGCCCAATTTCTCTCTCCATCCTGGGAAGATCGAATCAGCATCACTTGGGAATGACTCAAATGCACGAGCAAATTCATTGTGCTCTTTTGCGTATTCGATTGGATCAGCACCAGACTTCCAGCAATCATATGCTTGACGCAAAGATGTTGCACCAGCAGCAGGGCTGTCTATGTGACCGTATGAACCACCACCTGAAGTGTTGATTAGGTTACCGTGACCTAGGTTCTCGAAGAATCCAGGTAGACGAAGTGCGTTCATGCCACCAGAGATGATTGGTGTTGTTGGCTTCATTCCGTACCACTTTTGGTGGAAGAATGGGCCATCAGCTTCTTCTTGCTCGATCATGTATGCGATATTTCTATCGTCAGGTCCGCCTTCCATCTTACCATAGCCCATTGTGCCTACATGGATACCAGAAGCACCCATTAGACGTGAAAGCTTAGCAAGAACAAATGCTGTGTAACCACGTACCGATGAAGGTGAAGTGATCGCACCGTGACCAGCACGATGATAATGTAAATACTGATCAGGGTAGTTACGACGTGCAGTCGTTACCATTCCACAACCACCAACATAACCGTCAACTAAGAATGCAACGTGATGTGCATTTTCGCCAAAAGCTTCCAAGATGTAGTCAGCACGAGCACACATTTCGTGATGATCGTCAGCAGTGATGTTAGCAGAGAATAATTTTGCTTCACCTGTCTCATCTTGAGCACGTTTCATTGCATCAGAAACTAAAGGAGTAACGTCCTTCATGCGTGCGTATATTTGGTTTCCTTGAGGCTCATCATTTTTGATGAAATCACCACCAAGCCAGAACTGATATGCTGCTTCAGCGAATGGCTTAGGACGAAGACCAAGCTTAGGCTTGATGATAGTACCAGCGATGTAACCACCGTTCTCACGAGGACGACCCAAAACATTCCAAAGATCAGTGATGTCTGTTGAAGGACCATCAAAAATATCAAGAAGTTGCTTAGGAACGTGGAAGTCAACCATTTGTGCACATTGCACATCACCCATGCCTTGGTTATTACCAATGGCAAGAGTAAGGAATGAAACAACCATTGCACGACCGTCAATTAAGTTACGGTCAAACAAACCACAAGGGTATGCGATTTTCATGATGCCTTCGGCTTCATCAATCTCATAAACCATTGCGTCTAGGTCTTTAGTGAAATCATCTGTAGTAGAAACTTCTACATTAGTACCCGTTGAAGATTCTGCTGCAAAGTGAGCCGCTGTTTCTAGGTAACCACCAAAGCCAGGCATTGGTACCATAGTGTAAGCAACAAGTATGTGCCCACCTTCTTTCAGTAGCGTATCTTCGTCGAGACTTAAGTCTGCATAACGTCCTGATTGATCCATTTGTTCATTCCTTAAATAAATAAAAATAATGCACTAATTAAAAAAGGTATTGTAAAAAAACCACTTATACCCCTGTTTAATCAGCTTATAGTGCTCAATTAGTGCTCTATAAAGTCTGGAAGCGGCATTATACACATACTTGGATCATAAATAATAATTATATATAATAATATTATTATAAGTTGAAGTAATATTTGTAGTGTATTGTATCATGCTAATGTAGATAATAATCTGATCAGGTTGACCATGTTAAAAGAAAATACTCGCCCCGATACCATTACTTTAACGCAAATGCGATCCTTTGATGTCTTGGTGAAAACCAAGAGTTATACTCGTGCTGCAAAACAGCGTAATTTAAGCCAACCTGCTATCTCTCAGCAGATAAAATTTATTGTAGACTGTGCGGGTTGTGCTTTATTTGATCGTTCTGGTCGTGGCTTTGAACTGACCGCTAAAGGGAAGGTTATTTACAAGCAAATTAGTGCAACATTACTTGCTCATGATAAAATGGTTGCCTTATTAGCAGGGATGTCTAATAGCTATCGTCCTCGGTTAAAAATTCATGCGGCAACCACCGCAAACCATATTGTTTCTCATATGATTTCTTCCTACGCTAAGAAGAACCCTAACTTTATCTTTTCATTGTCAATTACTAATCGTGAAGATTTATTGAAGCAATTAAATAACTTGGAGCCTGACTTGGTGATTATGGGAGAGCCACCAACCCGAGATGGGGTTTTATTTCCCACGCCACTAATGGAAAATCCTTTGGTCATGATTGCCGCTGCGGATCATCAATTAGCAGGTAAAAAAAGTGTTTCTTTAGAGGAGCTGAAAGGATTTAATTTTATTGTACGTGAAGAAGGTTCTGGTACAAAAGCTGCCATTGATAAGTTTTTTAATAAGCATGAGCATAGCTTAGAAAATACTTTGGAGATGAGTAGTAATGAAGCGATTAAACATGCAGTGATGGCGGGATTGGGTTTAGGTATTGCTTCATTACATACCATTAAATCAGAACTGGAAAATAAGAATGTGGTGATCATTCGAGCGGAGGGCTTTCCTATTATGCGCCGATGGTATTTAGTGCGTTGTAAGGGTAAGGCTTGGTTTCAGGAGGCTAAAGATTTTCATGATTATATTGTGTCCGAGTGTACAACTTATGAGGAAAGTTATAGTAAGGTTTGTCCCAGCTTTACTCGGCAAAGTAAATAGGCAATATTTTTTATAATCATTGAGTTTTGGAGTGTGGTAAACGTGGGAATAGAAATAGAACGTAAGTATTTATTAAGTAATAATGAATGGCGTAAGCAAGTGAGGAAACAGGTTCTATTTCAACAAGGTTATCTTGCGAATAATGAAAAAAGCTCTGTGCGTATTCGTATTGAGGGTGATGTTGCTAATATTAATATCAAGAGTATGACCTTAGGGCGTTCTCGTAGTGAATTTGAATATGTTATTCCATTGAGTGATGCCGAGGAACTAATGAATACTTTGTGCTTTAAGCCAATAGTGAAAAAAACACGTTATTGGGTAGATTTTGCGGGTAAGTGCTGGGAGATTGATGCGTTTAATGAAGAAAATCAAGGCTTGATTGTTGCTGAAATTGAGCTGGATGCTGAGGATGAAGTGTTTGAAGTGCCATCATGGATTGGTAAAGAAGTGACGCATTTGGAGCGCTACTACAATATGTGTTTAAGAGAATATCCTTTTAGCCAGTGGACGGATAAGGAAAAAGAGGCACATTGCATTGCCGTGGAATAACAGCAACAATAGACTATATGCTCGTTTTTTTGAGAAGAGATGACGAGTCTTATGTCTATCAATTTATCATTTCACTCATAGTAAAGCCTCTGAAATAATAGCTGATTCACCCGTTCTATAGTGATTAACAACAGATCTTAATCATCTATTGATTAATCTACGGTCAAGTTGGCTGAGCTATACTTTTTTAACTTCACTATAAGCGTCGTATTGTGGGTAAATAATTCAAAAAGCCTTGTCGTTTTGGTCTATCTTAAATTAATAAACCTTATATGTTTTTTTAGTATTTTTTAAAGTGATCCATTTTGTCGATCATGGTCACTTAATGGGTAGGTGGTAAAAATGACCAATGAAAGACACTATGAGTCGTTATTAGAGGGCGAGAATGCGGCCTACTTAGAAGGCTTGTATGAAAATTACCTTGCTGATCCTTTTTCTGTTAATAAAAGTTGGCGTGATTACTTTGCTACCTTGCCTTTACCCGCAGAGCTACAACAAGGAGTACGCCACTCACAAGTACAGCGCCAGTTTACCCAGCCTGCTTTATTTTCCAAACATTGTGATGGTGTTATTGATGGTGCTGAGATTGAGCGAGTCGTTGAGAGTGAGCGTCAGCAGGTTCATGTTCTCAAGCTCATTGAAGCTTATCGCGTACTAGGACACTTAGAGGCGAATACCAACCCCTTAAATGATGCATATAGTCAGCCAAAACATAAGGAATTGACGTTATCTCATTATGGTTTAGATCACTCTGATCAACAGCGAATATATGACCCTGGTGATTTCTATATTGATCATCCTTCATTAAAAAATATCTACCGTGCTTTGCGTAATACTTATACTGGCTCTATTGGTGCTGAGTATATGCATATTATGGATACGGAGGAGAAATGCTGGATTCAATCTAAGCTAGAATCTTGTGAATCCACGCCACAATGTTCTGATAAAGAAAAAATCAAATTGTATGAGCAATTAGTTGCAGCAGAAACCTTTGAGCGTTATCTGAGTATTCGTTATGTGGGACAAAAAACCTTTTCCTTAGAGGGCGGGGAAAGCTTAATCCCTTTGCTGCATAATTTAACGCAAGATGCTGGAGAGTATGGCGTTAAAGAGCTTGCTCTGGGGATGGCGCATCGTGGGCGCTTAAATGTTTTGGTGAATATTTTAGGTAAGCCACCAGAAACTTTGTTTAAAGAATTTGCTGGTGATGTGGGGCACCAAGGTTATGCTGGTGATGTGAAGTATCATAAAGGTTATAGCTCTAATGTTGAAACTCCCAGTGGTGCTATGCGTATTGGGGTCGCATTTAATCCTTCACATTTGGAAATCATTTCTCCTGTGGTTGCAGGACATGTGCGTGCACGTCGGGATTGTCGTGGGAAAGGTAAAGGAGACTCGATTTTAGGTGTATTGATTCATGGTGATGCTGCTTTTGCAGGGCAGGGCGTGGTCATGGAAACACTGAATATGTCGCAGACTCGGGGCTTTTCTACTCATGGTACGATTCATATTGTGATTAATAATCAGATTGGCTTTACGACGAGTACTAAAGTTGATAGCCGTAGTAGTTACTATCCTACTGATGTTGCAAAGATGGTGAATGCACCGATTTTTCACGTTAATGGTGATGATCCTGAGGCGGTTGTCTTCATTGCTAAATTAGCTTTGGAGTATCGTCTGCGTTTTCGTAAGGATATTGTGATTGACTTAGTTTGTTATCGTCGTCGTGGACATAATGAGGCGGATGAACCATCGTTAACCCAGCCTAATATGTATCAAGCGATTGCGAGTAAATTAACAACCCGTATTTTATATGGTAAAAAATTAATAGAATCTTCCGTATTGTCCTCACAATCTGCTGAGAAAGCGATTAAAGAGTACAAATCAAAAATGAATAAAGGCAAAACCTTGTTGACCATATTAGAGACTAATAGTATTCCTGCACGCTATCAAGTGGATTGGTCAATTTATAAAAATAGACAATGGAATGAACCCGTTGATACGCGTGTTGATAAGAAGAAATTAAAAGCATTAGCCATACAATGTTTTCAGCAACCCAATGATTTTGTTGTTCATAATCGCTTGCAGAAAGTCTTGGCAGGTCGTCTTGCAATGGCGGCTGAAAGACAGCCTGTTGATTGGGGTTTTGCAGAAAACTTAGCCTATGCCAGTTTATTAGTTGAAGGCTATGGTGTGAGATTAACAGGGCAGGATAGTGGGCGAGGTACGTTTTCACATCGACATGCTATTTATCATGATCAAAATAGCCGTCGTACATGGACACCTTTAAAGCATCTTGATAAACAACAAGGTTTGTGTACGATTACTGATTCTTTATTATCAGAAGAAGCGGTGATGGCCTTTGAATATGGTTATGCCACAACCGATCCTAAAGTATTAAATATCTGGGAGGCACAATTTGGTGACTTTGCTAATGGTGCTCAGGTGGTTATTGATCAGTTTATTAGCTCTGGTGAGCAAAAGTGGGGACGTTTATCAGGTCTTACCTTATTTTTGCCACATGGTTATGAAGGGATGGGAGCAGAACATTCTTCAGCACGTTTAGAGCGTTACTTGCAGCTCTGTGCACAACATAATATGCAGATTTGTATCCCTTCAACACCTGCACAAATATATCATTTATTGCGTCGTCAGATGGTTAGAAATTATCGTAAACCATTAATTACTTTCACACCTAAAAGCTTGTTACGTCACCCTGATGTATTGAGTACTTTGGACGAACTGGCAACAGGACAGTTTTATACAATCATCGATGACTTATCAGATGCTAGCAGAGTTCAGCGTATTATAATGTGCAGTGGCAAGGTGTATTACGATTTAGTGAAAGCTCGCAATGATGCTCAATTAGATTCTATTGCAATTATTCGTTTAGAGCAGCTTTACCCCTTTCCTAAAGAGGATCTGAAGGAAATCATGGCACGCTATCCAGAGCAATGTGAATTTGTGTGGTGTCAGGAAGAGCCATTGAACCAAGGCGCATGGGATGGCATTAAGCATCGCTTACGAGACTTTGGAGATAACTTAGTTTGTGTGAGTCGTCCAAGTTCGGCAGCCGCTGCCGTGGGTTCGTATAAAACACATCAATATGAACAACACCAGTTAGTACAAGAGGCAATGGTAATTGCCCACAAAGGAGAGAAGTAAATGAACAGAGAAATTCGTGTCCCCCTATTACCTGAGTCAGTCATGGATGCCACTATTGGAACGGTGTTAAAGCAAGTGGGTGAGTCTGTGCTTGAAGAAGAGCCATTGCTAGATTTGGAAATGGATAAGGTGGTGTTAGATGTGCCATCACCTTGTAATGGGATAGTGCAGAAAGTTTTTGTTGAATCTGGGGATGTGGTTGTTGCTGATCAGCTCATTGTGGTAATTAAAGAGCAAGTACAAGTAGAAGAACCCTTAGGTGAAACCCCTGTTGCTAGCCCCTCAGTGCGTAAGGTGATGTATGAAAATGATGTCACAATGGATCAGGTTCATGCGACAGGAGAAAAGAGTAGGGTACTTAAATCTGATGTTGATGATGTCGTGCATCAACGGGTTAAAACGGAGTCGCTTATGCCTAAAGCCCCTCCAGCACCTGTTGCCTCTGCATCAGTGCACCGTTATGGCACTGATCGTTCTGAGCGTCGAGTACCTATGTCACGTTTACGTCAACGAGTGGCAGAACGTTTAGTTGAAGCACAACAAACAGCGGCGATTTTAACGACTTTTAATGAAGTTGATCTCAGTGATTTAGTTCGTTTACGCAAGACTTATCAAGAACGTTTTCAACATGCTCATGGTATCAAATTAGGCTTTATGTCCTTCTTTGTGAAAGCGGCAACCGAGGCACTCAAACGGCATCCTGAAGTGAATGCACGTATTGAACACAACGATATTATCTATCATGGTTATTATGATATTGGTGTTGCTGTCTCTACTGAACGTGGCTTAGTTGTACCTATTATTCGTGATACCGATCAACTGGGTCATGCTGATATAGAAAAATCGATTGCTGACTTTGCAGGTCGCGCGCGAGATTCTAAGTTAGAAATGGATGAGCTTACTGGTGGGACATTTTCAATTAGTAATGGTGGTGTTTTTGGCTCAATGTTATCCACACCCATCCTAAATCCACCACAAAGTGCAATCCTCGGAATGCACAAGATAGAACAGCGTGCTGTTGTGCGTGATGACAAAATTGTTATTCGACCTATGATGTATCTTGCACTCTCTTATGATCATCGGATCATTGATGGTAAAACAGCGGTGGGTTTTTTAATGAAAATAAAGGATTTATTAGAAGATCCAGCGAGCTTGTTATTGGAGTTGTAGGTTTTAGTGTTGTTAGGGCTTGAGTTTACCCCATTATCAATAGATAACAAATCGGTCGCTAGAGTCAGAGTAAAGAAACCCGTTTTTGAAATTTGACCAAGCGATTCACGTAAATATCCTTGAGTCTAGGATGGCTTTCCTCTTTGAACTTTGTATACAAACACTTTTTCTGATTTGAAAATAGGACACTATTCTGATTCTGTTGTTGACAAAATAGTGTCCGCTGATATCTGTATCTGCCCAATGAATACTTTACCGTTCCTAATATCGACAAACGTATAAAAAAGAGTTTATGATCTATCGAGACTTGACACTTATGTGTTTCATTGCACTTTGCCAATGACCTTGGTTGCAAGATTTTATTATCTTAAAGCCACAATGGGTCGATGCGGCGTATGGCTTACCTTCAAAAGCATAATTTTTATGATGTAATACAGGTTTACTGATAATACTAGACTGATCGTTTGTAAAAATAGTTATACTCACGATAATTATTACAATTCGGAGTTGTCGAATGTTGAGAAGTCTTTTAGCTGTTGTTGCGGGTGTGTTTTTTATTTTGCTGGCTATCTTAGTCTTGCAGCTTATTTTTCTGTTGGTTATTGTCGAGTACAATAGTATTTCAAAGGAAATGACGTTTTTAAATGGCATCGGTCAATATTCAAAGTACTTGATCGCGATCCCATCCTTTCTCGTTATTATGTTTGTTGGTGGGATGATTACCGCAAGCACAGTAAAATCACAATGGTTAGTACATTGTATTGCTGTTGCTGTGATTAGTATTATAGCGATGATCTTACCCTTGCTGACAACAACTGATTTAACCTCTACAGGAGGTATTATTTTTGTACTTTGCTTCTTGAGTATTATAGCAGGTGGTTGGTATTCAGAACGAAGAGTGAACAGAGGAAAAGTGGATTTAGAGGCTAAGCCGCTTTTAATTAGGGATCAATCATAATTTATTTGCATTTGTTGCCAATCTGAGTAGAGAAATCATTGCATTTTTACAGGCAGAACGGTAAGCTCTCGCGATTCGTGACAATCATTTTTGTGGAGATAGTTTTATGCGTCAGATCTTAGTTGCTGGAAACTGGAAGTTAAATGGCTCTAAAGAGAGCATTCAATCATTAGTTAGTGGTATTAATGAAGGAATGTCTGGTGTTGGCGATAAGGCTGTTGCGGTATGTCCTCCTTTTGTTTATATTCCACGGGTTGCTGATTTATTGTCAGGTTCTGAGATTGGTTTAGGTAGTCAAGATGTTGCTTCTGAAGAAACAGGCGCTTTTACTGGTGAAGTTTCGGCAGATATGCTTAAAGAAGTTGGTTGTCAGTATGCGATTGTTGGTCACTCTGAGCGCCGTAGTATTTATGGTGAGCGTGATCAAGATACAGCGGCTAAATTTGCAGCAGCACGCGCTAAAGGTTTAACTCCTATTTTATGTGTAGGTGAATTACTAGAGGAGCGTGAAAGTGGTGATACTGAAAATGTTGTTGCTCGTCAGTTAGATGCTGTAATCGAATTAGAAGGCGTTGCTGCACTAGCAGATGCTGTTATTGCTTATGAGCCTGTTTGGGCTATTGGCACAGGTAAGACAGCTTCACCTGATCAGGCACAAGCCGTTCATGCATTTATTCGTGCTAAAGTTG
Organism: Thiotrichaceae bacterium; assembly: GCA_023144895.1. Taxonomy (GTDB): domain Bacteria; phylum Pseudomonadota; class Gammaproteobacteria; order Thiotrichales; family Thiotrichaceae; genus HyVt-477. The sequence continues at coordinate 27,093 of JAGLEV010000057.1, forward strand.
CCGAATTAGATGCTGATGTTGCTTCTAAAGTACAGATTTTATATGGTGGTAGTGTCAATGGTGGCAATGCTGCTGAGCTATTCGCCATGGAAGATATTGATGGTGGCTTAATTGGTGGTGCATCATTAACACCTGAAGCTTTCTTAGCTATCTGTACTGCATAAAATTAATATAAAAAAGAATTTACTATGTATAACGTATTATTAGTCGTACAAATCCTAGTTGCTGTAGGTATTATCAGTTTTGTACTTGTTCAGCATGGCAAAGGTGCTGATGCTGGGGCAACTTTTGGTGGAGGCGGTGGTGGTGCAGCTTCTGGAACTGTTTTTGGTTCTAAAGGCTCAGCTAACTTTCTTAGCAAGACGACCGCTATTTTAGCACTAATCTTTTTCCTTAACTCCTTGGCTCTAGCATGGATTGTTAATCATCCTGAAGCTGATATGAGTAGTTTGGTGAATTCTGTTACAGGTTCAACGACGACAACAACAGTTGTTACTCCAAAGGTAGCGGCTGATGCTGATGTGCCTGATGCACCCAATGATAGCGCACCTGCAGTGGCTCCAGCAGGGACAGATGATGTTCCAGAAGCAAGCACTGAAACAGCACCTGCGCCAACTCAAGGTGATGTACCTGATGCACCATCATCAAACACCACTCCAGAAGCTCCTACAGTCGCACCAGCTACTCCAGTGGTAGCTCCAGTACCTGCACCTGTTAAAGCAGTTGTACCAGCTACTCCAGTGGTTGCTCCAGCACTTGCACCTGTTAAAGCAGTCGCACCAGCTACTCCAGTGGTTGCTCCAGCACTTGCACCTGTTAAAGCAGTTGTACCAGCTACTCCAGTGGTAGCTCCAGCATCTGTACCTGTTAAAGCAGTCGCACCAGCTATTCCAGTAGTAGCTCCAGCACTTGCACCTGTTAAAGTAGTTGCACCGGCTACTCCAGTAGTAGCTCCAGCA
>JAGLEV010000058.1 GCA_023144895.1 Thiotrichaceae bacterium
AAGCAGTCGCACCAGCTACTCCAGTGGTAGCACCAGTACTTGAACCTGTTAAAGTAGTCGCACCAGCTATTCCAGTAGTAGCTCCAGCGATGACTGAAGCACCTAAATAAATAATTGCCGATGTGGTGAAATTGGTAGACACGCACGCTTGAGGGGCGTGTTGCGCAAGCAGTGCCGGTTCGACTCCGGCCATCGGCACCAATTTTAGAAGGGCGATAACATGAGTTATCGCCCTTTTTTTGTGGTTAGCTTATAAAGCTTAAATTGTATTTTTTAAGTAAAATTATTGCTATCGATTAAACGAATACAGGACTGAAGTTCAACGAACATTTTGTGGTAACTCAGCTTAGTTGTCTGTATTCCATCACTGTTAATGTGTGAAATATCTTCTGACTATTTTTTTGTTGTCAAACTGTCCTATAATTGAGCAATTCAGAGATAATATTTCGCCTATTTCATTGACTGTCTGGTATAATGGTGACACCTTCCTGATGCGCTTAGCGCCTTACCAATATGGCTGAATTTGCAAAAGAAATAATTCCAATCAATATCGACGATGAGATGAAGCAGTCCTATTTGGACTATGCTATGAGTGTTATCGTTGGTCGTGCCTTACCTGATGTTCGTGATGGTTTAAAACCTGTTCATCGACGTGTTTTATATGCGATGAATGAACTGGGTAATGATTGGAATAAATCCTATAAGAAATCGGCACGTATTGTCGGTGACGTTATCGGTAAATATCATCCTCATGGTGATACTGCAGTTTATGAGACTATTGTACGAATGGCTCAGCCGTTCTCAATGCGCTATATGCTCGTCGATGGACAGGGTAACTTTGGTTCAGTTGATGGAGATTCTCCTGCTGCCATGCGTTATACGGAAATCCGTATGGCAAAAATTGCTCATTCCTTATTAGCCGATATCGAAAAAGAAACCGTCGATTTTGAAGAGAACTATGACGGTTCTGAGATTCAGCCGACCGTATTGCCTGCACGCTTACCCACACTATTAGTCAATGGTTCTTCAGGTATTGCTGTGGGTATGGCAACCAATATCCCACCGCATAATCTGAATGAAGTCGTTAATGCTTGTTTAGCACTTATCGATAACCCTGAGGCAGGTATTGACGATATTATGCTTCATGTGAAGGGACCAGACTTTCCAACGCAAGGTATTATCAATGGCGCACAAGGCATTAGACAAGCCTATGAAACAGGGCGTGGCAAGATTCAGGTTCGTGCTTATGCCGAATTTGAAACGAATGCACGTTCAGGGCGTGAAAGTATTGTTGTTACTGAACTGCCTTATCAAGTCAACAAAGCCCGTCTACTAGAGAAGATTGCTGACTTAGTTAAGAACAAGAAAATCGAAGGTATTGCCGCATTACGTGATGAGTCAGATAAAGACGGTATGCGTATGGTGATTGAGCTAAAACGGGGCGAAGTGCCCGAAGTGGTGCTTAATAACCTCTATAAGCAAACTCAGATGCAGTCAGTTTTCGGCATCAATATGGTTGCTCTAGTTGATGGTCAGCCACGTTTATTAAATATTAAACAGATTTTAGATGCCTTCTTAAAGCATCGTCGTGAAGTCGTCACACGAAGAACAATTTTCTTATTACGCAAAGCACGCACAAGAGCACATATTTTAGAAGGTCTTGCTGTTGCACTAGCAAATATTGATGAAGTGATTGAGCTTATTCGTAACTCACCCAATGCAGCCACAGCAAAAGAAAAGCTACAGAATAAAGCTTGGCAGGCGGGTGTTGTCATGGAAATGCTAGGTCGTGCTGGTGCAGATGCATCAAAACCAGAAGATTTAGCAAAAAACTTTGGTCTTAAAGATGAAGGTTATTGGTTATCAGAAGCACAAGTACAAGCGATTCTTGATCTTAAATTGCACCGTCTTACAGGGCTTGAGCAAGATAAGATTATTAAAGAATATAAAGAATTATTATTAATTGTTGAAGACTTGCTTGATATTTTAGGCTCTTCTGATCGCTTAATGCGAGTTATTCGTGATGATCTTTTGTCCATTATCGATGAATTTGGTGATGAACGTCGCACTGTTATTAATCAGATTGGTGAAGATTTAGGTCATATTGATTTAATTCCAGAAGAAGATGTGGTGGTTACCTTGTCACATCTAGGCTATGCCAAAGCACAACAAATTGATACCTATTCTGCACAGCGTCGTGGTGGTCGTGGTAAAGCAGCAACACGAATGAAAGATGATGATTTTATTGAGAAATTATTTATCGCTAGCACTCATGATACTTTACTGTGTTTCTCTAGCAAAGGTCGTGTGTATTGGTTGAATGTTTATCAAATCCCCATGGGAAGTCGTGTCTCTCGTGGTCGTCCAATGGTTAATTTATTACCATTAGAAAAAGATGAACGTATTCGAGCTATTTTACCGATTCGTGAGTATAACGATGATCTTACTGTCTTTATGGCAACCTCTAAGGGAACCGTTAAAAAGACAGCATTAACACAATTCTCACGTCCAAGAGCTAGTGGTATTATCGCTATTGATTTACGTGAAGGTAATGACCTGATTGATGTTGCTTTAACTACAGGTAATTCTGAGGTGATGTTATTTGCTAGCTCTGGTAAGGCTATTCGCTTTAAAGAAGGTGATGTGCGAACCATGGGACGTACTGCTGCGGGTGTTAAAGGTATTACCTTAGATGAAGGTCAGGCTGTTAATGCTTTGATTATTCTGGCGGAAGGTAAGTTACTAATGGCGACAGAGAATGGCTTTGGTAAACGTACAAGTTCAGAACAGTTCTCAGCACAAAAACGTGGCGGTCGTGGTGTTATTTCAATTAAAACATCACCACGTAATGGCAAAAGCATTGGTGCAGTTCAGGTGGCTGATGATGATGAAATTATGATGATCACCAATGGCGGAACTTTGGTAAGAACTTCGGTGGATCAGGTTTCTGAAACAAGTCGAAATACTCAAGGTGTGAGATTGATTCGTCTGAGTAAGGGAGAGTCTTTAGCTGAGATAGAAAGAATTGTAAATCTTCCAGAAAGTGATGAAGATGCTAATGAGATTGATAGCGATACTTCTGAGACTGACGATAACAGTGAAGCTAAAGAGAACTAATCTCTTCGTATCAGGTTAATTATTTGAGACCTTAGCAATAAAGGTTTCAAATAAAATCAAGGCTTTAAATTCTCATCATACTATTCAATCGTAGGGTTAATACCTTGTGTCTTATTATGTGAGAGTTTCTGAAAGTGATTATTGCCCTTATCTTTAGCCATATAGATTGTCTTAGGAATATTAAAAATAGCGGCTTGATTATGGCTATAGCTCACTGAGTAATTAAGGCTAGAGTGCCAGACTTGATGACGATTATTTTTAAGGTCAATGGTTCGGGTTAAGTGAAAGTAAATTCCTGGCGTATGTCCTTTCTTCGGGTTGCTATCAAAGATACGATTATTATGTAATTCCATGAATTCAGTGCCATTGATAATGATGCCATGCTTATTGTTGATCACAATGGTATTACTCGAAATTTCAGCATTGATTAAATAGCCATCATGTAAGCTAATGCCTTGCAGTTGTGCCTGATTTTCTTTTGTCGTCGCACTGGCTGAGCTTTTTTGCTGAATAATATTACTGGTTAATTTGATATTACTAATCAAGCCACCTTCAAAACGACCTTTATTAGGAATCATCTGTATACCTGTTGCAAGGCGGCGTGCATTGGGTCGTCTCTCAATAGCATCATAAATATTGTTATGTATCACATTATTATTATCACTCATTAGGCGCATTCCTGAGTCGATAAAATACTGAATGAGGTTGTTCTGTAGGGTATGCCCATTACCATTAATAATAATGCCTGAACGTGTATTGGCAATATGATTATTCGTAATTTTACAATCTCTCCCACGTGACCAGATGCCTGTGATCCATTTTTCAGGTGTGCCAGCAAAAGCCTGTCTAGCATCGTGGCGATTAGTGTGAGCACTAGAGATAAAACAGTTATTAATTACAATTTTTTCTGATTCTGGGCTAATCAAAATAATAGGTCGCCAGTCTTGTGCTGAAAACCATATTGATAAGTTGCTGATGGTTACATTTTTACAGTGCCCATCCAGCATAATATTACTATTAACCGAGATATTGCGGTTTCTGGCTCGAATCGTTATATTTTGTTTATTCTGTAGTCTAAGTTGACCATAACTACCCGACTGTTCAAAGATTATTTGATCACCACTCTTTATTTTCTGAATAGCAATTTTAAGATCACGCTCATTGTGTACAGAAAAAAGATGCCCTTGATTCACAGGCTTTGGCGGTGGCGTTGGAGGAAGAGGAGGTGGTCTAGGTACTGGTGGTTTTGGCACTGATGGTTTAGGTCTACTGGGTATGGGTGTCTCTGTTGAAGGTGTATTGTCCAAGGTTGGATTGCGACCTCTACCCAAAGCGTGTGTCATCTTGGTGAATTGATTGCTACCTAAATCAGTCAGTTGATATGATTGCTCTGGCAAGTTGAAGACATTGGCTTCGTTGCCTTTAATGATGACAGAATACGTTTTGTTTAATAACCAACGCTGTTGCCCTCGCATACTGGTTCGAGTTAAGTAGAACTTAATACCCGCATTGAACTGATTGCTTCTATCTAAACTAATGATTTTATTATACTGGCATTGCATTTCATTCACGCCATTAATAGTAATGCCGTGGTCAGAGTTGACCATAATTGTATTGTAATTAATGCGTACATTGACAAAGTATCCGTCACTAGCAAAAATTCCTTGCACGATTCCTTGTTGCTCTGGAGGTACAACAACGGGTTCGGTATGACTCTTGATGATATTTTCACTAATTTCAATATTGTATAATGTGCCGCCATTGTATCGGTCTTTCGGTGGAATAAGCTGGATAGCATCTTTATGCGCTGTTTTATGCCCACCAATGCTACTAACCGAATCATAAACACGGTTCTTTATTACCCTAACACCATGATGACTAACACGAATAGCATCTTCAGAGAAAAACTGAACAAGGTTATTCTTGACCAGATTATTAGGTCCTGTTTCTAGAATTCCTGATCTTAGGTTGACTAGGGTGTTGCCTTGAATGAGGCAGTCTGTCCCCAGCATACGCATTCCTGAAGTCCATTGGTCTGGTTGACCTCGAAATTTTAAATGCATACGATCAGGTATTACCGCATGGGTTGTTAAAATACAATGACTGACCACTATATTTTTACATTTTTTTCCTGCAATAATTAAATAGCGACGAGCAAGGTTAGTACTCCATATTTGCATATTATCGAGTGTAATATAGCTAGAATTACCATCAATCACAAAATTAGCTTGTATCGGTAATTGGATAGAAACATGTGATATTGTTAATCGTGTTTTATTGATAATACGTATATCACCATAGCTACCATGGTGGGTAATAACGATATTATCATTAGGTTTAGCAGTCCGTATTGCATGGTTTAATTGTTCTGCATTCCTTACTTTATGAGTAGCACCTTTTCCTGTTGCTGGAGGGGTTGGTGGTAGTACAACAGGTGTTATAGGTTTTTTTACTGTCTTAATATAAGGGTCGTTGCTTTTAGTCGCTTGCTTATTAAAACGGTTTTGTCCTAAATCTCGTTGTTGGTATTCCTTGGCGACATTAAAATAAGCCGCGCGGTTGCTTTGCCAGCGTACAGAATATTTCTTATCATCAAGCCAATAATAGCTATCAGCATTGATTTTTACTCGGCTCAGATAAAGGTAAATACCCGCTTGAACTTGAGGGGTGCTACCCGCAGAGATGATTACATTGTGATTCAATGTTAACTCAAAAGCCCCATTAATTTGTATTGTACGCTCTGTATTGCTGGCTATTGTATTGTTAAGTATTTGTAATTGAGTAAAATATCCATCAAGTGCAGTAATACTCAATAAGGGGGACTGATATTTCTTTGCTACTCGTTGATGGCGAGCCTTAATGGTGTTTTTAATAATCTGAGTATTATTGAGCGTACCATTCGTTGAAATAAGTTTAATCGCTGTTTGTTGTGTCGTACTTGAGTGGATGGGGCTATAGATATAGTTATAGTTTATTTTACTATTATTTCCCGCGACTTGAATTGCTACATGGCTAAAGTATTGAATGCTATTTTTTGTAATAGTACAGTCATCAGCTAAGGCTTGGATTGCAGAACGAGTGTTGACTAAGGTGTTATTAAGTACTTCACATCGAGCGCCATTAATAACAATACCATTAATCCATTGGTCTGGTCTGCCCGCAAAGCGTTCACGTAGCGTCTTTAAGGGAGTGTTGACAGAAGAAAGTGTACAGTAACGAATGACAATATTCTGACATTGTGAGCCGATGTGAATAAGAGGTTGGTCATTAAGTTGATTATGCCAAAGGTTGATCCCTTCAATAATGACTTTATTTGCATTGCCTTCTATGCTTAATTTAGCTTGTATTGAAGTGTTTTTATTGCTTTTTATGCGGACTGCACTAAGGTTTTTTAGGCGTATTGTACCGTAATTACCTGATCGATTGATGACAATAGTATCACCGCTTCCAACAACTCCAAGCACTTGATTAAGAACAGCTTTACTGCCAACTTGGTGAACAGCAGGATGATGTCTTGTTTGGGTATTAGGCATAACCTTGTTATCTCCGAAACTTAAATTTGTACTGGAGTAGTTATGCTTTTATTTTTATTTTCATTAGTAGAGGGGTCTAGTCTACAAGCCCGTAGTCGACAATGTTCATTACCAATGAAAACACAAAGTCTACTCCGTTATAAGTGTGCTAACTATCATTTCGATTCTACCGAGTGTCATTAGCAAACACAATGGTTTATGTGGATTTATTTATTAGGAAGTTATTGATAATGATTAGAAATTGATCATTATAACGGTCTAAAGGACTTAGACAGTACATCAATGAGTTTAAAATATCGCTATCAATTGAGTATAAAATACTTCGCTCTACTCGATATTTTCATGAGCAATAGTGATTCTATTACTCATGAAAAATAACAACACAGATGACTATTTGAAGGTCATTGATAGGAATATTTTGAGCGGGTTAATCCCGCTCAGGTGACACAATATTTATCAGTTCACTTAATGCTTTTTATTTTTACGTTGATGGGGTGGGTTAACCAATGTAATGTTGAGCTGTTGCCCTGATATCCATGTTGATTTTAAATGATCAAAGGTTTCTTGTGGCATGCCTTCAGGAAGCTCCACAATGCTATGATCTTGATTGATAGTGATTTTACCAATATATTGACTATCAAGATCCGCTTCATTAGCAATAGCACCAACAATATTTTTTGCAAAAACCTTATGGTCATTACCGACAGCAATACGATATTGACTCATGCCTTTTGCTGCCTTATCCGCTTGATCAGAACCTATCTTTTTACGAAGAGGGCGCTCACCTGATGGCTGGCGTCGATCACCGCGTTCCCCTCTCTCTTTATCACGGCTACGATTATTGCGATCACCTCTACTATCTTTGTCACGACCGCGATCATTACGATCACCTCTATTCTCTTTGTCACGACCGCGATTATTACGACCTCTGTCTCTATCCCTTCCTCTATTATTATCTCGACCACGACTGTCTCGGTCATTATGTCGAGCAGGTCTAACTTCATCTTTAAGAAAGAGTGAGTTATCTTTGTGAATCATTTTTACTAAGGCGGTAGCAATTTCAACAGCAGGTATATTATGACGTTGCTGGTATTCCTCAACAATACTACGAAACTCTGACATATTGTCATCTTTTTCTAGCGTTTCAGTAATTTGATCTTGGAAGCGTTGGGTGCGGAGACTATTGATTGTTTGAGTCGATGGCAGACGCATCGTTTCAATCGTCTGTTTCGTTGCACGTTCGATATTGCGTAACATACGTGTTTCACGAGGTGTTGCAAATAAGATCGCCTTACCTTTACGACCCGCACGTCCTGTTCTACCAATACGATGAATATACGATTCAGTATCGGAAGGGATATCATAGTTTATAACATGAGAAATTCGCTCAACATCTAAGCCGCGTGCAACAACATCAGTACCAATTAAAATATCCAGCTTTCCAGCTTTAAGTTGATTAACAATCCGTTCACGTTGACTCTGTTGGATGTCACCATTGAGTGCGACCGCAGCATAGCCTCTGGCTTTTAAACGCTCTTCAAGTTCAAGAGTAGCATTTTTAGTTCGAACAAAAATGATAACACCATCAAACTCTTCAACCTCAAGAATACGAGTCAATGCTTCAAGCTTATGTAAGCCACTGACTTTCCATACTCTTTGATGAATTGTTGGAGCGGTTGCCGTCTTGTTTTTTACCGTAATATGCTCAGGCTTATTCATAAAGCGGTCAGCAATACGACGAATTTGTGGCGGCATTGTTGCAGAAAATAAGGCTATCTGGTGCTGGTTAGGAGTTTCACTCAGTACCCATTCAACATCATCAATAAAGCCCATGCGTAACATTTCATCTGCTTCATCTAAGACAAGACACTTTAATGCATCAAGTTTCAAAGTCTTACGGCGCATGTGATCCATAACACGACCGGGTGTACCCACAATAATTTGAGTACCACGTCTTAGCTGTCTATTTTGGATTTCGTAGGATTGTCCACCATAAATAGGGAGAATATTGACCCCTTTTAAATGATGTGAATATTTTTGAAATGCTTCTGCCACTTGAATTGCTAGCTCACGAGTGGGTGTTAATACCATCACTTGTGGAGCTTTATTCTTAACATCAATATTTGATAATAAAGGGAGAGCAAAAGCTGCGGTTTTTCCTGTTCCTGTTTGTGCCTGTCCTATAAGGTCTTTACCTGCAAGTAAAACAGGAATAGTGGCCGCTTGGATGGGAGAGGGTTGTTCATAGCCAATTTCATTAATTGCCTTTAACATCTCATCTTTTAAATTTAGCGCGGAAAAGCTAGGTATTGAGGTATCCTCGTTTTTGCTCATGGGGGGTAGCCAGTTACTGATATTGAAAAGGTTGAACATACTAGCATTGATGCTATATTAAAGTATATTAATTTAATGATTTAGTTTCGTTATTACATATTTAATGTGTAATAATTACTTCTTTGCAGGTCTTATAACTCAATTTTTTAAAAATAGGGTGAACCTTCCATTAGTAAGGTTCGTCATAAAGCTGTTGTAAGGTTTGTCATGCTTTCTTCACCGTTTGAAATATGGAAGTTAATATAATGTATAAACTAGGTCTACTGGTATCTCTCATTCTTGTGAGTGCCCCTCTTGTTGTTGCAAATGCTGAATCACAAGATAATGTTTTTAAAGTAAGTAATGTACGTTCTCATGGTGTGCTCAATGTTCGAGCCAAACCCAGTGTACGTAGTAATGTTTTATTTCAGCTGCCCTCTGATTCTCGCTGGGTTCTTAAACGTACCGTAAAAAAAGGTAAATGGCAAAAAGTGATTTGGGGTAAAAAAGAGGGCTGGGTTTATACAGACTACCTAGCAATTGACCATGAAGGTAGCCTTTTCTTAAAAAATCATCGTCAATGTGTTAAAAATAATCCAACAAAAGCGATTTGTTGTGGTTATGAACAGCCTCATGGTCGTAATTTGGCAGAAATAAAAACGTATAAAGTGGTGAATGTTTCTATAGGGCAAAGTTTAAATGTACGTTCAAGTGCAAGCCCTAAAGCGAGTAAAGTTTCAACAATGCCCCATAATGCGATTGGTATTGTAAAAGATCCACGCGGTAGAATGAAAATAGGTCATTCAACATGGCAAAAAATACGTTGGAATGGTCATGATGGTTGGGTTAACTCACATTATATTAATTATGATGCGGCAACCTCTAACTATAGAAATTTTGTAAAAAAGAGCTGTGCTAAATAACAGCAGTTTCCGTTTAGTTATAAAATAAGATAGTTGCAATATCTTAGTAATAAAAAATCAAGACTTTAGGTTAAATAGTCTTGATTTATTTTATAAATACTATAAAACGGGAGTTGCTGAATAAATAATTGAAATAATAATTATTAGGGGATAATTAATATAATTATAAGGGTGATTAATAGAATTATTTGGCAAAACTAATATACCTAGGTCATGATTTGTAGCAAAACAACGTATGCTATTGTTCTGCTCAGTTAGGTATGTTAGTCATTTATCAACAAGAACTATGGTTTGTCAGACCACCATAAGTTGTTTATACCGTGGTTATATACTTGATTCTAAAGATATAACTGAAATTTTTTCGTAACTACATGGAAGAGGGTACGGATGTCTGCCACTACTTTTAGACTTACCACTGCACTATTATTAACTTTGTCGGCTAGCTCATCATTTGCTGAAGATAAAGATAAAGATATTATTTTCAAAAATGGCTCAAAAGCTTTATCTTTATATGAGGATGCTCATGAGCATGCCTCTGTTATTGCTAAAATACCACGAGGTGCTAACTGGCTACTGCCGACTTCATTTAAAAACTATACGAGTGGTCGGTGGGTTCAAGTGGAGTATCATGGTAAAAAAGGTTGGGCTAGATTTGCACGCTTAATCGTTGATAAAGCGGCAATGAAGCTTTGTAAAAATAAAAAAACAGATCAACGTTGTAAAATAAAAAAGTAAGCATTATAGACCTTTGTAATCATTCGTTGCTATTATCAAAGGTCTAATAGTATTATTTTTATTTGGCTGTTATTTCTACTTTATTGATCGTGTTTTCTCGACCAATAATTGCCATTCTACTCTTCTTAATACCTTGGCTTGTAAGGTAAGCTCTTATTGCCTTCGCTTGTTTGAATGCTACTGAGCTATCTCTTTCGGTAACAATAATTTTGATTTTTCCTGAAGAGTTTTGGAGTTTTTTGGCTAATTTATTTAATAGCGGTTGAGAGGATGAGCGAAGTTTTTTCTTATTCTTTTGGAAGCGTATTTGAGACATATCTAGATCGGGTATGATAACAGGATCATTTTTAACAGATGCTAGCCTCATTTCTTTTTTTGCTGGTTTTTCTGATACTTTTGGTTTTGGTTTATTCGCTCTTTTGTTGACTGCCGCTAACAATGTCTCGTAATCTAAAACATTA
>JAGLEV010000059.1 GCA_023144895.1 Thiotrichaceae bacterium
TATCTTTTACCGTCAGTTCTTTCTCCTCGGAACTTTCTGGTTTTGTTACCATGGTCTCTTTAGGGTCTTCTATTGCTTGCTGATCCTCTGTTGTATTATCGGCAAGAGTATTCGTGTCATTAACATCTTCTGGCAGTATGTCATTACTATCATCACTAAAGTCACTAATCGTATCTAACTCTGGTACTTTACCAAGATCACTATCATCAATAGAGTCCGTTAATCGTTCATCTTCGGGAGTTTCCACTTCAACTGCAGGAGTAGGAGTAGATTTTACATGTGTGCTTGCCGTCATATTCGGCAGTGAATCTCCTGTGCCTTCTTTACCTAAATTATTGGTTACTTTGCGAACACCTCGGGTACTCATTACTTTTTGAATCGCTAGCTGGCTCATTTCAGCGTTAATGGTCGCTCCGCTCAGTGTGATATCTCTACCTGAAACAATAATATCAGCCGTAATATTCGCTTGACCTAATGTCACTTTAACCTGTTCTGCTAGATTATTTTGTATTTTCGGAATGAGCGTATAGATAGAAGCCGCCGAAAGTGCGACTAAACCACCAAGCCCGATAAGGCTAGGTATTAAATAGGATTTTTTTCTAATAAACTTTTTTTTCATTTTATTTTATACACTAAAGTATTTAAGAAATTCAAGGTGCAAAATAGTAAATAATTATTATATTTAAAAATAAATGCTTCTTGGATTAAAGGAGCCCAATTAGTTTGGTTAAGTTCAGGCAAGTGGATTTTAGCCTAGTACTTTTGCAGTCATTAGTATAAAAAATCAGATTTATGGTTTGCCTATCAAAATAGGTAGGGGTAGTGCTATGTAACTAATGAATTGCATCTATGCTGACTTATACTAACACTTCTATTAGCTGAATACATTCAAATTTTTTCTATCAAATGGACTGTACTCTAACTTTCAATCTTAATTATAGTAGGATTTTATTGACAATAAAGAGATTAAATGACGGTATTTTTAAGGTGAGGATTTATTATACCTTCGACCTGAATAGGACTAAAGGTATAATAAAGTGATAACGACTAAGTTAAGCGATTTGGCGCTCTTTTATTTCTTGTGTTGTTTTACAATCAATACAATATTCAGCAGTAGGGCGTGCTTCTAGGCGCTTGAGACCAATTTCTATTCCACAAGCTTTACAATAACCATAATCTTCAGTATTAGTCAGGTTGAGTGTTTTTTCAATTTTACGAATTAACATCCGTTCACGATCACGGGTGCGTAATTGAAAGGTAAACTCCTCTTCCTGTGTTGCTCTATCTGACGGATCAGAAAGGTTTTTTACTTCTGTTTGCATGTGGTCAACGGTACGATCCACTTCATTAATCAGTGAATTTTTCCATGCAATAAGAATTTCTTTAAAGTGTTTAATTTGATTCTCATTCATATATTCCTCTCCTTCCTTGGGAATATAAGGTGCTATACCTTCTACGGGCAGGCCTGAGCTCTTATTAATGTGAATGATGTTATCTTTATTAATGGTCATTTTGACTCCTTATTATGGAATGACACTATAAATAAGTTGCTATTAAGCTAACTCACGACAGATCCTTTTTAGCCGTGATTTTTGTTTACTTGTAACCTTTTCTTATTTAAGTGTATTTAATATCTTAAAATCAGTGACTTAATTTATGTGATAAATGATATTTATCGCTTTATCAGAGATAATTAACTATCTTTGATAAAGTATAATAGCCCTTATCTATTGAAGTGACTGCTTAAGAAAGTTGTTATATTTCAATCTCTTTCACAAGGTTGATGCATAGTTTATTGTAATTATTTTTGTTAAATTTATAAATGAATGGATCACCGTACTTCTATAAGGTTAGAGTGATTCATCCCGTAGTTAAACTATCAAAATATACTCTAGGCGAACATCCCCTCTTTTAGCAGAATATTATAAATCCTCTTATTGCTGACTATTTTCTTTAATAAAATTATTCATTAATTTATTAATAAATATATTCTTTAGCTGTGTTGGGCTTTACTGAAAAGCACTCATTTAATATCATTTGCTTAGTGTTGATGGTAGTATTTAAGTCCATGTTTTTAGTAGCAATATTATCAGTATTTATTGCTGGTTTTTTTATTATCATCAGGTTTTCTAAATATGAACACCTGCAAAGCATAGGCTATATTATTGAGCTTAGCTGTAAATATTTTCTATTGCTTTAGATCAGATATTTTAAATAGAAGGGCAGGTAAATATGCTTAATTGCTGGATAAATCATATTATGATGACTAACTTACCTACTAACTATGACAAAAACGGCGCTATTCTAGAGGTATTTTCTGCAATTGTAAAATATATTTAATTGAAGGTGTGAGATTATGGCTAGATGGCTTAGTGGTGGGCTGTACTCTTAGCTTTCCCTTCTATTGAGAAGAGAAAGCCCTTTCTTGTTGCAAGGATCTTAGTTTTTAACTGTAGATCTTACTTCCAGTATCAATGAACTCTATTGACTTTTCTTTCATGCCTTTTTTCATTGCTTCATCTTCTGAGACACCAAGCTTCTCAGCATACTCACGAACATCTTGAGTAATCTTCATTGAACAGAAGTTTGGTCCACACATAGAGCAGAAGTGAGCGACTTTAGCGGCTTGCTTTGGTAGTGTTTGGTCATGATATTCACGAGCACGATCAGGATCAAAACCAATATTAAATTGATCTTCCCAGCGGAATTCAAAACGCGCCTTAGACATTGCATTATCACGTACCTGTACACCAGGAAAGCCTTTAGCAAGGTCAGCAGCATGAGCAGCAATCTTATAGGTGATAATTCCAACACGAACATCTTCTTTATCTGGCAAGCCTAAATGTTCTTTTGGTGTTACATAACAAAGCATTGCAGTACCATACCAGCCGATTTGTGCCGCACCAATGCCTGAAGTAATATGATCATAACCCGGTGCAATATCGGTAACAAGAGGACCTAAGGTATAGAAGGGTGCTTCAAAACAGTCTTCTAACTCTTTATCCATATTTTCTTTGATTTTCTGCATAGGTACATGACCCGGGCCTTCAATCATTACCTGTACATCATGCTTCCAAGCAATCTGAGTTAACTCACCTAAAGTTTCTAGTTCACCAAATTGGGCTTCATCATTCGCATCAGCTAAACAACCAGGTCGCAAACCATCACCAAGAGAGAATGCCACATCATACGCTTTCATAATTTCACAGATATCTTCAAAGTGGCTATAAAGGAAGCTTTCTTCATGATGTGCAAGACACCATTTTGCCATGATTGAACCACCACGTGATACAATACCTGTGACACGTTTTGCTGTCATAGGAACATATTGTAAACGAACACCTGCATGAATAGTGAAGTAATCAACACCTTGCTCGGCTTGCTCAATTAATGTATCACGAAAGATTTCCCATGTTAAATCTTCCGCTTTGCCTTTCACTTTTTCTAAAGCTTGGTAGATAGGTACTGTTCCAATAGGCGTTGGGGCATTACGCAAAATCCATTCACGGGTTTCATGAATATTTTTACCTGTTGATAAGTCCATTAAAGTGTCACCACCCCAACGTGCTGACCATGCCATTTTTTCAACTTCTTCTTCAATAGAGGAAGTGACCGCAGAGTTACCAATATTCGTATTAATTTTTACACGGAAATTACGCCCAATAATCATTGGCTCAATTTCAGGATGGTTGATATTGGCAGGAATAACAGCACGACCACTAGCCACTTCATCACGAACAAACTCAGGAGTTACAATCTCAGGAATGCTCGCACCATAGCTTTCACCACTATGCTGGCGTAATAGCGTGCTGTACTGTGGATCATTACGCATTTCATTTAAACAATTGTTTTCACGAATCGCAATATATTCCATTTCAGGCGTAATAATACCTTGGCGAGCATAGTGCATTTGGCTGACATTCTTGCCAGCTTTCGCCTTTCTTGGTAAGCGAACATGCTCAAAACGTAAGCTTGCCAGTTCAGGGTTAGCTTGACGTTCTTGACCATATTTTGAACTAGGTCCTGCTAATAGCTCCGTATCATCGCGCTCAGCAATCCATGTGGCACGAACATCAGGAATACCCTTAGTAAGGTCAATGGTAATATCAGGGTCTGTAAAAGGGCCTGAAGTATCATAAACAGGGATCGGAGGATTAGGTGCTGATTTAAAGCTAGCTTCAGTTTCTGTCTGTTGTATCTGTCGAATGCCTACACGAATATCAGGACGTGAGCCTTGCAGGTAGACTTTTTTTGAGTTAGGGAATGGTTGGGTAATTTCAGCTGACAATGCGGCTGTTCGTGTTAAAAAATTTTCAGGTATCGCACTCATATTTCTTTCTCTCCATAAGGGGGATAGGGAGAGCAAAGGGCACGGTGATGCACTTATAATCAAGGCAATACGCGTGATTTAAGCACTCCCTACGCCAGTATTATCTGTGTCAGGTTCAAAGGGTAAATCTCAGTAAAATCAATAATATTAGATAGTCTTTATCTATTGCTTATTGATCCACACCCCTGAGAGGTTACAAAGTAGCCTCTACGCTAGGCTGACACCATAGCAGGAATCCCTACAATGTTCACCGATAACCGTTCTGCACTGTGCCTAATTTCTGTCTCAATCCCATAAACTTGACTTAGATTTTCTTGAGTAAAGACTTCTTTAACGGCTCCATCGTGAACTAAGTGACCTTCCTGCATTAATAAAATACGATCACAATATTGTGCCGCTAGATTAATATCATGAATAGAAAGTAAGACAGTGCAACCATCGCTAACAACCTGCTGAAAAGTTTCCATCATACGGATTTGATGTGCTGGGTCGAGTCCATTAGTTGGCTCGTCGGCTAGGAGTATTTCAGGTTGTTGTGCTAAGGCTCTAGCAATCAGTACTCTCGCTTGTTCACCACCTGATATTTCTTCAAAAGGACGATGAGCCAAGGCATCAATATTCATTGTTTTCATGATATCTTGGACAATCTTATGATCTTCATCAGAAGGTCGCTGGAAAGTTTGTTGGTGAGGAAGTCGCCCTAACATAACAATTTCATTATTATTTAATGCCCAGTGTACTGTGCGTTGCTGGGGAAGATATGCCATGATGTGGGCAAGTTTGCTGGGAGATTGCTGAGGTTGTAGATCATTGATAGTCAGTTCACCTTGGCTAATATTTTGTAGACCCGCAATCGCTCGAATTAATGTGGTTTTACCCGCTCCATTAGGGCCTAGTAAGCCAATAAGTTTGGCACCTTTATGCTGGAAGCTGAGGGATGAGATGATCTCTCGATGACCACGGATAATTTGAATATTACTGCATTGAATTTCCATCGATCAGCTTTTCTCTTTTGTCTTTAGCAACAGCCATAAGAAAAAGGGTGCGCCAACTAGCGCGGTCACTACACCGAGCTTTAAATCTCGATCCACCAGTAGTACACGGGTGAGAATATCGGCAAGTAATAAAAAACAAGCTCCACCTAATGCACTGACTGGTAGTAATCGCATGGGATTGTGCCCTACTAATGGGCGGAGTAAATGAGGTACTACTAAGCCAATAAAGCCAATAACTCCAGCGACTGCGGTAGCGGCACCGACGCCTAAGGCTGTACCAACAATAGCAAGGAAGCGGGTATGAGCAAGATTGATTCCTAAGCTTTGGGCGACATCTTCGCCTAAAGATAAAGCATATAGGGCTTTTGCTGTCATCAATAGCATCACAAAGGCTAGTAGTATAAAGGGGGCAGCCAGTATGACATGATCCATGCTACGGTCTTCTAAGGAGCCTAGCATCCAGAAGACGATTTCTAGTGCGGCATAAGGATTGTCACTGAGGTTGAGAGCCAAGGAAGTGAGCGCACCTGCCATGGAAGTGATTGCAACACCCGCTAATATCAAGGTCAGCATGGAAGCACGGCGACCACTGAGTAGGTATAATATCAATACAGCAATCAATGCGCCTATTTGAGCCGAAAGCGGTAGGGCAAATGCCCAATAAGCACTCAGTCCAGAATAGATGGCAATCACTGCACCCAGTGAGGCGGCGGCTCCTACACCTAAAATCCCAGATTCTGCCAGTGGATTACGCAACAAGCCTTGTAATACTGCTCCTGATAAACCTAATACGCCGCCAATTAATATGGCAAGTAGCATACGTGGCAAGCGAATTTCACGCATAATAATGGCGCTAGGTTCTTCTCCTCCAAAGATTAAGCCAGACAGTGCTTCACCTGTGGGAATGGAAACATAGCCAATCAATAATGAGGCAACAGCAAGAATAAAGGTTGTTATGCCTAATAGAATCGTGAGAAAGAGGGGAGAGTTAAGTATCATTAATTTTGGTTTCTAATGCCAACTGCTGAATTGCTTCAGTAATAAAAGGGGTACCACAAATCCAATGTTTTTGTGGCAAAGTTATTTGTTTATTTTGTTGGATGACACGCTGTAGAGCAGGGTGTTGTAGATTCTCATAGGCCAAAGCAGGTGAGTCACTCCAATGCTCATCAAGCAATAAATATTCGGGTGGATCAGCGACAATAGTTTCTAGTGAAACATACCCACCACCGACTAAACCATGACGGCTACCATAATGCAGTAGACCCGCTGCTTCAATGACATCTTGCTCTAGCGTATTACTACCACGAACATAATTATTGGCTCCAAAGCTTCCTATTTCTCGTTTAGGTGAATCAGCATATTGCTTTTTAATGGCGACTATTTTTGCATCAAAAGCATCGACTAAACTCTGGCTTTTAGACTCAGCCCCTAAAACTTTGCCCATTAATATTATATTTTTACGAATATCTGCCAAGGAATAAGAGGGCTGAAAAACTTCAACATGATGATTAAGCCGCTTTAACATTGTCACGGTTTCTCTACGACTAAAAGCGCCTGCTAAGACTAAATCAGCCTTGAGTGCAAAGATTTCTTCAGCAACCCCTTTGTTGGCAGGGTACTGTCTTGCTAGTTGATATAAGCTGGAATGTTTGGGAACATGAGAAAGATAACTGACTGAGATTAACTGCCCTGGTTTAGCAAGCAACAAGGCGAGTTGATCTGTGCAAAGGTTCATCGACACAACGCGCTGAGGGGGATTGGACTTAGCGAAGCAGAGAGGAAGGAGGAAGGATAGACCTAAAAAAAATATAATTTTCATTGCACCGTTTAACAGCTTCACTATGACTATAATAGTGAAGCTACTGATTTTGCTATGTTAATGACTGTTGATAAATGGCTTTATGCACATCGCCAATACTAACGATTCCTACTAATTTATTGCCTTTAGTCACTGGGATACGGCGAATTTGACGTAAGCACATCAGAGAAGCTGCTTTCATAATAGGCATATCAGCACTGACTGATGCAACTGCTGAGGACATAATATCGCTAACTTTTAAGCCTAATGCACTCGTATAGCCTTGTTCCATATTCTCAAAATTAGGTACTCCAGCATCTCCAACAATATCATCCATTTTAGGGAACATTTTCCGTAAAACATCTTTCTCTGAAACAATACCAATAATATTGTTATCATCATCAACAACAGGTAAGCCACTGATATTATTAAGACACATGATATTAGCTGCCTCTTTAACTGAAGTGTCAGCGTGTGTGGTTTTTACACCCGTCGTCATTATCTCTTCTACTTTCATAATAGATTCCTGTTTAATAATAAAAAAAGAAGCTCATCCTCAATTTTATGTCTATTTTAACCATCGTACACCTGTGATAGTAAAATGATAGTGATAGTATTTCAACTGATAATCTTATTTTAGTACTTGAGCTAGATTCGTGCGTGCTCTATTTTCTAGGCGTTTATAAAAGATATCAGTGCCATAAATTCTGGGTTGATTAAAAAAATGTTGCAATATTGCGGTACGCTTTTTCTTATAAATGATATTAGGAACCCAGCGATATTCAGCTCTAATTTGTTGCTCATACTGTTGAAATCGCTCTGGAGATTGACCAAGAATCGCTAAATCAATATCAATAATGAGCTGTTCTTGAGCAGATTGGGCTTGGGCAGAATGGCAGGTGATCATAATGAGTGACCTTAGTTCATTGCCTATTGTACTGTGCTGAGGGTATAGCTGACATGCCCAGTCGGCACTTTTTATTTCATTATTAGATTTTCGGGGGATGTAAACAGCATCATGAAACCAAAGCGCTAATTCAAGTAAGTCAGTACACTGTGCTAAGCCTTGTTGTTGAGCCCAATCAACGAGAGCGAGGCATTCATTGAGATGTTGTATCGTATGATAAGCTCGTTGAGGCTCATTATAGGCTTGGATTAATTGCTGGTACTGGTCTGAAAGAGGAGAGATTCCTAAGCTGTGACAAAGATCCTTCCAGCGCTGTTGAGTTGCAAGTTCTGTGACCATGGTTTCTATTTCTTGTAAGGATAATCTGCCTTGATTATCTCATGGTAAGTATTGATCTTTAGGCATAAAAAAGGTCACCTAAAAGAGCATTAGCGCTCAATATAAAAGTGACCCTCTTTAATTTGACAACTGACGGGATTAACGGCCGAAAAGTTTGCTTGCAAGCCCAATAGCGCCAGAAATTCCACCGATTGAATCAAGAATAGAACCACCAGAACTGGCTTTATCAACAAGCTGAGGTAAAGCATCAGCTAACCCACCCGTTGCTTCTTTTTCACTGAGACCTAGCTTCGATGCAAATTCAGAAATTTTATCAGCACCCAGCATATTAGTGACTTGATCTGTTGAGATACTTTTGTTATCACCATCACCTAACCATGATTTAGCAATGCTACCAAGATCACCAGAAGTCATTCCTGAAAGCAATGAACCAATATCTAGGCCACCCCCTGAAGAAGAGCTTCCACCACCACCAAGAAGACCAGAAAGAGCTGAACCCAGCGCTCCGCTATCAAGATTACTACCGCTATCGCCACTTAATTTACTTTGAATAAATGCAGAAGCGCCCATTTTTATAAGATCACTCATGTCCATGTGTGAATCTCCTTTGTTATATTATTGAAATGTTTAAGGTATCTATGTGCTTATTTTAATTTTTCAAGGACTAGAAACCTAATTAGTGCCAACAAATATTGGCACTAATTAGGTTTAGTCGTCAAGTGGTATGCGTATTTTTTGTCCAGAATAAATAAGATCAGGATCTTTGATGACTTCTAAATTTTCAGCAAGAATCTTCTTGTATTGACTGCCATTGCCATAGAATTTATTAGCAATTTTCCATAAGCTATCACCTTTTTTAATCTCATAATATTGTACCGTTGTGCCAACAGGCGCAGGAGGTGCGATAAGGTCATCAGCTTTTACTTCACCAATGCCCAGTACATTACCAGCCATTAATACCGCTTTTTCTAATGCACTACTTGATTCTGCTTCACCGCTAAGGGTTGCAATACCTTCTTTAACTGTAATTTTAAGGTCTTTTACTCCTGGATTATCTTTTTCGATATAGGCTTGTATTTTTTTTGGTGCCTCTTCTTCCTCTTTAAATAATTTTGTTCCAATGGTTCTTGCAAAGTTGAATAGTCCAATCATTTTCTCTCCTCTGTGATGTCATCGATATCATTTATTTAGTCTAATTTTAAGGATAAATCTATCTTTTTAGTAAAACTAAAGCATATAACACCTATGCTATTATTAGTAGGGTAATAATAACATATAGGGTGTAAATATATGATTAAAGATAAAAAGAGTGTACTTTTTGTTTGTATGGGAAATATCTGCCGATCCCCTACAGCAGAGGGCGTTTTTACTCATTTAGTTGAAAGTGAAGGTTGTCGTGATCAATTTATCATTGATTCAGCAGGAACAGATGCTTATCATATCGGTGAAGATCCTGATCGTCGCTCACAAGCAACAGCATTAAGTCGTGGCATCGATATGTCTGATCAACGTTCCCGTATTATAACGAATAAAGACTTTGTCAATTTTGATTATATTTTGGCGATGGATAAGAATAATTATCAAAAATTACGTGCTAAAGCAGGGTCAAAATACTTAGATAAAATTCACTTATTCTTAGATTTTTCTGATGACTGGAGTGAACGAGAAGTTCCTGATCCTTACTATGGTGGGTCAATGGGCTTTAATCGAGTCTTTGATATGGTAGAGTCAGCATCACAGGGTTTGTTGCAACGTATTATGTCCTAAGCATCCCTATCGAGAGAAGGAATGACTTAATTCTAGATGATTTGGAATGATAAAATATCGGTCAAAGAGCCGATTTTGGTGAAAGTCTTATTACCAGCAGACACTGATATTCAGACCTTCACTGTATCCCAATCAAAAGCATTAGGTGTAAGGATTATCAATCGGTGTCACCGTATCCTTACCCGCATCAACCCAAGCTAACATACCACCAGAAATATTGCTTACGTTACTAAACCCCATTTTCTGTAAAATATCAGCGGCTAATGCACCTCGTCCACCTGTTGCACAAAGCACCAACCACTTTGAATCACGGCTGTCGCGTAGTTCTGGATTAGCCTTTGGGTATTGAAGGTCGGCAGCTGGCTCTAGCACACCACGAGGAACATTAATTGAGTTCTCAATAGCAAGCTGGTTATGTTCAGAAGGTTCACGTACATCAAGGACTTTATAGCCTTGAGCAATGAGTTCTTCGGCTATAATAACATCAACTTCTTTAATTCTAGACTTTGCATCGATGACAAAGTCCATTAATCCTAGTGACATTGAGTCATTCTCTTTTTATTATAAAGACTAAAGTGTAGCGTAGTTTTTAGTCACAAGTATATTAGACCTTAGAAATATAAGCACTTATTAATATACACATGATCTTTGTCAATTTAGGTCAATATTAACTAAGCTCGATGGCTACTTTCACCTGTTTTCACCGCAGCACCAATTAAGTGAGCTAAGCGCAATGCTTCTGGAACTTTCCCCCGATCCGTCGTTTGTTGCAATCCTTGCTCAGCACTAGCGGCACTACAGCCTGCCACTTGATAAACAAAATCACCTCGTTGATAAATTTCTCCCGCATTTTTGATCAAAGCAATACGTTCATCATAATCATTAAAATGTTGTAAAGCACGGTCAATGGCGGCTAAATCAGGTAATTTTCGCATCACAGCAAGGCAAGGCAAGCTAAGCTCTTTGCTTAGACGAGGCAAATCGATAATATTAAAACCACCAATGGCAATGCCATCAATCAAAATCAGGTGCAATTGTTGATGAAACTTACTCTTTTTCACCATCTGAATAATGGCATCGGTTGCATTAGTGCCATCTCTATCGGCTTCATTCCACAACATGCCTTCAAAACGGGTGTTGCTACAAACAATACCAACAAAATTAATAATATCATCGTGTTGCTTATTAAAAGGTGCATCATCAATACCTAAAACACGGATTCTTTTTTGCTGTTGTAATACCTTGCTAAGAGGTTTCATCTTGTCAATCCTTATACCAGTTCCATTGCTCAGGTTGACCTGTTTTTTCTGTCAAATAACAACCATCTTCTTTATCATGTCGTACATATTTTGCTTTAAAGGCAGGGCGTTGGTTGCGCTCTAAACGCCATATCAATCCTTCAGCGTTATCGGTAGAACCATGATGACCTGTGCCCAGTTTTTTTAATGCTAGCTCTAAATGATAGGGTGTACCATAATGAATCAAGTGAGGTGCAATAAAAGCAGCATCAACATGATCAATACGCTCACGAAAATCATTATAATTTAGGGCTTTATTAGTCAAAGTGAATAGATCAAAAGCAACAAAAGGCTCATGGGTTAAATTATAATGTGTACCGTGTACCATGGCTAACCATTCACCACAAAGTCTTTCACCATCATTTAATACTGCCATAAAACGCGCTTCATTTTCTGCTACCCAGTCTGCCCATAAGCGACGTGATTCATTGGGTGAGCTATCGGCTAAATCTCCCTCACGTCCCAGAGCAAAGATTTCATCATCCTTGCGGTAAGCACAAACACAAGAGCCATCCAGTTTTTCTTGCACAATAATGGTATGACTCTCTTGGTGAAAATCAGAATTAGTGAGTAACGCATTCTGTTGTGTGGAAATACAGCGTTCTGAGCTGCCAAGGCGTGAAGTGGGTAGGTGATGAATAGTGTAATAGGCTTTGTGAGATAGAATTTTACGCTTCTGGCTAAGTGTTTTTAGCTTTTGCTTCACTTGTGTTTGTTGTGTCGGCATAGTGCGCAATTGCTGTATACGGTAACGAATAATATCTGCCAGTGTGAGCAAGGGGGTAGCGGTGTTAAAGTTAAAAATGGGATTTAAATAATCCTGTAACCACTGGATCACATCAGTAATCGGTATAAAGGGAGCGGTGGTAAAATTAGGAAAATCTGTTTTCCAATATTTAGCTGATTTTTTACTACGACCAAAATCACCGATCAATAGGCGGTTGATTATTTCAATAGGATCTAAACGACTAGAGAAAGCGAGTTTTGTTGCTAGGATAAAGGCAGGAATATCCAGTGTATTATAACGACAAAATAGATATAAATCCCATAAGGTTTTAGATTGCCATGGACCATTAATGTGCTCAAATAAACCATGAAGTTTCCATGCGGTGAGTGTCTCTAATGGGATGGTTTGCAAGGTAATGGAATAAGGGGGCTGTTCTATCACTTGTTCAATAGGAGAACAAGATAAAGGATCATGACAGGCAATATCTACTTGTAAAGTATGTGATTGGCTGGACTTTGTATCGCTGGATTCTTTGGTGACGGAGTAAGGCAATAAAAAACGAATACCCGGTGATATTGTCTCTGCCCATATTTTCTCATAGGCGATGGCATCCGCTTGAAAGTGTATGTCTTTAGTCTCACTGTGTGTGGCTAAATAGCGAACCTGTTCAATGAGATCTTCAGCATGATAATCTTTAAGATAGAGTAAATCTAAATCATGACAATGACGTGAATAGGGGTGCATCCATTGACGAGAAATATAACTGCCTCGTACCGCATAATCAGAATAAAAAGGTGATTGATAGAGTGTATTGAGTAGGATGGCAATCGCATCAAGTGTTGATTTATTGTCATTCACAATGCTCATATCATCCATCCATTATCTAAATCAGAATAACTATCAAAGATATTAAACTCACGAATAATTTTATGTATGGCAATAGGTTGATTTTGTAGAAAGGCTTCTAAAGCATCTAATTTTCGTTTAGCCGTTGGTTCACCACAGCGAAAGCGCTGGGTTACGAAACGATACTCTTCATTATTTTGTCCATCAACAAAGGAGTGGGCATTCTTTGAGAGATAACCGTGATATTGAGCGAGCTTAGTTTTTAACGTGCTCAAATCCGTCTCTTTGGCTAAGCGCATTTTAATATGATGTTCAAAATAACAGCTTTTGGGTAATGCCTCAGCAATAGCATCACTTTGTGGAATATTACTATTATTAATCGCCGCTTCAACCTTTAAACGTACCACTGTAAACTGTTCTGCCAATCGGTTATGTAGGGTATTAATCATCTCAACAGCGTGCTCTAGATCACCACGAATAAATTGGCTTAACATGGGTTGATTCGGTGATTTTCCATTGGATAGTTGGATCACAATCGCTTTCGCCCCCAGACTCTTACATGTTTCTTCAAAACACTGTAAATGCTCTGAATTATTGATACCAATATCAACAGTAATATGGCATTCATAGTGACCTGCATAGGTTTGTAGACGTTCTAGGAGGAGAGTATTATCAGGCATAGCTTATATTTCTGCTGTAACAGTACAGATGCTGGAGTCACCACTACCGACTGTATAGATTTTTATTCGAGCAAATATTTTCGTCGATATACTATTTTATTTCAAGGGGGGATAGCTATGTTTTATAAAATAATTAGGTATGGTGTGATTGTTGTACTGTCATACTTCTTGGTCGCATGTAATAAAGACCCTGAAATCGCTGAAAATCTGCAAACTAACACAACACCACCAAAAAGCTTGGGTTTTGATCTACCCAATGCCTTAGCAAAATCTCGCTCTATTAAGCCCATTGCTTTTAAAGCGAAAGAAGTTTCGGCTGAATCACCTATTTATGATGCAAAGAGTTATGCTTATGATGAGCTTAAAGAACAAATAAATGCTGCTGATTATCGCCGTTTAGATGTCAATAATACCTTGATTTATCTAGAGAGTATTTGGAGAGACATTGAAGATTATTGTTATCGAATTGAAGCTGATAACCTGTGTCACATTCCTGCGGGACGTATCGTGTTTACTTATACTGAAAGTATTATGGAGCAGGAGCTGGCATTAATGAAGCCACAGCTTAATGATGCTGAGTCAACTACCGCAGATTTTATTGCTTTAGAAGCGGATTTAAAGGAAGAAGTTGGCAGAACCTTAGCTCTTGGTGAAATTAATTATATTATTAATTCCACTGGAAAATATGCTCATGATATCACGATTGATTTAGATCAGGTTAAGAGCTTAATGAGACCTGTAGACAGTGAGTCAAGCGAGAAACAACAGATTAAATGGTCTGATGATAAAAACTTTGTGTTCACTAAGTTTATTTATGCCGATAGCACTTGGTCACTTGAGTCGATTATTGAATGGGATCAAGCAGCAGGCGTTATTAGCTATCAAGATAAGGAGTTTATTGGTCTTGATCCATCATCCACTATAATAGCTCCCATGGGAGGAACGTTTAGTGCCAAAGTTTCACGTCTCACTGACCGTAATGGGATTGCTGTTGAGTCAAAATGGATTAATAATCCACTCTCTCCTGATGAGGGTAGTCATAAAAGTGAAGGTGAGATTGATGCTGATGGGGGGTATTTGAAATCAAGTTATATTGGTAATGATTTTCAGTTTTATAACATTGAGACTTTTGATGCTAATGGACAGCGTACTGGTGGCAAGTATTGTGATTCTGCTAATATCGACTGTTCTAAGCAGAGCAATTGGCAGGATGATGAAGATGTAGGAGAGCAGATTGATCCCATACTTATTCCTGAAACATCGGCTAAATATTCTAATATAACGGTTGAAAATCTTCCTAAGGATGTTGAGTTCTTTATGGTTATGGCAGAAGGTAAAGATCCTGATAATGACTTGCCATTATGCCTTGGTTTTCGTTTGCTGGCAGAAACACTTGACCCAGATACTGTGACAGAGGAGACACCATTTAATGAAGATAATGTGGCAGAAGCACCATCTGATATAGAGGCACCATCTGATGTAGATAATGCTGAAATTATCCTTGATTGTACGGTAAAAACAGATGATTACTTTGATGTGACAAAACTAAAAGTATTTACTGAGAGTTATGATGAAAGTCAGAGTACGGGTTATATTGAGTTAACAGAAGTGACTCTTATTAATGAAATGTTAGGTGATGATATGTTTAGTCGATAAGATTGATACTGATTCATTCAATGGCTCGCTACCCTTGTTTATCTTAAATGAGGGTAGGAGTTGCGGGTGACAATATTAACTTTTCTTTTCTACCAATACGGGCATTTTTAAACGTATAATAACCCATAGCCACACAACAGACAGTACCGCACCCAATAGTAGTACTGAGCTTTCACCAAATTCTGTCCCTATCCAGCCACCTAGCATTCCACCACTAAAAATTCCCGCAAACTGAGCCGTGCTAAATACACCCATTGCCGTGCCTTTCGTATTAGGTTTGGTATATTTTGCTACCAATGAGGGCAGAATAGCCTCCAAGAAACTAAAACCAATAAAGAAAATCAATAAAGCAAAAATCATGAGATAAAAGCTATCATGCCAAAAGCCCAGTATCAATTGTGAGCCAGCAATGGTCATAATGGCGATAAGGAATAGAGGCTTCATTTTGCGATATTTTTCAGCAATAATGATTTGTGGTACTGAGAGTATGAAAGCAATAAGTAAGATGGGTAGGTAGACCTTCCAGTGACTTATGCTCTCCATTCCAAGGTCATCACGCAATATTAACGGAATAATGGTAAAGTTAGCCGTCATGATGAGGTGTAAAATAAAGACACTAAAATTAACTTTTAGTAGTGAATTATTTTGTAATATAGGTTGTAGGTAATTGCTAATAATCCCTGTTTCGGTTTTTTCTATTATTGCAGGTGTTGGCACCACAAAAATAATCAATAATATGGCGGCAATAGCCAGTAGGGCGGTGATCCAGAATATTCCTGAGATACCAAGATTAGCATCAATAATGGGGCCAACAACCATCGCAACAGCAAAGGCGATACCAATCGTCATACCAATCGTTGCCATGACTTTAGCACGGTGTTCCTCACGAGTAAGGTCAGCAGCGAGTGCCATCGTTGCAGAGGCAATTGCTCCCATCCCTTGTATGGCTCGACCGATAATTAATAAATAGAAATTATCTCCAGCCATCGCTGCAACCAGACTACCCACGACAAAAACCAATAAGCCCCCTAAAATAACGGGTTTACGACCTATCTTATCTGAGAGCAAACCCAGTGGGATTTGTAAACTTGCCTGCATGAGACCATAAATTGCAATGGCAAAGCCAATGAGTAAGGGGGTTAAGCTTTCTTGAGATTTTGCATAGAGGGGAAGCACGGGCAAGATCATAAAGAGCCCGAGCATTCGTACTGAGTATACGGCAGCTAAAGAGGCCGCTGTACGTTGTTCCAATTTATTCATTTATATCTCTTAATTTATCGCTTTGAGGTCTAAAACGAAGTGCAAGCATACTATCAAACCCGCTATTTTACAGCTAGCACTAAGTTTTAGCATTGCATTAAATCAATTGATAGACTGAGATAGTATAAAATTACCCCGCTTTTTTCTCAAGAACGACGGCATTGTTATTGATGTGATCGATCAACCGAACAACTTTATTAACATCCGCATCTTCAAACACCCCAAATAAACCTTGATCATGAATATTAGTAAACGGTGGCTCAAACAGCATCTTTTTTTCAATGACACCATTTTTAGTGAGATAAGTAATAATACTATTGATAAAGGTAATTTGATCACCACGTAAATGACTCGCCTGAATAAATTCAGCAAAAGTTGCTTGCGCTACTTCAACATTCAGCCCCACAATACTACGAATAAATTCACCCAAAGGTTTGTTATTATAGTTCTCAGTATACTCTTCTTTTGTACCCACTATAGCGTCATCAAAAAGAATTTCCTCAAGCGTTTTAATATCTTGCTCAGTAATGGGTTGGTTGTTTTTTAATTTTTGAATCACCACATGGTCTTTGTGCTGACGAACATAGGAGGCGACACGGTCTTTATAGCTTTGTAACTTACGAGAAGCGGGGATTAAATCATGTTCTTTAATGCCTTCCTGATCCAAAGTATCTGCAAACTCCGTAATGACATTGACCTGTTTATCTTTATCCAGATATTTCATTAAATCACGCAGTGATAAACGCACCTCATCCAAGTGATTAATATCCACTGCTTGCCAAAAGGCTTCGGTTTGTAACTCATTTAAGCTCTGTGTTTGTAGTGCTACCGCAGGAATATTTTGTTTTTTAAGTAATTCTTGAGCAATGGTATTTATTTTATTAACATAATTATCAGTGCGGTACGAACCTGTCAATAAGGCAAGTTGATAATTTAAAATCAAGACATCAAAGCGTCGTGCTAACTCATCATCCTCACTCGATGGTAAGATCAAACTGGATAAATCAGTATTAATATCGCCCATATCACTTTTGGATAAGTTTTGCCAACGCGCTTTATCACTAAACTTAACCACCATTCTAAGCTTGGCTTTAACCACAAAACGATCATGATTTAATGTAGCAACTGCATCATGCAACTCACTCACATAGCTTTCTGCTAATGTTTGTTGCTCTTCACTACTCTCCGTTTGTTCGCGAATCAACAATGCAACTTCTAGTTTGGCTTCAAATATTTTTTGCGTCAAGCTTTTCACTAACTTGCCTTCAATACCTTCAGGATTCACATCAAAAAAGGCAAAATTTTCACAATAATCAAAGATAACAAAATATTGCTTATCATTATCTGGGCCCAATAAATTGGGGCATAAACGCGTGCCACGCCCAATCATTTGCCAGAATTTGGTGGATGACTTGACGGGTTTGAAAAACACCAAATTTACCACGCGAGGCGCATCCACGCCTGTATCCATCATATCCACTGACACTGCAATCTGTGGCTCATGCTCTTCATGGGGATCAACAAAAGTTTCTAATAAACTTTGTGCTTTGGATTCATAATTATCAATGACACGTAAAAATTTGCCCGAATACTCAGGATAGTTTTTATTAAAACGCTCTTCAATAAAAATGGCATGTGAATGATTTTTAGCAAAAACAATAGTTTTACCAAGCTTATCCCCACCATTGACCTTAATGCCCTCTGTCATTAAATGATTCAGCACCTGATCAACCGTATTGGTATTAAATAGCCATTTATTTAAGGCGCTACTCGCAATTTCATCAGCGGCTTCATCTTGAGTTGGATCGCCAAACTCTTCCTCGTATTGTTTTTTTTCTGCATCGGATAATTCAGCATATTTAATCCCTTCACGTAAAAATTTCAAAGGGACTGATTTTGCTTTGGGTGGTACTAAATGCCCTTCACTCACGGCACTATCTAGCTCATAAGCAAAGGTAGGGTTGTCATCCTCAATACCAAACAAACCATAGGTATTATGATCAACTTCCGTTTTGGGTGTGGCGGTCAAGCCGATTAACATCGCATCAAAATATTCAAAAATGGCACGGTATTTTTGATAGACCGAACGATGTGCTTCATCAATAATAATGAGATCAAAATGCCCAACACCATAAAAACGCTCTTCACTATCATTCATGCCATCAATACGATTCATAATGGTGGGATAGGTTGAAAAGACTAGGCGTGTACCATCATCTTCTTTTTCTCTGGTTAAATCGATGGCAGAGAGGTTCGGTAAATGGGCATTAAATGCACCTTTTGCTTGTGACACCAAGGCATTACGGTCTGCCAGAAATAATACTCGTTTGACCCAATTGCACTTGCTAAACATATCCACGATTGCGGCGGAGGTACGCGTTTTACCACTACCCGTTGCCATCACTAATAGGCTTCGGCGAGCGCGTCCACGGAGTTCATTATTCGTATTGCTAGTAACACTATTTTCTGCTACTCGTGTAATAGCTTCAAGCTGATACGGTCGTTGATAGCCTGCAATATCAAGATTGACCTCAAAATTGCGTAAGTCACGACGGTTTCCACGTCGATCAATCAGGCGTTGCAATTCATCTTTGTTATAAAACCCTTGTACTTTGCGTTCGGGGTAAAATTGATCATCCCAGAGAAAGGTTTCAAAGCCATTACTATAGAAAATAACGGGGCGTTGACCGTGCATTTTTTCTAAGCAATCTGCATATAATTCAGCTTGGTGCTTGCCTTTACGTGGGTCAGCCATACTCCTTTTTGCTTCAATCACCGCTAAGGGTAAACCATCATCACCCCATAAAACATAATCTGCATAGCCTTTACCGCTAGGGTTGGTGCTTGCTGGCATCCCCTTCACTGGATATTCGAGTTCATAACCTTCACGTAAATGATCCCAGCCACATTCTTTTAGTGATAAGTCGATATAACGTTTTCGAGTTTCGGCTTCTGATACCTCAAGCGGGATGGCGGTAGCAATATCAACACCTTGTTCTCGCTGTTTCTTTAAGGCAGTGGTTTCAGCCTGTGCTTGCTTCAACTGTGCCATTAATGTTTTATTGGTTTTGGCTTGCTCTGCTATCTGTTGCTCAGCTTCACGTGCTTTTTTATTTTTATAATCAATATTTTCTTGAAGCTTTTTAATTCGCTTAGCATCTGCTTGATTACTTGGTAGTTTGGCTACTTGCTTTTCTAGTGGGCGGGGAATGAGTGCTTCATTAAATAGTTGTAGATTGGGTGTTTCTTTGCCATAAAAAAGGACTAGGTGGCTCATAAAGCGATAGAGGTATTTTAGCGAAGCCAGCGCATCACTTTCTTTCACTCGTTTACCGTGTGCACTCTGGTTGCCCGTTTTGCGAATGACATTTAACTCTGTTAATAGGTTTGTAGGAATCAGACTAGTAAAACAATGCTCATGCATCAATGTACTAAGGTCAGACTGATACGGACGGATGAGTTTTTGGTCGTGTTCATACAGCCAGTTAATGCCATTTTCTAAGGTACTACGACAAAAAATAGCGGTACCTCTGGGCGAGTCAAATAAAAAGCGTTCAGCCTCTACTGCATCATCATAAAGTTGTGGAAAATCTTTTTTTATAAATATGAAATTACTCATGCGTGTTGATACCCTTTATCCCCAGTACTTAGTTTTAAGTAGAGTATATCAAAAGTCAGTTGCTTATATTTTGGTCTGATGGCTGACTAAATTTTCTATTCTAAAATCAGCTTGACCTTTCAGTCAGTGAGTTTTTATCTCAATTAGAAGCAAATCTTTTATTTCGATAGGGTTTTGAGCACAGTGTGTTGCTGAAAATGAAATTTAAGTGTTTTAGAGGTGCCATTCAAAAATTGAATACAGGCATTAGTATCAAGTAAGTACATTATAACAGTACGTCTCTTTCTTCCATTTTTGCCTGTTGAGGTCGTTGTATTGCCTCTCTGTCCCAACTACCATACAGGTCAAAGTAGTCTTCTGGCACATAGCAATGTAATTGTGGCATAAGTTTTCCAAATATATGTGTTATTGAATATGTCACAGCGAGAATCAAATTCTACTGATTAGATGAGATGAGTTTGTGTACGGTTTCTTCTAAGATAGATTTAAATTTAACCTCCAAGCCATTATAGTATTTCTCAGCCTGCTCTTCTCCAAAAGTTAAGAACGAATATTTGTAAATTTCTTTAATGTCTTCTTCAGCTTTTTTAGTCCTGATTATCTTCATCAATCAAGTTCTTTACGTGCTTCCGCTTTTATTTCAGTCATTGATTTAGAGCCGATGCTACTAGCCTCCCTGTAGCATAACGGTAGCGAAAATCAGTCATTATCAACAGATTATTTCATTTAGAAATATCTTAATTCATGGCTATGCTGATATTGATGACCATCTTGTGTGGAGTATCATCAAAAATAAGCTCCCTTCATTGAAACGGGAGGTCAATATCCTTCTCAGTTAGTTGGCTTGGGTCAACTCGCCTTTAAAGGCGTGCTGTAGCAGGCT
>JAGLEV010000006.1 GCA_023144895.1 Thiotrichaceae bacterium
TTTATAACCAAGCGGGTCTTGACACTTAGTTCTTGATTTATAGTTAATCTATCTGATCCCACACAGGAATATTATTATTTTTTTGAACAGAATTAAGTACTTCATTTACTCGTTTTTTTAATTCAATATAACTTTTATTTGCCATTCTAGCTTCAATAGTTGAAAGTGCTTCTAGCAAACTAATTTGTGTTGTTAGCAAATAATTTGCTAGATTATTCATTGAAACACCTTGAAGATGTGCTTCACTTTCTAGGCGTTGTTTTAATTCAGCAGGAACTCTTAAGGTGACAACTTGTGTTTTATTCATTATCTTTTCTCCATATTTGGTAAAATTGTTTAGGTGTTACTACCTCAAATTTAAAACCTTTTAGTTCTCCACTATTAAAATCACGGATATTAGAAGTAATAAGATATTGGCTATTACTCGCAAAAGCACACTCTACAAATAAATTATCTCCCTCATCTCTTAAATTTGGACGCAACCTAAAGTAGATTTCATGTTTGTGGGCAAGTAATGCAAGCAAATCAACAGTATCTTCAGTTTGCTCTTTTATTAATTTTGCTTTTTCTAATATTTCGACTCGTCTTGTTACATCGTCATATTCCAGTAAAACTTGAGTTGATAATGCCAGTTTTATTTTTTCATCAATAACAAGTCGCAAAATTTGATGAGATGCACCATTTTGGCTAAAAAGAGCAGAGATTAATATATTTGTATCAATTGTTACAATCATGACTTAAATGATAGCGTATATGAATACAATTTTCCATTGAGAATATTAATAGAATGTACAATTTTTTACTTTGAAGCTGACGCCAAGTTAAGCCGCATTTTACAGCGACAGACTGGAGTACAGAGCCGTCAAATGTCGGTTTAAACTCCTTGGTACGCCCAGCATGGGCGTGAACTAATGAGGTGAAAGTCCTCTGTAGGAGAACCTACCCTCTACCGTGTTGTAGAGAATTATAACTACTAGCCGACGGCAACTGCAAGTCCATGAGGAATTGTGGATAGGAAGCCCGAGCGCAAAACTGCGAGCTTACGAACAGAAACATCATATTAGACTGAATCTCAGGGGCTGAGCAGGGGTCGAGTGTATGCGGTGTTAGCTCTATAAAAAAATAGCGTAATAATTTACCTGACAAAAAAGTTCTAAAATTAGTCATAAAAGCATTTAAAACATCAAAGGTTCAAGCTTCTGTAGAGGGTTTGATTTTTAGTGTTGTATTTCGGCTAAAACCAGAGAAAAATCAAAAGCATCAAAAGCAAAGGCATTTTAAAAATCACAGATTCAATTTTTTGTAGAGTTATTCGTTAGTACGTTATTCAGCTAAAACAGAAAATGAAAGGCATTAAAATCAAAAGCATAAAAAATAAAGAACGTTAAAATTCAGTCAAAAGATAATTGATTAATCATCAGTTAAGGTATAAATTACACAAGAAAAAAGGAAGCAGACATTTGTTGTTCTTTGAAAGATCATCCTATAAGTAGCTGTATTTAAATAAAAAAGCTAACAAGGCGTATCACAAACGACAGCTAACTCAACCTTATTTTTGTGCTTCGCTATCGCTCATTTTTGCATAAAAAGATCATTTTGTTGTTCATGTTGACAGCGGTGTCGAAGCCCTGAACAGGGGATCAGTTATTATCGTTGCCCCGAAGATGGCGAAACAAAAGAAATCTATCACGTTATCTTGGTGCGGCCCCGATTAAGCCTGAACAGATTAAAGGAATAAACTATAAAAAGGAGGTCTTATTTATTTTGGTAAGCTAAAACACTATCGCCAAATTTCGATTCGACATGAGAAAAGCGATAAATTACAAGGAGATGTTATGTTTGGCTTCCATATTTTTATGGCTTAGGTAAACATCAACGGAGCCTAGGATAGGCGTGACTCTTTTCGGATTTTAAATGCTTAGCCCAGTCCCAATGGTCTATATCGCTTAAAGAAATTAACCCACCTTAATCCTGATGACAAACCTGCTTAGCCGTTTTAGCACCCGCTTTTTCTAAAAATTTAACGGCTTTAGTATTCTTTATTTTTTTAGCAATATCTAATGCCGTTTGATCCAGCTTAACATTGCTACACTCTCCAATAATTGCTTTACCATAGATACTATTTAAATCCACTTTTGCACGAATAAGCATCTCTAAAGCGGTATTATTCTTTTGTTTAATAGCTTGGATTACAGCGGGTGGAGTCTGATAATCGCCAACCGTCATATCGGCTGAATGTGCCAATAATAACTTAATGGCACTGGCTTGTTTTTTCACTATGGCAAGGTTTAGAGGATGTTGTGAGAGTTTATCGAGCTGAGCATTGGGATCAGCTTTAGCATTCAATAATAAGTTAAGGAGGTCAGCATCTTTGATTGCCAATGATAATAAACTCCCTTTTTTTGTTTGGTGGTTAGGGTCAGCTTTTTTGCTCAATAACAATTTAGTCATCGCCATGTCACGATTACGAATAGCAAAAAATAAGGGGGTATTTTCTTTGACCTTATAATTAACATCAGCGCCTTTCTTAATATACTGTAATGCGAGAGTTAATGACCTTTCTTTGCTCGCTTTAATTAATGCATTACCTAGCAAGGTTGAGCGGTACATAGTGTGTTCTTCAGAATCAGCATGACTACCCAGCTTCTCTATTATCCATAAACCGACTTGAGTGCTGCCTTGATTCACAGCATAAGAGAGTAGTGACTCACTTTTATTATCATTCATCGCTAGCGTCATATCAAAGCGTTTAATAATTTCTTGCTTATCCGTAACAAAACCAAGGTCAGCCCCTTTCTTTAGCTGTACCTTTGCGAGATTAAGATCATCTTTTGAAATCGCCTCTAACAATAGCGTATTCAGAGCCTGCTGATCATCTACCATTTCGGCAGGACTAGGAAGTGGCTCAGGTTTTGATGTATTGTTATCAGGTGTTGCATCTTGAGTCGGAGCAATAGGGAGTTTATCGATCAGGGGAAGTGTTGACGTTGGGGCTGAATTTCCTGAAGGCTTGGGCGTATTTTTAGTGCGATTCTGACAGTTTGTAAACATCTGAGTACGAACTTCATTGGCATTTTCAACCATCCATTTGTGAGTCTTCAAACACCAATGGTATTGATCATTATAATTACCATTCCACTGATCTTCATTGGGTGGACAGCCTGATTGATAGGAGTTCCAATATTGATTAGTCGTACGCAGGGCAAAACTAGTACAATACGCTTCGTTAGTCGCAAACGAACTTAATGGTAGTAATAATACTAACGTTGTGGTCAAGATAAACTTAATCATAATATCTTATTCGGTTTGTTGTTTCCTTATGGCTTAGACTACTAGAAATACTAATTGTTCTAAATCAAGGATATACTATAAGTATAACCTGACCTGCGGGGTTTGGAGTAAATTTTATAAAAATATGTTGTTATCGCCAAGGTCTTTAGAGTAATAAAGACTTGTCAATAGGGAAATATTGGCTAGCAACGGCAATTAATGAGGCTGCCGTTAACTGAGATGCGGAATAAACCTCCGCTTGTATGCCATATTGCTGAATTACAGTGCTCAGTAATACATCAAAATCTCCATCACCTGAAGCCAGTACAACCTTATCCACTAGTGGTGCAGTTTGTAAAAGATCAATAGTAATACCCACATCCCAATCACCTTTTGCAGAACCATCCTTGCGTTGAATATAGGGCTTGAGCTTCACATCAAAGCCAATATTGCGCAGAATGTGTTGGAATTGCTGTTGTTTAGCATCACCTCGGTCAATAGCATAAGCATAGGCATGGGTAATCTCACCTTCTTGGTTTAATCTATTCCAAAAAGCTCGATAGTTAAAGTGACAATTAAACTGTTGGCGCACAGTATAATAAATATTTTGTACATCAACAAAAATAGCCGTCGTTGGTTTGACTTGAGTATTATTCATGAATTTGCAATCATCTCTTTAGCCAGTGATAACGTTGAAGTCGTTATTGCTACACCACCAATCATGCGGGCAATTTCTTCCACTCTAGCCTCTTGATCCAAACTAATCATTCCTGTACTCGTGCTATTAGCTTGCTTGATTTTAGTGACTTTATAGTGATTATGCCCCTTGCTGGCGACTTGGGGTAAGTGCGTGACACAAAGCACCTGACGATCATCACCTAGCTTTCGTAATTGTTGTCCAACCACTTCGGCTGTCGCACCACCAATTCCACTATCAACTTCATCAAATATCAGTGCGGGTAGGGTGACTTTTTGTGCCGCAATCATTTGAATAGCGAGACTGATCCGTGATAATTCACCACCTGATGCGACATCGACTAAAGGCTTGGTTGGCTGACCAGGATTAGCACTGACTAAAAAGCGTATCAATTCTAAACCATTGGCTGAGTAGCTTTCATTTTTAAGAGAATCTAACCCAACCTCAAAGATACCCCCTTCCATACTGAGGCTTTGCATTGCCTGACTGACTTGTTTAGAAAGTTGCTTGGCGGCTTGCTGGCGACGTTTAGTGAGCTTATTCGCCTGTTGCAAGTATGCTTGTTGTTGCTCGTGTCGTTGTCGTTGTAAAGTTTCAATCTTACTACTGCTAGAGTCCAAACCCTCAACCTGCTGATGCAAATCAGAGAGACGTTCAGCAAGGTCATTAGGGTAGCATTGGTATTTATTAGCAATATTTTGTAGATCGTTAATCCGTTGCTCAACTTCTTGTAAGCGTTGTGGGTCAAGTGTTAAACCATCACTATAATGACGGCATTCTTCAGCGGCTTCTTGGACTAAAATTTGTGCGCTACTGAGTAAATCAAAGGGCACTTTTAGCCCCTTGTCAAAGACTATTTGTTGCTTTAGTGATTGGTTCAGTGTGGAAAGCTGGCTATACACCGAATTTTCATCAGTATACAGTTGCTCTTGTACTTGGTGAGTCACTTGTAATAGTTGTTCAGTATTAGCAAGGCGTTGGTATTCATTGTCTAAAGCATCAGGCTCACCCTCGATGAGGTTAAGTTGCTCTAGCTCGGTCACTTGGAATCGAAGTAAGGCAAGTTTTTCTTTTTGTTCTTCACTTTGATTGATGAGGTTTTGGTATTGTGTGTTAGTAGTACTGATGAGTGCGGCAGAGTGTTTGAGTTTAGTGAGTAGGGCATGATTATCGGCAAAATCATCTAAAAGCTGGCGCTGGTGATCCTTTTTCAT
Organism: Thiotrichaceae bacterium; assembly: GCA_023144895.1. Taxonomy (GTDB): domain Bacteria; phylum Pseudomonadota; class Gammaproteobacteria; order Thiotrichales; family Thiotrichaceae; genus HyVt-477. The sequence goes on from JAGLEV010000006.1 coordinate 5,182, forward strand.
CAGTGATTGATGTTCATGTTGTCCATGAATATCAACAATTAATTCACCCAATTGTTTCAGCATTGTTAGTGTACTAGGAGAGCCATTAATCCATGAACGTGATTTACCCTTTGCGGCGATAATACGGCGAATAATACATTCCTCACCATTATCCAAATCCTGTTGTTGTAGCCATTCTAGTGCTGCGGGTGTTTGTTGAATATCAATCACTAAAATGATTTCTGCTTTGGAAGCGCCTTGGCGTACAGTATGGCTATTAGCTCGATCACCGAGTACTAAACCAATGGCATCGATAAGAATGGATTTTCCTGCTCCCGTTTCCCCTGTGAGCACGGTCATTCCTGATTCTAGTGGAAGATCTAGTTTTTCAATAATGGCGAAATCACGAATAAATATATGGCTTAGCATTAATGTTGGACACTCCAACGTAATTTTGCGCGTAGCAAGTGATAATAATCATGGTTTGTGGGGTGTAGTAAGGTCATGGCATATTCCTTTTTGGAAATAATAGCACGGTCACCCGAGATAATATCAATTTGTGCTTGACCATCATAAGAAATACGCGCCTCACCATTTCGCCCTGCACAAAGGCTTATCTCAATGGTATCACTCGCATTAATAATAACGGGGCGATGACTAAGGGTATGTGGGCAAATAGGTACTAATGCCAGTGCATCTAAGCTTGGGTGGATAATAGGACCGCCTGAAGAAAGTGCATAAGCCGTTGAACCTGTCGGGGTTGCAATAACAATACCATCAGCACGTTGAGTATTAACAAAAGTGCCATTGATATGAGTTGTGAATTCAATCATCCGTACTTCATTACGCACATGAAATACCACATCATTAAGCGCATCATAGCGACCCAGTAATTCCTCACCTCGATAAACCGAAGCGCCTAATAGTGTTCGTTTTTCTTCAATATATTCACCTGCTAAGACTTGGTCCACAGTGATTGTCATGTCATTCGGTGTGACATCAACAAGAAAACCCACACGACCTAAATTAATCCCCAAAATGGGAATATTAAATTGTGCTAAAAAACGTCCAGCATGGAGGAGGGTGCCATCTCCCCCCATCACAATAGCAAGGTCTGCTTGCTCAGCAATTTGCTGATTCGTAAAACCATCCATTCCAAGCTGCTTTGCACCCTGTTCATCAATAAGATAAGTGATAGAGTGCTTGACTAAATGTGCAACTAAAACACGTAAAGTCTCTTGAATACGAGCATCATACTGTTTGGTAATAATGCCGATGGTTTTAAATTTACACATAGTTTAGCACTTATCTAGCTGATTTAAATCACGTACTGCCCCACGTGATGCTGATGTGGAAAAGGCAGCATAAACTTTAAGAGCAGCACTTACTTTGCGTTGGCGAACTTCTGTTGGCTTCCATGCTGAGTCACTTTTAGCCAACATGGCATCGCGACGAGTCACTAAGGTTGCATCATCAATTTGTACTTCAATTAAACGCTTAGGGATATCAATATGAATCGTATCACCTTCTTCAACTAGAGCAATATTACCGCCTTCAGCGGCTTCTGGTGAGACATGACCAATCGATAGACCTGAAGTGCCTCCAGAGAAACGACCATCAGTGATTAAGGCACAAGCTTTGCCTAGCCCTTTCGATTTTAGATAGGAAGTTGGATAGAGCATTTCCTGCATTCCTGGGCCACCACGAGGACCTTCATAACGAATAATAACGACATCACCTGCTTTGACATCATCACCTAGTATTGCTTTTACCGCGCTATCTTGTGATTCAAAAATACGTGCTTTGCCTGTAAAGACTAGATTATCATCATCCACACCTGCGGTTTTTACGATACAACCATCAATCGCAAGGTTGCCAAATAATACGGCTAAGCCACCATCCTTAGAATAGGCTCCTTCAATACTACGAATACAACCATTTTCGCGGTCAATATCGAGCGAAGACCAACGTTTTTCTTGGCTAAAGGCTTCCACTGTACGCACATTACCGGGTGCAGCAGAGAAGAACTTTTGTACTTCTTCGCTAGGATTACGGTTGATATCCCATCTATTAATAGCTTCTAACATGGTTTTACTGTGAACCGTTGGATTGTCTTGATTAATAAGCCCTAGCTTATCTAATTCACCTAATATTGCCATGACACCACCCGCACGATGCACATCTTCCATGTGATAAAGCGGAGTGGCTGGAGCGACTTTGCAAAGGTTAGGGGTAATGAGTGATAATTCATTAATATCATTAATAGTGAAGTCAACTTCTGCTTCATGTGCCGCAGCAAGTAGGTGTAATACGGTATTCGTTGAACCCCCCATGCAGATATCTAAGGTCATGGCATTTTGGAAGGCGGAAAAATTAGCGATACTACGGGGTAGAGCCGATTCGTCATTGTCTTCATAATAGCGTTTTGTGAGGCTAACGATTTCTCGAGCAGCACGAAGAAATAATTCTTTACGATCGGCATGTGTTGCCAGTAGAGAGCCATTACCGGGTAGGGAAAGACCTAAAGCTTCGGTGAGACAATTCATTGAATTAGCAGTAAACATCCCTGAACAAGAGCCACAAGTGGGGCAGGCTGAACGCTCCATTTTCATAACATTTTCATCAGTTTCATTGGGGTCAGCCGCTGAAACCATCGCATCAACCAGATCAAGTTTCACTTCAACCCCATTAATGACGCTCTTGCCAGACTCCATAGGGCCACCAGAGACAAAGATTGTGGGGATATTCAAGCGTAAGGAAGCATTCAACATGCCGGGTGTGATTTTGTCGCAATTTGAAATACAGATCAGCGCATCAGCACAATGGGCATTTGCCATATATTCAACAGAATCGGCAATCAATTCACGTGAAGGTAGGCTATACAGCATACCGTCATGACCCATAGCAATACCATCATCTACCGCAATGGTATTAAACTCTTTGGCGACACCCCCCGCCGCTTCAATTTCACGAGCGACCATTTGCCCTAAGTCTTTGAGGTGTACATGACCAGGAACAAATTGGGTGAAGGAATTAACGACGGCGATAATAGGTTTATTAAAATCATCATCCTGCATGCCTGTTGCACGCCATAACGCACGAGCACCCGCCATATTGCGCCCATGAGTGGAGGTTTTAGATCGGTAATCTGGCATGGTTGTCTTCCTATCAGCTAAGTTTCAGTGTGTCTATTGTAGCCTGAGCTGAGGATTTGAACCAGAAGCTTAGAAACTCTTTCTAATTCGCCTGCTTAAATGTCATCAGTAGCATTAAGTGATCAGAGTGATACACCATTTTTAATGCAAACATACTGATTTAAATATCTTTTTTATTCGCAGTTTTATTTGAAAACATTAGCGCGCCGACAAAATGATACAATAATATAACGGGTTCCTTTCGTTGTAGGTCGCCCACCGTGTGGATGAGTAATACAGGGGAATAGGGTGCAATAGCCATTCTTGGGATTACCCAATACTTGCTGGCGTACAAACCATGTACCACCGCCTTCGAAATTAGTATTTAAACCGATGGTAAAAGTATAGTCAGAAAAGTCATGATGAATATTCAAAGATTGTTGGTCTTCTGCACGATAACGAGCCATAAAGCTCTCATCCATCATATTCATCCAGCAGTCACCTTCTAATCGCCATTTTTCTCTGGCAATGGGGTGACAGAATTCTTCTAGCACCTTTTGATACATATCAGCCAGCCCAAGGTCTACTAATAAAACATCATTCGTTGGGTAAAAATCATGGCGTTTTACCGTCCAATCCGCAGTGTGTTTTGCGACAATAATAATTTCTTCACAGAAAGCCGCAGTAAATAAAGGAAAGTGATAGATATCAGGATCTAGCTCTTCGAGCATTAAATCAAACTCTTTAGATCGTATTCCTGAGGCAATATATTTCTGAATCCAAGCATTCCAGTCGGACTTCCAACTCCCTAAATTTACCTCATAACGCATAATATTTTTCAGTTCATCAGGAAGCTGTTCTGCTTCTTCTTTGACCATGTGGGTACTCCAATATTTTTATTATAACGTTTAGAATAGCGTAGCATTTTATGATAAGGAAGAATGGAAGAATAAGTGGTTAGTTAATAGTACTATAGGGTGATTTTATACTAAAAACATATCATTTTATTTTTTGCTAAAGGAATATCCTAGTACTATAGTTATTTAGAGCAAACTCCTTATTAATTAGTAAGTTACTAGAAGTGATAGTTGTACTATTAATTATAATTAAACAACTTATTAGGATAAAAAATGATAATAAAATTAATGCTGGTTCTCGCTGTTAACCTTTTCTTGTTTCTAGCAATGCCTATAGCATTTGGCTATACACTAATAGAAGGTACAAAGAGTCATTTTGCAATAGAAAAAACATCAAAGAATAATGCGGTTAAAAGACAAAAGGTTGAATTGTATGTAACCAGTTGGTGCGGTTATTGCAAACAAGCACAGGCATTTTTTCGTGCAAAAAGAATTCCAATAAAAGTCTATGATATTGAAAAAGATAGAAATGCAGCATGGAGAAAAAAGAAACTTGATGGAGTCGATGGTGTACCGTTTGCTGTTATTAATGGTCAAAAAATTCGTGGCTATAAACCAAAAAATTATGCTGCTGCATTAAAAAGGGTAAGATAATCCATTTTGTCTCATTGAGAGATAAACATTCAACACGCTGAAAAACTTAGATTGTCACTTCTAATAACGATGACACGGCAAGAAGCCTTGTCATCTTTTTTAGTTGCCTCCCCATTATTCATAATTTTTTTACCCATCTCGTGTATTTCTTATGAGATGGCTTGGGCATTTTTTGACAAATTTCTCTGTGATACTTAAGGGATTTATCATGATGCCGTACAATGCATTTTTGAAGGGAAGGCTTAGTGCTAAAATTAATTCAAAGAAATCCTTAATACTCCTTAAGTTTTTGATTGTTACAATATTTAATCTAATGATTATTAAAAGTGCACTCTGTAGTGTCTGTAAGCAATCGATTGAAACTTAGTGAATCCTATGAAAATGTATGGAATAATCCATGCGGTTATTAACAAAGGAGCCGCCTGTGGATGAAAATAGAAAGAAAGCTTTAGCATCAGCTTTAGGACAAATTGAGCGTCAATTTGGTAAAGGGGCAGTAATGCGTCTAGGTGATACCACCATTCAAGATATTGAAGTATTCTCAACGGGATCAATTAATATCGATATTGCGTTAGGTATAGGCGGCCTACCCAAGGGCAGGGTCGTTGAAATCTATGGGCCAGAATCTTCAGGAAAAACAACATTAACACTACATGCTATCGCAGAATGTCAACGCGCTGGTGGTACTGCTGCTTTTGTTGATGCAGAACATGCTTTAGACCCTCAATATGCTAAAGCATTGGGTGTGGATATTGATAATCTTTTAGTTTCTCAGCCTGATACTGGTGAGCAAGCATTAGAGATTACCGATATGTTAGTGCGCTCTGGTGGTGTTGATATGGTCGTTATCGATTCAGTGGCTGCTTTAACGCCTAAGGCTGAAATTGAAGGTGATATGGGGGATACTCATGTTGGTTTACAAGCACGTTTAATGTCACAGGCCTTGCGTAAATTAACGGGTAATATTAAGCGTTCAAATACGATTGTTATCTTTATAAACCAAATTCGGATGAAGATTGGTGTCATGTTTGGTAGCCCTGAAACAACCACAGGTGGTAATGCACTTAAATTCTATTCTTCCGTAAGAATTGATATTCGTCGTATTGGTGCGATAAAGAAAGGTGATGAGATTATTGGTAACAATACCCGTGTCAAAATCGTGAAGAATAAAGTTGCACCACCCTTTAAGCAAGCAGAGTTTGAGATTCTCTATGGTGAAGGTATTTCACTAGAAGGTGAACTGATTGAACTGGGTGTTGAGATTGGCATGGTTAAAAAAGCAGGTGCTTGGTATAGCTACAAAGACAATAAAATCGGTCAAGGCAAGGATAATGCACGTAATTATCTGAAAGAGCATAAAAATATTGCTAATGAAATCGAGACAGCAGTACGCGCCCATTACCTTTCTAGGGATGAGCCAGAAGATAAGGGAAAAGAGAAAAAGCCGACCACTAAGTCTAAGTCAGTTGAAAAGAAGTAACAAAGAAACTTCTATAACCCTTATTGCTTGGACTTCAGTCTAAACAATAGGGTGTGACCTATAAAAAGCTAATCAAGTGGTTGATTAGCTTTTTTTGTTTTTGAGTTAGCGATATAACTATGCCACTTTTCAATCCTAAATCCTGCCAGTCAACTGCCATCGGCTTACTTGCCCGACGTGAGCACTCACGTTATGAATTAGCGAATAAATTGCGTTTAAGAGAGCATTGTGGTGATGAAGATATTGAGTCATTACTGAATAGCTTAGAGGAAAAAGATTACCTCAGTGAAGAACGATATACTGAAATGATCGTACGCTCTGGTCTCAATAAAGGCTATGGTCGCTATAAAATATTGAATAAATTATATCAAAGTAAAGTGACTAACCTTTTGATTGAACGTTATTTAAATAGTGATCAAATTAATTGGTATGAGCAAATTCATAAAGTTTGTATGAAAAAGTGTGCAGGTCAGTTACCGCATGATTATAATAAGCGTGCAAAATTAGCCCGATTCCTGAAGAGTCGTGGTTTTGAGAATGAATTGATCCAATTAGAATTAAACCCATGAATAAACAATTAGTAACTCAGCCCAGTAGCAGTGCAGATATTCGTACTAGCTTTATTAATTTCTTTGAACAAAAGGGGCATCAGGCAGTTAAGTCTAGCTCACTCGTTCCGAGCAATGATCCAACCTTACTTTTTACCAATGCTGGAATGGTGCCATTTAAAGATGTTTTTCTAGGATTAGAAAAACATTCCTTTAACCGTGCCACTTCATCACAGCGTTGTGTGCGAGCAGGGGGCAAGCATAATGATCTAGAAAATGTAGGTTATACCGCAAGACACCATACTTTCTTTGAAATGCTAGGTAACTTTAGCTTTGGTGATTATTTTAAAGAAGAGGCAATCCACTTTGCATGGGAATATCTAACCAGTGTGCTCCAACTACCTGCTGAAAAACTCTGGGTAACTGTGTTTGATGAGGATGATGAAGCGGCAGATATTTGGCTTAATAAAATAGGTGTTGATCCTGCTCGTTTAAGTCGTATTGGTGCGAAGGATAACTTCTGGCAAATGGGAGATACAGGTCCTTGTGGCCCTTGTACTGAGATTTTCTATGATCATGGTGAGCATGTTTTTGGTGGGCCTCCAGGAACACCTGATGAAGACGGTGATCGTTATATTGAGATCTGGAATTTGGTCTTTATGCAGTATAACCGTTCCAAGGATGGGACACTAACACCTTTGCCTAAGCCTTCCGTTGATACAGGGATGGGGCTGGAACGTCTTGCGGCTATTTTGCAGGGTGTCCATAGCAACTATGAGATCGATATTTTCCAACACTTGATTAAAGCCGCTGCACAGTTGATTGGTACGGATGACCTCAGTGATCAATCATTGCGTGTGATTGCAGACCATATCCGCTCCTGTGCTTTTTTGATTGTTGATGGTGTGTTGCCATCTAATGAAAATCGGGGCTATGTATTACGTCGTATTCTACGTCGTGCTGCTCGGCAAGGTCATAAGCTAGGACAAACTGAACCTTTCTTCTATCAATTAGTTGATACACTGATTGCTGAAATGGGTGAGGCTTACCCAGAACTGACGGCAGCTAAGGAACAGGTGAAGAAAACCATACTAGCTGAAGAAAAGCGTTTTGCTGAAACCTTGGATCAGGGTATGAAGATTCTTGATGATCAATTGGCAGGTTTAATAGGCACGGTCATTTCAGGTGATCTTGTTTTCAAGCTTTATGATACTTATGGTTTCCCCTATGACTTAACGGCTGATATTGCTCGTGAACGTGATTTGACGATTGATAAGAATGGTTTTGATATTGCAATGAATGCCCAGCGCGAAAGAGCGCGAAGTGCTGGCAAGTTTGATTTGGATTATGGTACAAAACTGAGTGTTAATAGTGAGACTGTATTTACTGGCTATAATGAGCTGGTGGGTGAGGCGGTCATTCAAGCATTATTTGTTGCGGGTGAGCCTGTTGAACAATTACAGGCAGGCGATAAGGCACAAATCATTTTAGACACCACACCCTTTTATGCAGAGTCGGGTGGTCAGGTCGGTGATCATGGTGTGATTGATAGTGCTAAGGGTAAGTTTGTTGTGAGTGATACAACTAAGCAAGGGAATACCTTTATTCATCAAGGTGTACTGGAGAGTGGTCAACTTGAGGTAAAGGAGCTTATTAACACTCGTGTTGATGCAAATCATCGCATGGCGGTAATATTAAATCATTCAGCGACTCATTTAATGCACGAAGCTTTACGTCATGTACTGGGTGATCATGTTGAGCAAAAAGGTTCTTTAGTCAATGCACAGCAGTTGCGTTTTGATTTTTCACATACACAAGCCGTTACCTATGAGCAAATAAGCCAAGTAGAGCAACGTGTCAATCAACAGATACGAGGCAATGCACTCGTTGATATTAATACTATGTCAATGGATGCCGCAGTAGAAGTGGGTGCTATGGCGCTCTTTGGTGAAAAATACGGTGATGCTGTTCGAGTGGTTAATATTGGCGTATCAACCGAGCTATGTGGTGGTGTCCATGTGGAGAGAGCGGGTGATATTGGTCTTTTTAAGATGACAACCGAATCGGGTGTTGCCTCAGGTGTGCGTCGTATTGAAGCCTTAACGGGTGAAGCAGCAACACAATGGGTTGAGGATCAGCAAGGACAAGTGCAGACCTTGTCACAGATGATGAAAACAACACCAAGTGAATTAATTGCCAAGCTGAGTAGTGTCTTAGATAAAAATAAAACTTTAGAGAAAGAATTACAGGCAATGAAATCAAGTTTGGCTTCACAAACAGGCTCTGATTTGAGTGGATCAGCTGTTGAGGTCAAGGGTTTAAAAGTTTTAGCCACAATGATTCCTAATGCTGATGTGAAGATGTTGCGCGAAACAGTGGATCAGTTGAAGAATAAGCTAGGTGAAGCTGCGATTGTTGTTGCGACAGTGAATGAGAGTAAGGTGGTCTTAATTGCAGGGGTGACCAAGGCACAAACTAAGCTAATTAAAGCGGGTGATTTGGTTAAATTTGTTGCTGAACAAGTGGGTGGGAAAGGCGGTGGTCGCCCTGATATGGCACAAGCAGGTGGTAACCAGCCTGAGAATTTACAAGCAGCATTGGATTCTGTACAAGCTTGGGTTGCAGAGAGGATTTAAAATGGCATTGATAGTACAAAAATATGGTGGCACATCGGTCGGTTCACCAGAGCGTATACAAGCGGTTGCAGATCGTATTATTACTTGGCGAGAGCAGGGTGATGATGTGGTGGTGGTGGTGTCGGCAATGTCAGGTGAGACTAATCGTTTGTTAAATTTAATCTCAGCGATTGATACCAAAGGCTCTAAACGTGAGCAGGATGTCATTATCTCAACAGGTGAGCAAGTCACAATAGGTTTGCTTTGCTTGGCTTTAGAGTCGAAACAATGTGCAGCAAAGTCTTATACTGGTGCTCAAGTTAAAGTACTGACTGATCAGAGTCATGGCAAGGCACGGATTGTTGATATTGATAGCGCTAAAATTCATGCTGACTTGCAAACAGGTCATGTGGTGGTGGTGGCTGGCTTTCAAGGAGTTGATGATAGTGGCAGTATCACGACGCTGGGGCGTGGTGGCTCAGATACTACCGCGGTTGCATTAGCCGTTGCGTTGAAAGCCGATGAATGCCAAATCTATACTGATGTTGATGGTGTTTATACAACTGACCCACGAATGGTGCCTGAAGCACAACATATTACTAAGTTATCCCTTGAGGAAATGTTAGAGCTGGCAAGTCAGGGGTCAAAGGTACTACAGATACGTGCTGTTGAGTTTGCACATAAATACAATATGCCTATACGGGTGTTATCAAGTTTTGATCATGGTGTGAAAGGGCGTAGTACCTTGGTCACTGCAGAGGAAGAAGTAATGGAAAAAGTTGTTGTTAGAGGGATTGCTTTTAATCGTGATGAAGCACAGTTAACTATTTCAGGAGTTCCTGATCAACCTGGCGTTGCCTTTAAAATATTAGGGCCGATTGCTGAGGCTAATATTGAAGTTGATATGATTGTGCAAAATGCAGGAACAGATCAGCTAACGGACTTTACTTTTACGGTGCATCGTAATGACTATACACAGGCTCACGATATTCTCTGTGCCTTATCAGATACGATGGGCGCACGTGGCTGTAGTGGTGATAATAGGATTGCTAAAGTTTCTATTGTTGGTGTAGGAATGCGTTCACATGCAGGTGTTGCTAAGGATATGTTTCAGTGTTTGGCCAATGAGGGAATTAATATCAGAATGATTTCGACTTCAGAGATTAAGGTATCGGTTGTGGTTGATGAAAAATACCTCGAATTAGCGGTTCGTAGCCTGCATGAAGCTTTTGGTTTAGATCAGGCTATTTAATTCCTACTATAATTAGTAGGTCATTTTATCTATATTTTCTCAGATTGAATAATTTTTGTACTAAATAACATTTTTTCATCATTTTTGTGGATAAAACAAGCCACTTTGTTTTTATTATTACAGTAATTGTGTCAATATAAAGACAGGTGGTAAATTTGGGTTTAGTTAATTTTGTAGATTGGCGCAGAGTATTAAGATGTTGAAAATATTGTCTTTATTTTCATTATTGGTAATAAATCATACTCTTTGTTAATGTATTATTCATGTTTTAATTTACTGATTATTATAATATTTTACTTACCATAAGGGGTTAAGTGAACATTAAGTTACTTTGTGTAAAAATCAATGAGTTATTTAGGTATGAGTCGTAAATATACTCTATCAATAGTAATGGTTAGTTAAACTAATCTGTTAGATATTTACATCAGTTGTGTGAATTTTTATACAGGTCACGGGGCTGAAGCCTGCAATAGGCTTTTGAAAGTTCAGATTATAGATCCACTATATTTTGGGCTTTCTTAGAATATGGAACTTTCTAAAATGGAGAGAAAATAATAATGTTAATTTTAACACGTAGAGCTGGAGAAACTCTAATTATAGGCGATAGTATTAGCCTAACAGTACTTGGAGTAAAGGGTAATCAAGTGCGTATTGGCGTTGATGCACCCAAAGAGATTTCAGTGCATCGAGAGGAAATTTACAATAAAATACTCAACGAAAATGAACAAGAGAAAAAATCTGAAGAATTGGCAAAATAGAGCTTTACCTAAAGGCAAAGCATCTGTATTCTACCGTTCTCTAATTTATTAGAACAACGGAGAGGTGGCCGAGAGGCCGAAGGCGTTCCCCTGCTAAGGGAATATGGGCTTTAACTCCCATCGAGGGTTCGAATCCCTCCCTCTCCGCCATTTAATATAAAGATATATATAAATTATATCTTTATAAGTATTTAAATGGAGCAACACTTTGGGATAGCATCCAATATTGATATAAGCATAAAAGACCGCTTTCTAGTAGGTCTTTTTTTGTTTATGGGATTTGTGTTTTATTCTTCAATAGTCACTTGTTTCATGGATGGGTGTGAAACAAAAATAAATCAAGCAACTAGAAACTACCTCTGGGATAGTACCGATAATTTTCGTACTAATTCAAAACTAGCCGTTACTGAATATAAAGACGTTTTTAGGTTTGATTTTACTGTGTTATACAAAACCGTGATAAAGCACTTGCTCCCCAGTAGGTCTCCATGCTAAAGCTAAACCTACTGAAGATTTCAAAGCGACAGATAACCAATAACCCAAAAGGCAATTCCCAGTGAATTACAAGATTCCTTTTTTACCACTAACACAAGATATCGAAAGTAAATCTGTCTTAAAAAAATGTGTCAAAGCCCATCAAGCCTTAGCTGAGTTAAAAGGCATTGTCACCACCATTCCTAATGAAAATATTTTAATCAATACCTTATCGCTACAAGAAGCAAAAGACAGCTCAGAGGTTGAGAATATTATTACCACGCATGATGAGCTGTTTAAAAGTGATTATCTGGCGGAACAATTTGCATCCTCAGCCACTAAAGAGGTTTATAACTATTCCAATGCCTTACTAAATGGTTTTAAGCAGGTTAAACAACGTGGGTTATTAACCAGTAATGATATTATTATTATTCAAGAAGCTATTGAACAAAATAATGCTGGGTTTAGAGCTCAATCAGGCACTACTTTACAAAATGAACAGACAGGGGAAATAATTTATACCCCACCACAAAGCCATGATGAGATTGTGGGTCTTATGTCTAATCTTGAGCAGTTTATTAATAATGATAGTCTTTGTGATTGGGATGATTTGGTTAAAATGGCAGTGATCCATCATCAGTTTGAAAGTATTCACCCCTTTTATGATGGTAATGGACGAACAGGGCGTATTATTAATGTTTTGTATTTGATTAAACAGGATTTATTGTCATTACCTGTATTGTATTTAAGTCGTTATATTAATCAGCATAAAGAAGAGTATTACCGTTTATTACAAGCAGTACGCACTCATAATGACTGGGAATTATGGTTATTATTTATGTTGGAAGCAGTTGAAAAAATATCACTGCAAACGATTCATTTGATTAAGGCGATTAAAAAGCTGATGCAATCTCATAAACTAAGAATGCGGGCAGAGCTACCCAAAATTTATAGCCAAGAGTTATTAAATAATATCTTTCGCCACCCTTATACAAAGATTGAATTTGTGACCGAAGATTTGAAAGTAACCCGTAAAACAGCAGCAAAGTATCTTGAAGAATTAATCACAGTTGGGCTACTTTCTAAGCATAGAATAGGTAAAGATAATTACTACCTTAATGATGCTTTGTATCAATTATTCCTAAATGTAAATGAGTGATAGGGGTAAGAAAATGAATTTCTTACCCCTGATATCTATAACATGGGTAAATAAATGAATTTCTTACCCTTGATATCTATAACAAGGGTAAAAAAATGAATAATTTACCCTTGTAAGTAAAATGTCAGTAATTTCCGCTCTAATTTTACGCTATTGGGTCTGAGTAACTAACTGTTTATGAAGCTTGTGCGTTTAGTGCTATAAATTTTAGTAGCACCGCTTTTAACAAAACTATGGTGCTATTACCTAAAAAACTAGGGTTCAATAATACAGCTCAAAATATGACAGACATAAAAAAACCCATAAAACTATTTTCACAGTTTTATGGGCTATTTTAGGTTTTATAAGACCTTGAATTGGTGGGGCGGAGGGAACTGGATTTTACACCTATCCGATTGATTAATAAATAGTTTGTTTATTTGAATAACAACTGGTACTACTTACAGTACTACTAAAAACAAAAGTCACCCTTTTTTATCTCACGAACCAACGTCTCCATATTTGCCTCTATAACTTCAACTATCCGGAATTTCCTTATAGTTCAAAATGTGTCAAATCATATAACTAAACCTACTAGGATATAATAGGCTTATATATGTTTAGAATCATATGATCAT
>JAGLEV010000060.1 GCA_023144895.1 Thiotrichaceae bacterium
GGTGATATGGTTTTTTATATCGGTATGAAGGTGCTTTGGCAGTATACTTAATCGATTTTTTTCCATGGTTCTCATGGACAGAAGCTCAGCTCTTCTTACTAATAAGTCACTTATTTTTTGAGTGTTTTCTGGTTTTATCTTAGTGAGGCGTGGTTGAAGTGCTTCACCATAGTGTGCAATCATTTGGGCATCTAGCTTGTCTGTTTTAGCCAGCTTCCCGGTTGATAAGGCAAACTGATGAACCTGCAAGGGGTTGGCAATCACTAAGGGGAGTTTAGCTTTACTGACAGCTACAGCAACAATTACGTTTGAAAGTTGCCGCTGAACGCGTAAAAGACGGAGAATCAATCACCTCTATTAGCTATGATTTGAAATTTAGTAGCCCTAGCCATTTTTGTTCTCGTTTTAAAGCTTTTTTTGGCTGTACAGCTACAGAATATAAACAAAAAAGCTAAATTAAGAGATTATTCTACATTTCCCCAATAGGGGCTAACAAGACTGTAGAAAAACACCGACTCAACCATTCCCACTGCCTCTATGAACTGGATTGCAAAGGCAACAAGAACGGCTAACTTATTATGAATGACCCGCTCTCGATAGGCTCTAAAAAATCTCAATTAATTCTCCAAAGAATCAATTAAGCATCTGAATTACCACTCAAAGTGCTTTAATAGCCTCAACTCTCGCCATTGTCTGCTGTATCTCACATCGAAGCATTGCTCTTGCTCCATCTCTTTTAACAGGACTATTTCTGCCCATATACTCACATTGAGCATCGCGAAACTCTATCCAAGCACCCTGCATATTAGTCAGTAAGATAATGAAATTTTTATTTTTTTTGTGGCGTTTTAGTAATGCGCTTTGCATATTAACTAGTGATTTATTGCTTGTAGTTGTACAAGACTCTAGCCCATCATCCGTATCTAAAGTGGTAACATCAGCACAATTATATTTTGAATTTTTACCAGTAGACTCTTTAGATTCGAGCTCTATTGCAGCAATAGCCAAGCTAGGCATTGCTAGGCACATTAGTATTAATAAGATACTTTTCATTTTATTCACTCCATTGTTTAAAATGCTAATCCCTACTGATAACGACACATTATTCGAGTAAAGAAGGATTAAATTTCGCCACTCCTGTGACAAAACAAGTATAGTCTATTAAATGATCATTATGCACTTAATTACTTGAATATCCTACTAAAAAATACAGAACCAACAATTCAAGCTATTAATTTTTCACAACTTTAAATTTCACTAAACCATCATGACGTAACCTATCTTTGGTTTTATCAATTTTATCTTGATCATAAAAAGGTCCTATTCGTACCATATGGAAGAGTCGACCTTTTATTTGTCTTGTCTCCATTGCAGTATTAGAAAGTCCAATCGAAGATAAACGAATAAAGCGATCAAATGCTTTATCTTGTGAGGGGTAGGTGCCAACAATAATATAGTATCGGTTATTAGTACTTCTAGTGACAGATTTTTTTGCTGTTAGCCTAGTACCTCCTGAACTTGGTGCTGTACTCAGTCGGCGACTCGTGATGGCTTTAATTTGTGCAGGAAAAGAGCCTCTCGCTTCTAATAAACGTGCAACAACGGGTGTGACCGTTAATAGTGGAGCACTAGAAGCTGTCACTCTGTCATTTATTTTGATAATGACAGATTTGCCATTGTCTTGATTAGTGACTTTAATATGTGTATTCAGTGGTAACGTTGCATGTGCTGCGGTATAAGCATCTAAATCTACTTTTTCACATGAGGCACTTTGACGAGAGCTTTTATAGATAGAGGCTACACCTTTTGCCTCATAACCTTCTGCACTAATAACACTCGCTGTATCCCTGCATCCTGTCACTTTTTTAGGATGAGAACTTGATGAGTCTAAGCCCGAACAAGCACTCAATAAAGACATGATGAAAAATGCTAAAATTAGTCGTTTTTTATTATACATTATAGAGTCTTACCAGAGCATCAAAGATTTTCTTATTGAACTTACCCGCGTCGTTCATAGGACTCAGATTTGAATTGAGTCTTAAACAGAGTAGCAGGTTTTAAATTGCGATAAAAAAGTGACTGATAATGGGTAAGCGATATTAAATAATCACTTTATTTTCATAGTAATAGGAATAAATATTACTATGACTCATTGATAATGAATATGCGAAAAAGGAGAAATAGTTTGATTAAGACCCTTTGATGTTTAAGTCTCAGCTTAATATTTCCTAGCTTTTTTCCGCAATCCCATCATTAAACCAAAGGTAATCATCAGACTTAATAATGAGGTTCCCCCATAGCTCACTAGTGGCATAGGAACACCAACAACAGGTAAAATGCCACTAACCATGCCAGTATTTACAAAAAGGTAAACAAAGAAAGTCAATGCAAAACATCCACCTAAGATACGAGCAAAGGTGTCTCGACCACAAGCCGCCAAGTATAAGCCCCGATAGATAATAAAGAGATAAAGTAATAAGATCATTACCACCCCTGTTAAGCCATATTCTTCACCAATAACCGCAAAGATAAAATCGGTATGACGCTCGGGTAAAAATCCTAAACGAACTTGGTCACCATGCATCCAACCTTTACCATTCATACCCCCTGAGCCCAAGGAGATAAAAGATTGTAGAATATGGTATCCCGATCCATAACGATCTAAAGTGGGATCAAATAAGGTCATCACTCGTTGACGCTGATAATCATGCATTCCATAAAAGAAAAGCAGTGGTGCTGCCACCATTAACGATACAATACTACCAATAATCCACTTCCATGAAATCCCTGTAAAGAAGATCCCAAAGAGCCCTGCACTAGCAACCAATAAAGCAGTACCAAGGTCAGGCTGTGAAGCAATCAACAAGACAGGAACGATAACAATAAGCAATGCCCAAACAAGATCAATAAAACGAGGGGGTAGTGTTTTGTCCGCAAAATATCGAGCCACCATGAGTGGCACGATAATTTTCATAAATTCTGAGGGCTGAATACGAGCAACACCAATATTAAGCCAACGCTTAGCACCTTTACTTTCCTCTCCAACAAAAATAACAAGAAGCAGTACAACCAGACCCAGAATATAAAACCAAATAGAAGCGCGTTGTAAAAAGGTACTAGGAAAAAACTGTGTCACTATAACGGCAAGAAATAGACCCGCTACTGATAAGCTAATATGAATAATTTGGTTATCTACACGCCATAATTTATCATTACTTGCACTATATAGAGTAATAATGCCAACCCCTAACAGGGTAGCCAGTGCAATCAGCATCGTCAGATCTACACCAGAAAACAGCCGACGCAAAAAATCTCCAAAGGGTTGATTGTCATACACGTCTCACCTTCCTTAAACGACTACGTCCACGCTGTTTATAATTATTTTTTTCTTTTTTATCAACATCATCATTCGTCTCTATATTTTCTTCTGGTACGAGGTAGGCATCTAATATTTTTCGTGCCAGAGGTGCTGCAACTTTACTTCCACCCCCAGCATTTTCAGCAATGACAGCTAATGCTATTTGTGGATTTTTCCATGGTGCAAAGGATACAAATAAGGAGTGATCATGTAACTTCTTTTTAAGCTTTGATGCATTATAGCTTTTATTTTGTGGAATACCAAAGACTTGGGCTGTCCCTGTTTTACCTGCAAACTTGTAGGCTGACCCTTCTCCCGATTTACGCGCTGTTCCATAAGGGCCATGAACAACATGTACCATACCTCTAATGACCTCATCCCAATAGCTATTGCTTTTTAATACTAAAGGTGGCTTTATTTGAACATCAATAAACTTGATTCGCTTATCCTTTGCGCTTCGAACACCTCGTAACAAGTGAGGAACAGCACGTTTGCCTTTCATGGCAACAATACCCACCGCTTGAGCTAGCTGCAAAGGCGTTGAGTGCCAAAATCCTTGTCCAATACCAATATTAACTGTATCCCCGGGATACCAAGCAGTATTGAAACGCTTATTCTTCCATTCAGCAGTCGGCATTAAACCTGCTCGCTCATGAGGAAGGTCAATTCCTGTTTTTTGACCGAAGCCAAATTTTTTCAGTTCTGTCGAAAAACGTTTAATCCCCATTCGATAAGCAAGATCATAAAAATAGACATCACAAGACTGATAAATTGCTCGATCCAAGCTGACATGACCATGACCCGTTTTTTTCCAACAACGATAGCGATGTTTATTACCTGGAATAGAAAAGAACCCTCGACCATAAACAGAACGTGATCGATTTGTTACTCCAGATTCCAAACCTGCTATCCCAACCATAGGTTTGATTGTTGAACCCGGTGGGTAAGAGCCTTGAAAGGCACGGCTATAAAGTGGTCTATCGGGATTATCTCGTAAAGCACTATAATTTCGATGTGAGATACCGTTGACAAACTGATTAGGATCATAAACTGGCATACTTGCCATCGCTAAGACTTCACCATTAGCAGGATTAATTGCAACCGCTGCACCATTATATTCTGATAGTAATTCTTCTGCTTTAGTCTGTAAATTAATATCTAAGGTGAGATAAAGGTCTTGTCCTGCCGTCGGGCTTTTTTCTTCAAGTAATTTTTTATGACGACCACGATGATCCACTTCAACTAAGCGATAGCCTGATTTGCCATGTAATAACTTTTCATAAGTTTTTTCTAGACCTGACTTGCCAATATGGCTCGTACCTTTATATTCCTTATTATCAATTTTCTTTAAATCTTTTTTATCGATTCGTCCAACATAACCCAGCACATGACCCGCAATCGTTCGATAAGGATAGTAACGCTCCATTTGTAAATGCAAGTCAAAACCATGAAAACGAGGTCGGTTGGAAGAGAAAATTGCAATCTGAGTTTTAGTGAGCTTACGTTTAATAATGATTGGCTGAAAACGATTATTAATACGCAGTTTATGTTTGATTTTTTTTATCTCACCATCACTCATTGACATCATAGCCTGTACTTTTGAAAGCTTGTCGTCGATATCCTTAACCTCATCACGAGTTACTTCAAGCACATACTCAATACGATTACCCGCGAGTAAAACACCATTACGATCAAAGATTTCACCACGTACAGGAGGGATAGGTATACGGCGTTGATAATTTTTTCTAGAAAGTTGGGTATAGTGCTCGTACTGCACGACTTGTAAGAAAAACAAACGTGTCAAAATACCAAACAGCATTAATGTAACAAAAACAGCAGCAATCAGCGCTCTAGTACGAAATATTGCGACTTCTTTATTTTCATCTTTTATGGAAGATCTTATTGCCATCTAAATAACTTTGGTAGGACAGGAGAAAACAGAATAATTAAAATACGGTATAGGAAGCAAGCTATTATTGCTTCCTAGTAGCAGAATACACAAACTAAATAAAATTACCAGCCTAGTAACAAAAAACGATTAAAAATAGTGAATTAATGATTGTTATGAGTTGCTATTGATTCGTTCTGTACAAGAAAACATGATAGTGGCTTAGTGATCCTTGACTTTAACTTAACAAAAAGTCAAATTTGTTTCCATTCTTTTTCTAGTCAATGTATTAAGATCTTGTCTCATCAAAAGTGTATTCAATAGATTCTTTGCTTCTTGCTTGTGACCAACCCAACTAGCACAAACCGCCATTTCATCCGCAAGCATCCATTCATAAATAGAGGTATTAACAAATAACACATCTTCTGAAATCGGCGTATAAAGCCCTAGCTTTCCAAGAGTATAGCCCAGTTGATAACGTTTATTTTGGTTACAATAATTGACCAGTGCGTACAAAGCTTCTAATCGACTAGGACGAAAATAATGTGCCTTTAATAATGCTTCAATGATTGATGACTCATCTGCTTTCAAACGAATTTGACATTGCCCTGCCTCTAACATGGAAATATAAACCTCCTCTTCCCAGCCACCTAATGATGCACGTATTTCATAATGTTTTTGTGCTTGCTCATCATTACCATCATCACGATAACTTTGTGCCAGATAGAATCGATAACGCTCATTATCAGGCTCTTTGACAAGACCTTTTGTTAATACTGCAATATCATTTTTGAATTTATCAGGGCTTTGACCACGATCACCATCAGAGGTTGACATAACAACCGCATCGCCTGTTATTTTATCGATACGATAGTTGCCATCTAGTGCTAGGTATTCATGTAAAACACCCTCCCAACGCCAGTCAAGATCAGCACGAATCAGCTTATGGAAATAATATGAGATATTATCACGTTGAATAGCAAGGAGATAGGAGTCAGCAGTGAGTGTACCAAAACTAAATTTATCCGATGCGACCAAGTAATCATCAGCATCCATCATAAAAATATAATCTGCTTTATTTTTGGCATTATTGAGTGAAATATTACGATTATGAGAAAAGTCTTCCCATGGATCTTCTGTCAATAAACCGGGAATATCATGCTTTTTAAAATAGTCGGTAATTATTTCTTTCGTGTCATCAGTAGAACCTGTATCGCTTATTACCCAGTAATCAATATGTTTCACCACACTCTCTAAGCAACGCAGAAT
Organism: Thiotrichaceae bacterium; assembly: GCA_023144895.1. GTDB lineage: Bacteria > Pseudomonadota > Gammaproteobacteria > Thiotrichales > Thiotrichaceae > HyVt-477. Next base: position 6,516 of record JAGLEV010000060.1, read on the forward strand.
CACTTTTGACTCATTTTTAACGATCATGTTTAAACAGATTGTTGATTTGCTCGTCATTTTCAGCACCTTCTCTATTAATCTCATAAGTCTTGTATTGAAGAATTATGGCAATAGCCTATTGATATCACATTAAAAAATGGATAATTGGAATTCATCTACGGATAAGCGCTAGTGCATCAACTTGTTTAAAATATCACTATTAATGGAGCTTTAAGTCGTTAACGACTTGCTACTATCATCAGTCAGCAGTTCCCGTTTTAGTTATAAAGCAAGAGAGCTACAATCTCTTAGCAACAGAAAATCAAGGCTTTAGACTTCAATCGTCATCAATTTATTTTATAGGTACCATGAAACGAAAATTATTGATTATGAGTCATCATTGCTCCATTCTCAGTGAAAATAACAATGCCAATGATGGCTTGAAGGTTCATTGATATCGACACGTTGAGTGGGCTAATATACTAAAGTAGTGGCTGTTATTGTTATGGAACAATTTACGCTATACTGCCACCTCACTTCATCGATAGAAATAACCCCTATGATTATTCTTTACGGTATTAGCAACTGCGATACGGTGAGAAAAGCTAAGAAATGGCTAGACTCCCAACACATTAACTATGAATTTCACGATTTTCGTCAAGAGGGGGTTAATCCTATTCAACTTCGTCACTGGGTTGCAGAATTAGGCTGGGAAACGTTGGTCAATAAACGTAGTACAACATGGCGCAATCTACCAGAAGAGAGCAAGAAAAATATTGATGAGACTTTATCTTTAGTCATTATGGAAGAACAGCCCACATTAATTAAGCGCCCCGTTTTAGAAACACCTAAAGGCTGTATGGTGGGTTTTAATGAAGCCATTTACCAAGAGACTCTTTGCTAATGTTAACGACCCTTGAACTGACTGAGCAACTTATCTCTCGTGATTCTATTACTCCTGAAGATAAAGGCTGTCAGGATTTATTATCCAATTTATTAGAGCCAGCAGGTTTTAACACCGAAGCCATGCACTCTAATGATGTAAAGAATGTATGGATACGCCGTGGTACTGAGCAACCTGTATTTTGTTTTGCAGGGCATACTGATGTGGTACCTACTGGCCCTATTGAAAATTGGGACTCTCATCCTTTTAAGCCAGAACAGCGTAATGGTTTACTCTATGGGCGCGGTACAGCCGATATGAAAGGCAGTATTGCTGCAATGACGATTGCGGTTAAACGCTTTATCGTCGACTATCCTGATCATCAAGGCTCTATTGCTTTTTTAATTACCAGCGATGAGGAAGGACCAGCAACAGATGGTACCATTCAAGTCGTCAACACCTTAGAAGCACGTAATGAAAAAATCAAATGGTGTCTTGTCGGTGAGCCTTCAAGTAGCCAACAGCTCGGTGATGTCATTAAAAATGGTCGTCGTGGTTCATTAGGCTGCAACCTAACTATTATCGGTAAACAAGGTCATGTCGCCTACCCTCAATTAGCCAGCAATCCTATTCATTTAGCCACACCTTTTATGGCTGAGTTAAATGAAATGCAATGGGATGAAGGCAATGCATTTTTTCCGCCCACCACGTTCCAAATCTCTAATATCAATGCAGGTACAGGTGCAACAAATGTGATTCCTGGTGAGCTAGACATGGTTTTTAACTTCCGTTTTTCAACAGAAGTAACCGCAATAGAGCTTCAACAACAAGTAGAAGCTTTATTGGAAAAACATCAATTAGATTATCGTATAGAATGGAACTTATCAGGTGAGCCATTCCTAACAGCAAAAGGTGAGTTAGTTGCCGCTGCTGTTTCAGCAATCAAACAAGAAACAGGTATTAACCCTGAGCTATCAACATCAGGTGGCACTTCAGATGGTCGCTTTATTGCCCCAACAGGTGCTCAGGTTTTAGAATTAGGACCTCTTAATGCTACGATCCATCAAGTGAATGAGTGTGTTAGCATCAATGATTTAGAGACGCTAGAAAAGATCTATTATCAGATGTTAATTGAATTATTAGTGAACTAGTTTCCAGAAAGTTTCTTACAATCTAGCGCCAGATCAATGTTCGATAAAGTTTACGAACCGAGTTTTCAAGATAAATTCTTCCTCTGTTCCTAAACCAACGTAGATGATACAGGCGCTGGATCTCACCCTCTAGTGCCATTCCATTAAGCTCATCCTCACCCCATTCTGATAAGAAGCTAATGGATTCACAACCTTCTTCAATGGCTCGCTCAATGATAGCTAAAATGAGTAAAACACTGGTAGAAAATGAGGCATGACGACTATTTTTTATACTAGCCAATTGATAGATATGTAACTTTTTATCAACAACAACATAACAAGCTGAAGCAAGCAAATGCCTATTAACGATAAGTGAAGCAATATAACCCTGCCCCCGCAGTGCTAATTCAAAACTTAAATTTTCATGAAAGCTCATGTACTCGTCATCATCAAAGGAACAATGCCCACCCGTATTACGTCGTTGCCCAGAGCATGAAAGCTGTGCAAAAGATTCAACACCAGAATCCATTTGATAAGGCTCATTATAGAAACGATATTCTGGCTCTTCGTCTAATTCATCAAGTGCTATATTGTGCTTTCGATAACTATTTAACCATGCCTCATTTTGTGATTGTAAAAAGCCATCAAAAGATTCTGGCAAGTTGATATTTAATAAATTCAAACGTGCATTGCGATTTAAGCGGCATTGCTTTGGTAAGGTTTTAATAAAGGAATAAAATAAACCTTTTTCATTCAAGCAGTTAATTGTAATATTATAGTGTTTACCCAGTGTTCTAAAATGAATTGTCAGTAAGTCCATCACACCGCTTTTTAATGAGTGATCCAAATTAGCAATAAGAATATCTGCTTGTACACAAACAGGGACTTCTTGGTCACGTTCAGATTGACCAATAAAACGTAAGCTATCCACATTGGATTTAGGATCAAGGTAAAGAGGCACTAGAGCAAGTAGCTTATCCTCCTGATACACACAACTAATGAATAAGGTACCACCTATCTTCTCAGCATGACTCATCCACCATGTATACTGCCAAGCATAAGAAAGAGAAATAGGGTTCTGCTGACAACTTGCATATAATGTATTCCAAGAGGACTCTAGTGCTACCATAGCAGTGCTTTCTTGCACCATAACTATTTCTAAAGTTTGATCCTGATTAAACTTATTGACTGACGTGTTTTCTATTAGTCTATCCACAATACTACCAACTATCATTGATGAGAATGAAACCTACAGTGATTTTTACAGCATAAAATACGGATGTATTCTATTATCTGTTAACCACTGATTCAGGTTAGGATGGTAGGTTCTTTAGGAGATCTTGGGTAACTTTGATTTTACTATCAATAGCACTTTCAAAAGACCTTGAAAATACAAGCAAAGTTACACAAAACTCTCTTATGAAAATTTATAATAAGAACCTGTAAAAACAATATAGATAGATTTAAGCAAACACCCTAGGAGTGCGCAGACTAATTAGGCTAAGTATACGCTGAACGGCGATTTATTGAGCTTAGCCTAAAAAAATATAAGAAAGGTACTTTAACTATCAGGCAGAGTGATGTTTAGCTCTAATACATCAAAGCCCGCACCTTTTTCCACTTGCACCTTAACACTTTCATCGTCAATAGGAACATATTTACGAATAACACTCATCAAGTCATGTCTTAGTTGTGGCAAATATTCAGGCGCATTGCGACTTGTACGCTCATGAGCAATTAAAATTTGCAGTCGTTCCTTTGCCTGACTCGCACTATTCTTTTTGTTTTGACGAAAATAATCGAAAAACCTCATCATTTATCCATTTAACCAAATATACGTCTGAAAAATCCTTTACGTTCAGTATCTAAAAATCGATGCTCAACTGTTTTACCTAAGAAGCGACTCACAATATCACTATATGCTTGCCCTGCTCTCGTTTTATTTGCCAAAATTACTGGATCACCTTGATTTGATGCTTGTAGTACAGCATTCGACTCAGGAATCACCCCAAGTAAAGGAATCGCAAGTATTTCAAGGATATCTTCAACTGCTAGCATCTGCCCCTCATCAACTCTTTCAGGAGAATAACGAGTGATCAATAAATGCTCTTTTACTTCACGTCCTTGTTCAGCATGTCTTGATTTACTTTGTAATATACCCAAAATACGATCAGAATCTCTCACTGATGATATTTCAGGATTTGTTACTACAATGGCTTCATCTGCAAAGTAAAGTGCCATAAAAGCACCTTTTTCTATCCCTGCAGGAGAGTCACACACAATGTAGTCGAAGCCTTCATTCTTTAATTCTTTAATAACGCTTTCAACACCGTCTTGACTGAGTGCGTCTTTGTCTCGAGTCTGAGAGGCAGGCAAAATATAAAGATTCTCTACACGCTTGTCTTTAATGAGCGATTGCTTTAACCCAGCTTCCCCATTAATCACGTTAACAAAGTCATAAACAACGCGTCGCTCAACCCCCATGATTAGATCAAGGTTACGCAAGCCAACATCAAAGTCTATAACAACGGTTTTAAACCCATTTTTAGCAAGACCCATCGCGAAAGCTGCACTTGTCGTTGTTTTACCAACACCACCCTTCCCCGATGTAACAACAATTACCTTACTCAAAAATAGTCTCCTATTATAACAATATAACTAAAAAAGTTTGTACTTTTATGAGTCGACCCTACTCGTTAGTCACTTCCAATATCTTAAAACCTTAATGCCCTGATGTTTAAGCAGATAGAACTTAATAGCTTATCAATCAATAAGTTTGTATTGTGATGAAGTCACTGAGTTTGGTTGATATTCTTATCAGTACACCCATTAATCATTACAATAATATCAGACAGTCCAAGCTATTACTTGTATTAGTTTGTAATAGTATAGTTATTAATCACAAAAAAACCGTCTTTTTTTTAAATTATATTACTGCAACTTTTTCACTGACCCCTTGACCTAAAACATCGCCTCAAAAAGCAAGGTCTCACCTTCCAAAGAAATCATTGTTGGCAAACCTTTCAGAGGGGTATCAACTTCATCTAGAAGCTGATAGCAACCAGCAATAGCAATGAGTTCAGCATTTAAAGACTGACAAAAAATCCTTGCTGACTTATCACCATTAACTCCTGCTAAAATACGCCCACTGGCTTTGCCATAAATATGAATAGAGCCAGCAGCTAGCACTTCTGAACCCGCACTCGTCTGTGAAAGCACAACAACATCACCCGTTTGTGCAAAAACTTGTTGCCCTGAACGAATAGGTTTTTTAACAACTTCGATACAAGCTTGATCTGTCGCTATTGATACTTCTGGAGCCTGAGGGCTGACAACTGCAGGTGAGCTCACACTCTGAGAATCACGCAAAATACACCAATTGCCTTGGATCGCCTTTGCTACAGATTTATCATTGATATGCCTCACTCCAACAGGAACAAAGCTCAAAGATCTTAGACCTTTTAATAAAGCCTCAAAGTCAATATGATGACTTTCACTTTTCACTGCATAACAATCAACAACAACAGGTGAACGCAAAAAGAACTGCGGTGACTCATCACGTTTTTCTGTGACAGAATGAAGAATTTCACGGGTATCAGTGGTATAAACATGGAGAATATTCTGCATGTTCATTTCACCCTTAAGAGTTATTGAGGCTGGCAATCTTGGCTCCTTAGAAGGAATTTTTGGAAGATACTTATGAACTATAACTTCAGTCCTAAGGAACGTTGTATTATAGGCTAGTTTTTAAAAGTCTGCATGGAATAAAGTAATAAAATAGTAGCAATTCAGGGGATATTACCCCTCAGTTGGTGTTATCAATGGCAAGTTTCTAGGATATAAATTGAGCCAGTCTCTGTATCCTGTGATCATAAACCTATTATCTAAAAGAATTGTACTATTATTCCTCGATTAAATTTCCTTGGTAATCGTTGTTTTAACCTCATTAAACAGGATAAAGCAATGACTACCAAAGACATTATTTAATTCAGCACAATTTCATGTAAATTATTAGATTCATGCAACGTATTTTTATCTTTTGCAGTACACACCTCAATATGATTACTACCAATAATACGCGCATACAGGCGACTGCCCTCTGTTAATCCAGCGAGTTTTATATCCTTAAACTTTAAGCCTGCCTCTTTTTGCTGTTTACCTTCCGCTGCGGCTTCTAGAGTATAGACAAGAGGGAACACTCCTTCACGAGGCTTACCCAGCTCAACCCATTCATCCCATGCTTCATTCGCTTTAATAGAAGGCTGAAATTGTCGTCTACGCACACTGCCCACAAACCATGCAAAGGGTGCATCGCCACTCTCATTTTTTTCAACAGCATGGTTAATGACTTTTATAGTAGAGCCAGGTTTTAGGGTTAACAGTCCCCAAGCAACACCTGTTTTAGCGGTAGGTTTAGACTCAGGGTTTTCTTTATCGGCTTCTAATGGCTGGATGATTTTCCAGTTAGGCATTTGTTTAGGGAAAATAGGTTTAAATATTGCTTGGACCTGTTGCTTAAGATTACTAAACTCCTCAGCTAGATTCTCTTCCAATAATGTTTGTTTATCTTGCCCTTGCTGGTTTAATTTTTCTACCACATCAAATATCTGTGCAACGAAAGGTGAACGACATGAATTACCCCCCAATAAAATATAGCATTGCTCAGGAAGTTTGGTTGCAAATGCTCCTTTTAAACCACTAAAGAAATTAACGACCCCCCGTAGAATGCGTCGTGATAAGAAGTCACTCAATAATTCTTGATCAAGAGTAAATTCACAATCAACTTCTTCACCCTCTCGGCTTAAAAGATTTAATCTAATACGACCACTGCTATCCTCTAGCTTACCTGTTTCCCACAAAGGACGAAGCTGTGACATAATACGATAGGAATTTGTACTGGCAATATGACTACGATCAATCAGCATTTCAGAGCCAGGAAATCCCTTTGCATCTTCAGGTTGTGTAAAAACGATATGATGTTCACGACAGGCTTGTAGGTTATGTTTAAATGCTTCAAACGCAAGGTTTGCTAGTAAATGTTCCCCCCCTAAATAAGGGTCTCCCCCTGTACCAAACTGTTCAAACACTTCTTCTGTACCATCTTTATCTTCCTCTGCTTCAGTTGCCCAACGATACAAACCATAGTCAAAGTCCGTTGTACCGCCACCAAAATCAAAAACAGCATAGGCAATGCCTTCATCAGTTAGCTCAATATCACCATCATGTAATGCAGCAATGGCATAAGCCGCAGGCTCGGAATGCCTTTCTTCTACACTAAAGTCAGCGAAAGCTTGATCACTTAATGTTTCAGGTAAACTACGCAATAAACCCCGTCGAAAAGACGCTAAAATTCGGTTACGAATCTCCTGTGTATATTTAACAGGAAAGGTCATATGGTACCGTAGAAAAAGACCACGTTGCCGCCAGTTGATGGATATTCCTAAAAACCAAGCATATAACTCAACAGGATCAAAAGGATAATTTTCTTGAACCTGTAATGTCTCCCCTTTAACAGGGTTTAAAGTATGTTCCGCAGAGACTAATTCATGCTCAAAACCTTTTATCTGATCGATAATACGAATCTGTGGTGCATCATCATTTCGTAATATCCATTGTTTAAGGTTGGTTAACACACTGCTAACTTTAGCACTATCCCCATCACTATTATCAAGGGCTGATTTAGCTTCATGTGAACAACGTACTTGATCCCATAAGACTTCAGGACGATAAACATTCTTTTGCCATGCGTTTAACATTGCTTCAAAATCAAGAAACTCTAAGACTGTAGGATTTTCATAATCATGTGATTCTGGCGTGGCATAGAAGTCTTGCAAACCAATTCTAAGCAAGCGATGCTGTCCTTGCTCAGAGTATGCAACCACAGTACTACTGGTTCCAAAGTCAATGGCAATGGGTTCATTCTGTATATCAAGATCAGGATTACGCGCCCTAACACCTTTTTCTTTTAATTCAGCTTCACTACTTCCCCATAGTTCCCATAAACCTTTATTGGGGTCTTGCCACCAAGAGGACTCTAGTTTAGGTTGGTGTAGGCGATTGTAATCTAAGTTTTCTAGTTGTTTTTTATTCAAGGTTTCTTCTTTCATTTCTAATAACTCTGATAGTTTCTTATTGTAATTAATTGCTTCCAATTCTAATGGTGTGCCTCCTTTTATAGAAAATAACAACCAGTCTTTCTGAATTAGAGTATTTATAAATATTTTTGGTTCTTGTAATTGATGACTTACTAAAATAATCGAACCCCTAGCCCAAGGCATTACTCCAGCGCTACTTTTTGCTAAATTAACAGTACCACCTTGAACTAACCACAAACATCTACCAAGCAAAAATGATTTGCAATCACTTATTAATGGACAGCCCTTAGCTTTAGTAAAGCTATACAGTATATTTTTTGTTGGAAGACCCCACTCATGGATATTAAGAAAAGATAGCTCTTGTTTTTTATAATCACTAATAGTCTGAAGCTTATCACTAGGTACTGCCTCCCATAACAACCCTGTTCTTAAATCATAAAAAGCCTCTATATCCTTCCCTGTTTGAGCAATAGCGATAAAGTTACCATTTTCTTTTTGTAATACTTCAAGTATTTGCTTGGATTGTACTGCATCGGACTGCACCTGATTTTTTTTTAAATCAATAAACATCTACTCTTCCCATTCATTTTTTAGTAACAACAATTGATCTACTATCTAGCTTTCCAGCTGAATTTTTTAACCCATATAGCAAAATTTTTTCAATTTTTTCTCCTGTTGGTGTAGTTGAAGCTCGTTGATGTTTTTCATGATTATAAGCACTGCCTTTTCTAGGCTTATCAAAACATGCTTTGCTATCTTTCCATTGTAAATTGTGCAAATCAAGACAGCCTTGAAGAAATAACCTCTCAGTACTACTAGCTTCTTGTTCTTTACAACGCTTAGCTATACTTTTCCAAAGACTTTGAATGTTATTCCATTGAGAGGCGACAATAATTAACTGCACGATTTGTCGATCTTTTGGTGTATCAGACTTAACCCAGCTCTTAGCTAGCTCTAGCTCCTTATTCTCAAGAAGACCCAGTAATTTTTCCTCAAGATCAAAGTTCAATTTTTCTTCTGGAACAAAGTTATTCTGATTATCTTGTTCTATTATTTCACCTTCTTTAATTTCTTTAATTTCTTTTATTTCTTTTAT